>JBAXOU010000015.1:0-28328 GCA_037133115.1 Planctomycetota bacterium | reverse complement strand
GGCAGGATGCCCGCAGTGAGCGTCCGGCGACGGGCATGGGCAGCCCCGAGCGGCGCGGCGGTGCCAGCATGCCCCCATTGCTTACGCGATTGGGCTTCCTGAGGTCGCAGCGAGCGTCCGGCGACGGGCATGGGCAGCCCCGAGCGGCGACCCAAGTGACCGCCGGGGTTTTTCGGCCGCCGACGTCGCCTCGAGGAACCGTGGTGAGTCGCAGCGGTACACTGCAGGGGTATGACCTGACCCCGTGGACGGGAGACCTCATCATGGCCAAGACGATCGTGTTTCCCACCGATTTCTCTACCGCCAGCGATGCGGCGCTTGAACACGCCGCCGTGCTCGCGAAGTCGACAGAAGCGTCGTTGCTCATCGTGCACGTCGAGGAGCCGCCGCTGGCCTACGGCGGCGGCGAACTCTACTACGGCCTGCCCGAGCCCGACTCGGAGCGGATCGTGAAGATGCTCGAGGAGGTGAAGCCGAAAGACGGTTCCGTGCCCTTCACTCACCGGCTCACGATGGGCGACCCCGCCGGTGAGATCGTGCGGATCGCCGAAGACGAGGGGGCCGAGATGATCGTGCTCGGCACCCACGGCCGGACCGGCGTGACGCGGCTCCTGATGGGAAGTGTCGCCGAGGCCGTGGTTCGCCGGGCACCGTGTCCCGTGCTGGTCTATCGCGAGACGCCGGCGCGGCTCGCGAAGACGAAGGCCACCGTACCGGCGTGACTTCGCAATTCGTATGACGGCCCGACCGATCCTCGAACTCCGCGCCCGCATCCGCCGCGGACTCCGTGACGTCTTCGACTGCAGGGGCTTCGTCGAGGTCGATACGCCCGTGCTCTCGCGTGAGGTGCTCCCCGAAGCACAGATCGACCCGATCGCCGTGTTTCTCGACGGCGACGATCTGCCGCGGTACCTGCAGGCGAGCCCCGAAGCCCTGATGAAGCGGCTGCTTGCCCGCGATGCCGGGGCGATCTACCAGTTTGCGAAGTCGTTTCGGGCCGGGGAGCGGGGCCGGCAGCACGACGTCGAGTTTTGCCTGCTGGAGTGGTACGAGCCGGGAGGCACGCTCGATAGTGTCGCCGGACTGCTCAACGCGATCTGTGCGGCGGCGCTCGGGAGCCAAGGGCTCGACCGGCTGACATGCCGCGACGCCTTCAGTGCCCACGCCGGCATCGATCCGCTCGCCGCGTCCGTGGCGGAACTGGAGGCCGCCGTCGCCGGGTTCGGTGTGGTGGCGCCGGCCGTCGGAGCGACCGCAGCCGAACGGTGGGACAGGGCCTTCGAACTCCTGCTCACCGAGGTGGTGCAGCCGAGGCTCGGCCGCGGTCGCCCCGCGATGCTCGTTGACTGGCCGGCATCCCAGGCCGCGTTCGCCAGGCTCGATCCGCAGTCGCCGCAGGTGGCTCGGCGGTTCGAACTCTTCGTGGAAGGTGTGGAACTCGCCAACGGCTGGGAGGAGGACCCGCGCCGCGAGGTGCTCGCGGAGCGGATCGCGTCGGCCAATGCCACGCGCGCGGCCGACGGTCGCGGCGTGCTGCCCGTCCCGGAGCGGCTGCTCGCCGCCCACGGCGAGACGATGCCGGAAGGCGTGGGGGCGGCACTCGGCTTTGACCGGCTGGTGATGCTCGCGGCGGGTGCCGACTCGATCGCTGCTGTGAGGTGCTTTTCCGGCGAGTCGTGAGCGTCAGCGGTCCACGGCGGTGGACACAACCCGCCACTGCTCGACGTCGCCCGTGATTCCGCGAACCCGCTTGGGCACGACCACGAGGTTCAGCGTGGCACCGGGGCTGCCGCAGGGATCCAGGTCTGCCCGGAGCGTCCACGCTCCGTCGTCGGTGCCGAAGGCCGCGGCATGGGTGATCGGCGGCGGCGACGCGGCACAGCCGGCCACGGCCCTCACGGCGGGAAGTTCGGAGAACCGCTTCAGCCGTTCGGACTCCGCCTCCTCGTGCTCGAGGTCGGGCGGTAGCGACGAAGGTGGCAGCACCGTGGGTGCACTGAGGCCAACTGCGTCGGCCGGTCGCCCTTCGCGGACGGCGTCGATCCAGGCGCGGGCGGCGGCCTTGGCCCGACCCGCCATGATCCAGCGATCGACGAACTGGCCGGTCACCGCCTGGGCGCCGAATCCCAGCGAGAGCGCCAGGGCGGCGAGGGCTGCCAGCCGGCCAGCTTTACGGGCTTCGGGCCGCGCGACGTCGGCAAGCGCCGCCGCGGCCAAGGCGATGCCAACGAGGGGCACCGCCCAGGCGAACCGCGTGATGACCGCCAGCGCCGAAGCACATCCGGCAACGAGGGCCGCCACCGCCAGTGGACTCACGGGCCGGTAGTCGACCGTCGCGTCGCCGGGCGGAACGAGGGTCATCGGCTTATCGCCTCACGCGGAGTTCGGGCTGCGCCTCGAGTTGCTTCCGCCGCGTGGCATAGCGGACGATGAAGTCGGCCTGCTCGTCGAAGGCGTGATCTGGACGGCCGAAGGGGCCATGGAGCGTCGAGCCGCGGACCCATTGCAGCCAGCGGCGGTCGGGGGAGAGTCCGAAGAACATCCGCGCTTCGGGCGTCGCCTGGATCAGGTCGCGAGGCACGGCGGCAGTGTGCAGCGTGGCTGCGGTGAAACAGACCACGATCCAGGCCGTGGCCGCAGCCACGATCGGGCAGCCGAACATCTCAACTGGCTTGCGGAAACGGACCTTCGTTCGCGAGACGCGGTCGGAGATCTCCCGGAGGGCTAGTAGCAGGATCGCAAACAGGCCCCAGATGCAGATGAAATCGAGCAGGTAGTCGTAACTCGACATGCCCCGCTTGAGGAGAAACGCCACCACTGTCTCGTACCAGGCGGTGGCGAACGTCGCCGCGGCGAGGGTGTTGAGGAGCATGACGGCCGAACTCCACAGCCCCTCGCGCCACAAGGCGAAGGTCACCGCCACGAACAGGCCCAGAAGCGCAAGGCTGATCGTCATTTCTTCGGAGCTCCCTTGGCGGCGGTCGGCGCGGAGGGCGGTTGCTGAGGCTGGGCCGCGGCGAACACCCGCTGGATCTCGTCGATCGAGGTGACGCCCTCGAGCACAAGAGCCTTGCCGGCTTCGACGAGCGGCGTCATGCCGTCCTGGATCGCCGCCTTGCGGAGCGTGGCGGCGTCGGTGCCGGCGGCCACCGCCTTACGAACGGTCGGGCCACTGGCGAGTTCGAAGATCGCAACCCGCCCGAGGTAGCCGGTGCCACCGCAGAGGCGACAGCCGTGTGGTGATGCCTTGCGGACATGGCCGCGCTGCTCGGGCGTGAGCTTCAACTGCGCCAGGACCTTCGGGAGCGGCTCCGGCTCGGGCGGATACTCCTCGCGGCATTTGGGGCAGAGCTTGCGGATCATCCGCTGCGAGACCGAGCCGACCAGCGTGGTGGCGAGCGTGTTCGCGGGCACGCCGCAGGCGAGGATCCGGGGGATCGCGTCGGTGGCGTCGGTCGCCTTGAGGCTCATGATCACAAACTTGTCGTCGGCCGCGAGTTCGAGAAGCTTGACGACGAGCTGCTTGTCGCGGACATCGCGGGTGATGAGCACGTTGGGGTAGGTGCGGAGGACGCCCTCGAGTGCCGCCAGCGGGGTGACGCCGGTGCGGGCGTCGTAGGGGACCGCCTTGACGTTCTGGATCTCGCGAGACGGGGTCGCCGCGTCCTCGATCGAGATGAAGTCGCGAAGCAGTCGGTCGGCGGAGAGCAGAACCAGGTCGAACGTGGTGGTGAGCCCAGAGCCCGGGGGCGACGACACCAGGATCAACCCCTTCTCGACCGCCGTCAGGCCGACGAGCTTTTCGGCGAGCGCCGCGGGCATGCCCAGGTCGGGGAGCTTCTTGAAGATGGTGGCCGGCGGGTCGATCTTCACAACGAGCTGCTCGCCCGAGGGCTGGCGTCCGATGGAGAGCCTGCAGTTCCGCGGCTTGCCATCGACCTGCACCACAAACGGCACGGCCTTCGACTCCTTCGCACCGGCCGGCAGTCCGCAGAGCGCCTTGATCGCCGCCGTGACCGCCTGCCCCACTTCGAGGCTCGACTTCGGAGCCTCGACCCAGGATTCCTTCTCTCTGCGGCTCTTGGGCGGCTGGCGGATCTTCGCCTTCTCCCAGACGCCGTCCACCTCGTGCCGCACGCCCATGCCGGCGGGCTCGAGGTCGATCACGAGCGTATTGGCTCGGGCCATCACCGCACCGAGCATCGTCTTTCGCGCCTCCTCGAAGCCGGCGAGCTTCGTGGCGGCTTCCAGGCGGGCCGCGTTCTCCGCCGCATCCTTGCCGCCGGCCGCGGCGAACTCGACCTTGGGGATCAGATCGGCGTCGTCGAATCCGGCGTCGATCTCGACCCCGAGCGGAGTGAGCAGGCCGGCAACGATCCGCCGGCCATGGCCGACGGTGAGAACCTGCTCCGATGGAGGAAGTGCCTTGTTGCGGACCACGGCGTAGGCGATTGTCGGCGCCAGCCACGAGACGATCATCAAGGCGATTCCGCCGAGGGCCGAAGGGATCCACCAGGCGATGATCGCGGCCAGGAACATCGGCAGGCCGCAGACCATGCCCCAGAAGGCCGGCTGGCACTTGTGCTTCGTGGCGTCGCGGGAGACCCAGTCGACCGTCCGCATCCAGGCGAGCACGCACAGCCACCAGGCGACCGCCGGGATGACGGCCAGGCCGCCACCACCACCGCGGCCGTCCCAGCCCAGGGGCAGTTGCTGCGGCCAGCCGGTGGCAACGTCGGCCAGCGCCGGCACGGCTGCCAGCGCAGGCATGGCGGCGAGGATCTTCCCGGCGAGCGATGTCGCCGAGGAGACGCGGCAGCGGCGAGTTCGCATCACGTTACCCCGATCCCCTTGAGCGCCATCTCCAGGGCCTCGCGGTTGGGCGCGATCTCCATGGCGTCGTTGCGGTCGATGAGCTGCTGATCGATGAGGCTCTTGAGGCTCTGGGTGAAGTCCTGCATGCCGTCGCGGAACGATTTCTTGATGTGGTCGGCGAGCAGGTGGTCTTGTTCCTCGAGCACGTACTTGCGCACGAGCACGTCGAAAAACATGACCTCGCAGACCGGCACGCGGCTGACGCCGGGCTTGATCGACTTGAGCAGTTTCTGGGCGATGATCCCCTTCATGTTGAAGGCGATGGCGCTGCGGATCGACGCGTGCTCCTCCTGAGGGAAGAGGTCGAGAATGCGGCCGATGCAGCTGGAGGCGCTGGCAGCGTGGATCGTGCCGAACACGAGGTGCCCCGTCTCGGCGGCATGGATCGCCGTCTTGAAGGTCTCCACGTCACGAAGCTCGCCCACGAGGATGATGTCGGGGTCTTCGCGGACCGCGTGCTTCATCCCGATCTCGAAGTTCTTGACGTCGGAGCCGATCTCCCGCTGGTTGATCAGGCACTTGTCCTCGGTGAACACGAACTCGATCGGATCCTCGAGCGTGAGAATGTGCTTGCGGTAGGTGCGGTTGATGTAATTGAGCATCGAGCCGATGGTCGTGCTCTTGCCGGAGCCCGTCACGCCGGCGAGGAGCACCATCCCCTGGTCGAGCACGCAGAGCCGCTCGATGCTGTCCGGCAGGAAGAGGCCCTTGAAGTCGGGGATCGTGTTGTTGACGCGGCGAGCGACCATTCCCATCGCCCCCTGCTGGGTGAGCAGATTGACGCGGAAGCGCCACCTCACGCCGTCGACCACGCAGGTGTGCGCGAAGTCGACGCCACCCTCCTCCTCGAAGATCTTCCGCTGCCGATCGCTCATGATCGGCATGCAGATCTGCCGCATCCGCGCGTCGTCGATCTTGGGGTGCTTGAGCGGCTGGAGCGTGCCCTTCACGCGGATGATCGGCGGCTGGTCGGCCTTGAGGTGGAGGTCGCTGCCGCTGAGCTTGACGAGGGCTTCGAAGAGGCGGTCGATCTCGTGCTTGTGGCCGTTGGCGCCGACAGGCTTGGCAATGTCGCTCGGAGCTGAGTCGATCGTGGACATGGCGGTCGCTGGGCGGAGGGAATGGACCGGGGAGCTAGCAGGCGGGCCGGACGGGAATGCCGCGGCGGACGAAGAGATCCTTGACCTCGCGGATCGTACACTGGCCGAAGTGGAAGATTCCAGCGGCGAGCACCGCGTCCGCCCCGCCGCGTTCGACGGCGTCGGCGAGGTGCTCCGGGGCGCCTGCTCCGCCGCTGGCCACGACCGGGATGCCCACCGCCCGGCTCACCGCCGCCGTGATCTCGAGATCATACCCCTCGCGGGTGCCGTCGCGGTCCATGCAGGTGAGCACGATCTCGCCGGCGCCGAGCCGCTCGACCTCCTGCGCCCAGGCCACGGCCTCGAGCCCCGTCGGCACGCGGCCGCCGTTCACGAACACCTCCCAGATCTCGCGGCCGTCCTTGATCACCCGCTTGGGGTCGATGTTGACCACCGTCGCACAGCTGCCGAGGCGATCGGCCACGGTAGTGACGAGTTCGGGCGTGCGGACGGCGGCCGAGTTGATGCTCACCTTCTCGGCGCCCGCCTGGACCAGCCGAGCGGCGTCGTCGAGCGTGCGAATGCCGCCACCGACGGTGAACGGCATGAACACCGTCTCCGACACGCGACGGACGACGTCGAGCATGATGCCCCGTCCTTCGTGGCTTGCGGTGATGTCAAGGAACACCAGTTCGTCCGCGCCCTCGGCCTCGTAGCGGGCGGCCACCGCGACGGGGTCGCCTGCATCGACGAGCTCGAGGAACTTCGTGCCCTTCACGACTCGGCCACGATCGACGTCGAGACAGGGAATGATCCGTTTTGCCAGCACCGCGATGGTTCCCGAGGCTCAGGTGGGGCGGACGATCCGACCATCGTCCGGGCTCGACGCGGTGGCGTAGAGTCGGCGTGGGATGCGGCCGGCGAGGAAGGCGAGCCGGCCGGCCTGGCAGGCGGCCCGCATCGCCGCCGCCATCCTCACCGGATCCTGCGCGTGGGCGATGGCGGTGTTGAGGAGGACGCCATCAGCGCCGAGCTCCATCGCGACGGCGACGTCGCTCGCGGTGCCCACGCCGGCATCGACGATCACCGGATACGTCGGATCGCCGTCTTTGAGGTACTCGAGGCAGATTCGCAGGTTGTTGGCGTTGAGCACGCCCTGGCCTGAGCCGATCGGGCTGCCGGCCGGCATCACGCTTGCGGCGCCGAGCCCCTTGAGACGCTTGGCGATCACCGGGTCGTCACTCGTGTAGACGAGCACGCTGAATCCGTCGGCGACGAGCCTCTCCGTGGCCTCGAGCGTGCCGACCGGATCGGGCAGGAGGGTCTTCGTATCGCCAAGCACCTCGAGCTTCACCCACTCCGATGTCGGCGATCCCATGTCGCGGAGCAGTTCACGGCCGAGCCGGGCCACGCGGACGGCGTCGTCGGCCGAGTAGCAGCCGGCGGTGTTGGGCAGCAGGGAATACCGCGCGGGGTCGAGGTGGTCGAGAATATTCTCACCAGCCGCGTTGACGAGCCGTTCGCGGCGGACCGCCACGGTCACGCAGTCGGTGCCCGAGACATCCAGGCAGCGGGCCATCTCGGCGTAGGTGGTGTATTTGCCGGTGCCCACCACGAGGCGGCTGGAGAGCGTGATTCCACCGACAACGAGCGGCGCATCATCGAGGACGGGCGTTGAGGCGGTGGTGTCGACTGCGTGCATGCGTCTCTCCGGTCAGCCTCCGCCCACGAACGTCACGATCTCGATCCGCTCCCCGCCCGCGAGCGTGCGGTCGGCCAACGCCGCGCGAGGCACCACGTCACCATCGACCTCGACGGCGATCGGGCGGCCGGCGAAGCCGAGCACCTCGATCAGGTCGCGAAGCGACGAGCCCGTGGCGAGCGCCCGGGCGACGCCGTTGACCGTGACGGCCACCTCGGCCGGCGAGGATGTGATGTCGGAAGACATGCTACTGGACCTTCGCCCCGCCGCCGCGCGGCCGGGCGGCGTCGAGCGGCACCAGTTCCGCCATCACCGGCCCAGCACCCCCGGCCGTCTGCTGGGAGCTCCAGGGAATCCCATAGGCAACCGTGACGCCGGTGGCTGCGTCGGTGACGTAGAGCACCGACTGGGCCATCCGGCCGCCGCCCGCACCACCGAAGTTTGCCAACCCGGGCACGAGGAGAAACTTCGGGTTTTTGACCTTGCCGGCCTTGAAGCCAAGGTCCTTCAGCACGTTGGAATGGTAGGAGACACCGAACTTCGACGTGGTGGAGTTCAGCACGCCGCCGGTGAGGTCACCGGTCTCGAAGTCGAGGATGAAGAATCCCTCGATCGAGCCATCGATGGGCGCGGTGCAGACGGCGAACGAGTCGTGGGAGAGCGACGTCATGGCCGCGACCCGCGGCAGCGGCGACTCGGATCGCCAACCGAAGCCGATCGCGGTGCCGGCCGCCGCTGCGGCGAGGGCGATGGCCGCGGTCGGCCAGTGGCGGGACGGAGGCGACAATGTCATCGGCGACGCTCCTGCGTGGGGACTACAAGGATATGGACGGTCCGTGAAGCCGGCCGGCACTATGGCGACGGCGCGGGTTCCTGGACCACGGAGAGCCGGAACTTTCCGAGGGTATGTTGCCCGTCGGCGTATTGCTGATCGAGTGTGATCGTGAGTGGAGCCCCGGCGGGCAGGCTCGTGTCGGGTTGCACCGTGAAGATCGCCTCGTGCGGCTGGCCGATCCCGCCGGCGATCGCCCAGCCAGTGTCGGCCTTGTCGTCGATGGCCTCCGCGGCGCCGTACTGCGGCTGTTCAAAGTCGGCCCGCGCCGCCGTGAACCGCACGGGCGTTGGCGTGTCGGCCGCGCCGGGCGCCCCCGCGAGAACGGCGAACGTGCTGAGCACGAAGTTACCGTTGCCGGCCCGGCCCGGCCCTTTCTGGGGAAGGGCGTCGTCGGTGAGTGCCTCGAGCCGGAACGCCGTCACCTTGCCGCCTGCAGGAATCGCCGCCTTGATGGTGTAGGTGTCCTTGGCGAGCGGGCCCGTCACCGTCACCGTGCCATCGGCCGCGATCGCTCCGGAGCCACCAGACATGCTCGTGAACAGCGTCGGCACGAGGTGCTGCGACGCCGAATCCACCTTCGCCGGTGCCGGCGCGGGGGGCGGAGACGGAGGCGGCGGCGGCAGCAGCTTCGGCGCCGGAGCCGCGACGAGCCGGGCGCCGTTGTGCGTGCCGACGAAGAGCGATGTGGCATCGGGAGCGAACGCCACCGTCCAGACGCTCGATGCGACCTTCTCTGGGCCCTCCTGCTCACCGCGGGCGGCGGTGTCCCAGAGTTTCACCGCGCCGTCCATGCCGCCGCTGACGATCCGCGAGCCGTCGGGCGAGAAGGCGAGTGACGTCACCCAGTCCTTGTGGCCGGCGAGTGTGGCGAGCGGTTTGCCATCGGCGGCAGCCCAGAGCCGCAGCGTGCGGTCGGCGCTGCTGCTGGCGATGGTTTGGCCATCGGGCGAATAGGCGACGGCCCAGATCGCGTCGCCGTGGCCCTCGGACTTCGCTTTCTCGCTGCCGTCGACCGGATTCCAGAGCTTCACGAGTTTGTCGCTGCCGCCGCTGGCGAGCGTCTGGCCGTCGGGCGAGAAGGCGAGGCACGTGGCGGCACCCTCGTGGGCGGCGATCGACTTCACTTCGCCGCCGGTCGCCGGATCCCAGAGCACGATCGCACCATCCTCCCCCGCCGAAGCCAGTCGCGTGCCGTCGGGCGAAAACGCGACCGCGCGGGCCCAGCCCTTGTGCTTCTTGAGATCGTGCTTCGGCTGTCGCGTGGCCACGTCCCAGACCCGCACGAGGCCGTCGTAGCCCGCCGTGGCCAGGAGTTGTCCATCGGCCGACAGCCTCACCGCCCACACCGCCGTCGGATGGCCTGCGAACTCGCCGATCCGCGAGCCGTCGGCCACCTTCCAGGCGACCACCTCGCCCGGCCGGTAGAGCAGGCTGTCGCCACCGGCCGTCACGATCGTCTGGCCGTCGCGGGAGGTGTCGGCGGCGATCACCCAGCGGGTGGAGGTGGTGAGCGTCGCGCCTCCGGCTGGCTCCGTGTTGCCCGACTCCGCCGCGATGGCCGCACTCGCCACTGCGAGGACGGACGCGAACAGGAGCGACCCGGGTCGCGATGGAAGTTTGCAAGTCATGCCGTGACGACCTGGGCGAAGGTGAATGGAAGCCGCACGGATGAGTATAGTTGCCCGCGAACCTCCGAATCCATTGCCCGCAGGGCGTTCGGCGGCGACACGATCGGGGAGTTCGTTCGATGGCACAGGCATCCGCATCCGCCCGCCGCCCCACCGCGAAGAAGGCGGTGCTCGTCGCCAGTGGCGACCTCCGAGAGGAAGCCAACCGCGTCTGCTGGCCGGCGCAGCAGGCGATGGAGAAGTCGCTCGCCGCCGCCTTCGCCCGGGCCGGCTGGACGCTCGACCGTGGCCACGCGGTCTCCCGGGGCCGGGGCCACGGCTTCATCGCCAGTTGCCGCGAGGGCCTCGACGTCTTCGCAGGCATCGATCCCGACGTGCCGCTCGTGGTGGCCGAGGCGGTCTGGCAGTACTCCAACCACGTTCTCCCCGGCCTCACCACCCACCAAGGTCCGATCCTCACCGCGGCCAACTGGTCGGGGCAGTGGCCCGGCCTCGTCGGGATGCTCAACCTCAACGGCTCGCTGACGAAGTCGGGCGTGCCCTACTCGACCGTCTGGGCCGACGACTTTTCGAGCCCGAGCTTTGAGCGGCACCTCAAGGCCTGGCTCACCACCCGCTCGATCCACCACGACACGAGCCACGTGGTGCCCTTCGAGAAGGTTTGCATGCCTCGCGACCTCTCCAAACGCGCGGAGGCGCTCGCGGCCGACCTCCGTGCCAAGAAGGCACTGATGGGTGTGTTCGACGAGGGCTGCATGGGGATGGAAAACGCCATCATCCCCGATCGGCTGCTCCACGCGACGGGCGTGTTCAAGGAGCGGCTCAGCCAGAGCGCGCTGTATCACGAGACGATGCGGACGAGCGAGGCTGAGGCTCGGACGGTGTTTCGCTGGCTTGAGAAGGCGGGCATGCGGTTCCACTTCGGCCGCGACGAGGCGACCGACCTCACGCGGCAGCAGGTGCTGCTCCAGTGTCGGATGTACATCGCCGCGGTGCGGATCGCCGACCGCTACGGCTGCGATTGCGTCGGCATCCAGTATCAGCAGGGCCTCAAGGACCTGCTGCCCGCGAGTGATCTCGTGGAGGGCATGCTCAACGACTCGAAGCGGCCACCGGTGACGGCTGAAGGATCTTCCCGCGTCCTCTTCAAGGGAAAGCCGCTCGTCCACTTCAACGAGGTAGACGAGTGCGCGGGCCTCGACGGCCTGCTCACCGAGCGGGTTCACGCGGCGCTCGGCGAGCCGGTGGAGAACACGCTTCACGACATCCGCTGGGGCGACTGGGACCAATCCCGCTCGACCGACCACTGGGTGTGGGTGTTTGAGATCTCGGGGGGCGCCCCGCCGGCGCACTTCGTGAAAGGCTGGAAGGGGGCCGAGGGTTTTCGGCAGCCGCCGATGTACTTCCGGCTCGGCGGCAGCACGCTGGCCGGCGTAAGCAAGCCCGGCGAGATCGTCTGGAGCCGGATCTGGGTCGATGGCAGCGGCCCGCAGGAAAAGCTCTGCATGGACATCGGCCGCGCGGAGGTCGTATCCCTGCCGGCCGCGGAGACAAAGCGTCGACTCGAGGCGACGACGAAGCAGTGGCCGATCATGCACGCGGTCACCTACGGCGTCTCCCGCGACCAGATGATGGCCCGCCACAAGGCCAACCACGTGCAGGTCGCCTATGCGAAAGACGCGGCCGCAGCCGACCGCGCGGCGCTGCTCAAGGCCGCGGTGGCGCGAAACCTCGGCATCGAGGTCTCGTTCTGCGGCACCAAGGGCCACGGCGCGACGCCGGCCGTCTGCTGGGATGCGTGAGGCGCACCCGCCGCTCGGGACTGCCCATGCCCTGTCGCTGGACGTTCACTCCATCAGGAAGCCCAACGGCGTAAGCCGTGGGGCCTTCGCGTGGTGCGCCGCTCGGGACTGCCCATGCCATCTCGCCGGACGTTCGCTGCGGGCATCCTGCCCTCCGCTCACTCGAAGGAAACCTCGCTTCGCCCTCACGGCTTCGCTCGGTTTCCTACGCCGCTCGATTGGCACGGGCAGCCCCTCGCTGCGTCATCGTTCGCATGTGAAGGCAGTGGCTGTCACCGGTTTTCGCGGGCTGCGGTGGCGCGCCAATGCGAGAGGTTGACGTGTGAACCGTGTGAAGGAAGGCGGAGGGGCCGGGGCGAGGACGGCGAGCGTCGGCTATCCTGCCGTTGGCGAGCCGACTCGTCCCGGCCCCTCCGCCGGCTTTGGCTCGTGTGGGTTGCGCGGCGAAGAGCTGATGCATCAACAGGCTTCAGGAATCATTTCGATGAAAAAGCAGGGTTACCTCGGCATCGACATCGGCACGCAGGGGCTGTCGGTGATCTTCACCGACGAGGCGATGCGGATCCTCTCCAGCGGGGAAGGCGACTACGCGATGGTGCCGGGCCTGCCGGCTGAGTGCCAGGAACAGCTGCCTGCCGATTGGGAGCAGGCCCTCGCCGCCGCGATGGGAGATCTCCGCAGGAAGCTCGGCTCGCTGGGGCTCGAGATGGAGGTGCGGGCGATCGGTATCTCCGGGCAGATGCACGGTGAGGTGCTCGTTGGCTCGGCCGGCGTGCCGCTCGCGGCCGCACGGCTCTGGTGCGACGGCCGTAACGAGGCCGAGGGGCACGAACTCACTGCGCTGTTCGATGCGAAGGTGCCCAAGCGGATGACGGCGGCCCGCTGGCTGTGGACGATCCGCAGCCAGCCCGAGAAGGCGGCGCACACCGTCCGCCTCACGACGCCCGCCGGCTGGATCGCCCACGTGCTCACCGGGGGCTACTCGCTCGGCATCGGCGACGCCGCCGGGATGTTTCCGATTGATCAGCGGACGCTCGACTACGACGCCCATCGGCTCGCCGACTTCGACGCGCTGGTCGCCCGCACCTGCAAGGGAGCGGCGGTGAAGCCCCTCCGCGACCTGCTGCCGGAAGTCCGCCGGGCTGGCGAGGATGGCGGCGCGCTCGACGCCCGAGGGGCGGCGCTTCTCGGCCTGCCGCAGGGCATTCCGGTCGCTCCCGCCGAAGGCGACCAGCCGGCGGCGCTCGCGGGCTCGCTGATCGCGGAGGCCGGTATGGTGTCGATGAGCTTTGGCACGAGCGTGGTCGCCAACTCGGTGGGCGATCGGGCGTTCAAGGGTGTCGACCGGGCGATCGACCACTTCTGCGCCCCGGACGGCAAGCCGATCAATATGGTCTGGCTCCGGAACGGGACGACGGCGATGAATGCGGTCGTGGAGATGTTCGGCAAGGCGACCGTCAGTGGCCGCGGCGACGCGTTTGCCACAGTGATCCCGCAGCTGCTCGCGGCGCCGGACGACTGCGGCGGCCTCCAGGCGCTCTCGTTCATGGACGACGAACCCGGCGCTGGTGTCTCCCGTGGCGGCACGTCGCTGGTGATCGGTCTCAACGAGAAGAGCGCCACTCCCGGGAACGTCGCCAAGGCGATGCTCCTGGCCACGATCTTCAACCTGCGGATGGGAAGCGAGGGGCTCGACGACCAGGGCTTCCCGCGCACGCAGATCGTGCTCTCCGGCGGGATCACCAAGACGCCCGAACTCGCCCAGCTCGTCGCCGACGCGTTTCACGTGCCGGTGGTGGTCCTCGCCGGCGCCGTCGAGGGCACCGCCTGGGGGGCGGCGCTGATGGCGAAGTTCCGCGATGAAAAGCTCGCCGGGAAGGGGGGAGAATGGCAGTCGTTCCTCGCCGGCCATGCGACCGACTCCGCGCGGCGGTTCTCGCCGCGGACGGCCGCCGCCGCAACGTTCGATCGCATGTACGCCCGGCACAAGAAGCTCGTGGCCCTCCACGGGCAACTCGACGCCGCGGTCGTCGCTGGCTGACGCAGGCCGCGGCCGACGTGATACAACTCGGGGGTGCCACCGACGGACCTCCATGACGAAGCGTCGCCATCTTCCGGATCGCGGAAGCCGCTCGCCGTCTGGCTCGCCGGTGGGATCCGGCTCGACGACTACCTGACGCTGGCCGAACGGCTCGCGGGCGAGGTGGCCGATCAACGGGGCCGCAATCCCACGCTCGTCATCTGCGAACTCGAGCCCTGCATCACGATCGGTCGGGCGGGTTCGCGGGCCGATGTCCGGCTGTCGGACGATGACCTCCGGGCGCGGCGACTCGCGATCCGCTTCACGGGCCGCGGCGGCGGCGCGGTGCCGCACGGTCCGGGGCAGGTGGTGGCGGCGATCTTCGCGAGGCTTGAAGACCTCGGGCTCGCCGAGCATGACGTAGGCGGTTTCGTGGAGCGATTCCAGCAGGGTCTCGCTGCGGCGGTCGCCGCTGTTCACTGCGGCAGCGGCGCGGTGGTTCCCGGTGGCCGCGGCATCGTTGGCCGCAGCGGCATCCTGGCCGCGGTCGGACTGGCGTTTCGCCGGGGCGTGGCCTGCCACGGGGCGTTTGTCAATGTCTGCCCGCCCCTCGACGTTTTCCAGCGGGTCGATACCATTCCCGCAAAGGTGCCGTCGACCGGCGTCGGCGTGCCATCGACGATGGGCTCGATCGAGGCCGACGTGCAGCGGCGGGTGCGGCTTCAGGACGTCCGCACGGCGCTGGTGCAGGGCCTTGCCGACGCCTTCGCCTTCCCGCGGACGCACGTCAACGCCGGATTCCCGATTCGCTTCCAGTCCCCGCCGAGCCAGCCGGAGGTCATCAGCCGTGTCGGGTGAATCGATGTCGCCATCCTCCGCCGTGGTGCTGCCGATCCTTTCGGCCGTCGAGCCGTCCCCGCCCATGCCCTCGCGGCGGCTGCCCCCATGGCTCCGGCAGAATCTCGCCCCTGGCGGCGGCCATGCCGAGACCGCGGACCTGATCGCCGAACTGAAACTGGAGACCGTCTGCTCGTCGGCAAAGTGCCCCAACCGTCTCGAATGCTGGTCGCAGCGGACGGCCACCTTCATGATCCTCGGCAACGTCTGCACGCGGCCCTGCGGCTTCTGCTCGGTCCCCAAGGGCAAGACCGAGGAACTCGAACTCGACGAGCCGGAGCGGGTGGCTGAGGCGGCCCGCCGCCTGGGGCTCAAGCACGTAGTGATCACGAGCGTGACTCGCGACGACCTCCCCGACGGCGGCGCCGAGCACTTCCGGCGGACGGTCGAGGCGGTCCGCGCGGCCACGGGCGCCACGATCGAGGTGCTCGTGCCCGACTTCATCGGCAAGGACGCCGCGCTCGAGCGGCTGATGGCGGCGAAGCCCGACGTGTTCAACCACAACACCGAGACGGTGCCGCGGCTCTACCGCACCGTCCGCGGTCGCAAGAGCGTCTATGCGTGGACGCTCCGGCTGCTCGCCGACGCGAAGCGGGCGAGCCCCGCCGTGAAGACGAAGAGCGGCCTGATGCTCGGACTCGGCGAGACGCGGGACGAGCTCCTCGACGTGTTCGCCGACCTCGTCGACCACGGCGTCGACTACCTCACGCTCGGCCAGTACCTCCAGCCGACGCTCGACGCACTGCCGGTGGAGCGTTATGTGCCGCCCGAGGAGTTCGTCGAACTTGGCGAGATCGCGACGAGCATGGGCTTCAGGAAGGTGGCCAGCGGTCCGCTCGTGCGATCGAGCTACCACGCCCGCGACATGGCCGAAGACGGCCGCGTCGCCTGAGAATCCGCCGTCGTCATCAGTTGGCCGTGGGCCACGAGTCGAGCCCCACGATGGGCAGGGCGAAGGCGAACGCATCCTCCTCATTCGGTGTGTCGGCGGCGCGAAAGCACTCGTGGATGCGCTTGGGCCGGTCCGGCGTCGAGATGCTGTCGGGTCGGCGGGTCCACAAGCCCAGCCGCAGCCCGCCCTCCTCTGCATGATCGACGTGACGGTGCAGGATAAACGCATCGATGCCGGGCTGGTCGCGGATGACCCGGTGAGCGAGGCAGTAGGCCGCCGCCTGCACCGCCTCGCCATCGGGGCCGTCGGGCGTGTGAAAGCCCTGCTCGCTGAGGATCACCCGGCGCGGCCGTCCCCGATGCTGCATCTCGTCGCGATCGAGGAACCGGGTCAGTACGGGGAGGTTGCGGAGGGTGATCCGAGGCGTGTCATCGGCGCTGGTCGCCGAGCGGTCGTTCCAGAACCGCGGCTCGAACAGGTTCTCAGGATACGGATGGAAGGCGACGTGCCACTCGAAGTCGCCCCGCTCCCGTGCCAGCCGGGCAAACTCCTCGAGGAACGGCCGGGCCGCAAACGCTTGGTCTGCAGCGGCGGCCTCGTAGCGGATGTTCCAGTGGTGCTCCAGCGATAGGTAGATCCTCGGCCAGTCCGCGTAGCGTCGCACGGAGTCGTGCACGATGCGGACGGCCGATTCGTAGTCGGCGGCGAACTCGGCCAGCGATGTCCGCCCCCGGTTGCTCCAGAACCAGTGCGAGTTCACTTCGTTGCCGACGATGTAGCCCACGGCACGACCGTGCGGCGCGGCCAGGTTGCTCCAGCGGCTGGCGAGGAAGTCGCAGGTGGCCGCCAGCCAGCGGCGGCCGTCGGCCGTCACCGTGTTGAACGCCCCGAGCCGGTTCGGGGCCGATGCGTCGTACTGCGGGTGGATCAGCAACCGGTTCACGGATTCATCGGGATGCCGATACACCAGGAGGATCAGGTAGACCAGCATGCCGTGGTCGGAGAGGGCGAGGATTCTTCGGTCGTGCTCCTCGACCGTATCCCGCCGAAACCGAAACTCACCGCCGTCGTGCCGGTGCACGATCGTGTCGTCGTGGGGTGCGTCGTGGGTCGCGATCAGGTCGCAGAGATTGACGTTGAGCCCCGCATGCCGCACGCCCAGGGCGATCGCATCGTCGGTCATCTGCACCTGCAGCCCCTTCTTCGACGACACGCCGGCGAAGGGATCGAGCGTGGCCGGCAAGGGCGGGGAACCAGCCGGCGGGTCGGTCGCGGCGGCCAGGGCGGACCGCAGGGCGGGGTCGGCCGCGGCCGCCGCGATGCCGTGCAGGGCCAGGGCCCGGAGGAGCGTGCGGCGGTTCACGCCTCACCCTCCTCGAGGCCGTGCTCGAGGAGTTTCTTGCGAAGCGTGTTGCGGTTGATGCCGAGCCGGGCCGCCGCCTTCAGCTGCACGCCGTTGCAGGCGGCGAGCATCTGGGCGATCAGTTCACGCTCGACGCGGCTGACGATCCGGTCGAAGAGGGTGTCGTCGTCCGGGGCCGCCGTCGCCATGCCCTGCTCGACGAGCTCGCGGGCCAGGCTGTCGAGGTCGCCACCACGGCCTGGCATGGGGGCGGCCAGCCGATCGCCGCGGATCGTCGGCGGGAGCAGGTCGAGCGTGAGCTCGTCGCCGCTGCCCATCACCACGCATCGCTCGATCACGTTCTGAAGCTCGCGCACGTTGCCCGGCCAGTGGTACTTCACCATCGCCTCGAGCGCGTCCTTATGGATGTGGACGACGTAGCGGTCGTTCTCCTCGTTGTAGAGTGCGAGGAAGTGGGCGGCGAGCAGCGGGATGTCGTCGCGCCGGCCCCGCAGCGGCGGCAGCACGATCGGCACCACGTTGAGCCGGTAGTAGAGATCCTCGCGGAAACTCTCCTTGGCCACCTCGTCGAGCAGGTCGCGATTACTCGCCGCGATCACGCGGGTGTCGACGCTGATCGTTTCGGTATCGCCCACCCGCTCGAACTCCCGCTCCTGCAGCACGCGGAGCAGCTTCACCTGAAGCTTGGGGGTCGTGGAGTTGATCTCGTCGAGAAAGATCGTGCCGGTGTGCGCCGCCTCGAACCGGCCGGCCCGGTTGGCGACGGCGCCCGTGAAGGATCCGCGGACGTGACCGAAGAGTTCGCTCTCCAGCAGGCTCTCCGAGAGGGCACCGCAGTTGACGCGGACAAAGGGGCCGGTGCCGCGGGGCGAGAGTTCGTGGATTGCCCGCGCGATCAGCTCCTTGCCGGTGCCGGTCTCGCCCAGGAGCAGCACCGAGGCGTTGGTGGCCGCCACCCTGCGCGTGGTCGCATAGACCTCGAGCATGGCTGCACTCGAGCCGATCAGGCCTGCAAGGGGTGCAGCCGTTGGCTCATCAGCGGGTTGGCCGGGTGTGCGGAGCATCGGGGCGGGCGGCGCGGTGGGCCCGATCGGCCGTGTCCAGCACCTCGAGGATGTCGCCGGCGGCGTCGCGCGACGCGCCGGCGGTGAGAGTGTACCTCGTCGCCACCGCTCGCACGTGGCCGCAGCCGAGCAGCACCCCGTAGCGGTCGACGCTCGTCGCGAACGCCGCGAGCGCCGCGGTTCGCAGGTCGGCGGGCAGATCGGCTCGTTCGGTCTCGTTGGCCAGGGCTTCCTGCGCCTCCGGTTGCCCGATGGTTCCGAGCAGCATTACGGCAGGCTCGTAGAGTTCGGCCGTGCCGAGGGCCGCCAGTGCGGTGGTTGTGGCGGGCCGGAGGTCCCACCCCCTGCGGGAGAGGGTGGCGAGGAGCGTGAGCGCCTCGCGGGACCGTCCGAGCCGTTCGAGCCGCGCCTGCTCCCGGCTCGCCGGATCGACCGCCTTCGGGCCGGCCGCCTGGGCGACGGCGTCGGAGAAGCGAGGCAGCGAGACCACCTCGCCGGTCGCCTCGTCGACCACCGGCTTGAAGAAGCTGTCGAGCCGGTCGACGATCCCCACGCCGTGGAGATCGCCAAACTTCATGAGCAGCTGCGCCAGGAAGCAGCCGCGGCCGTTGTCATCGAGCGGATCGACGACAACGAGCACGGGCGGAGCATCGCCGATGCCCTGCTGCTGGAGCAGTTGCGCTGTCTCGAACGCAGATGGCGTCGCCAGCCGGGCGGCGAGCAGCACGAGCACCGTGTCGGCCTGGTCGCGGGCGGCGAAGATCGCCTCTCGTCCAGTCGAGACACGGACTGGCTCGTAGCCAAACCTCGACACGTCGGTCGCCAGCGCGTCGACCGAGGCGGTGTCGGGATGTGCCACGACCACCCGATCGACACCCGTGGCGGTGGCGGCATGCGCGAGGATGTCGAGCACTCGGCTTGATCCCGGGTACGGCGGGTCGCCGGCAGCGAGCGCGAGCGTGCGGGCCGCCGCAAACTGGAGCCCCGCGTCGGGCACGGCAATGGCCCGTACGAGGGCCTTGCGGACGGTGGGCGTGAGCGGCGCCGTGGCGGAGGAGCCGCGGGGCGGTGCGAGTGCCGCGGCCACGCCGGCGGCGGCTTCTCCCATGCCGCGTTCGATGGCCGCATCGAGAACGTCGGCCGCGGTCTCCGGTGAGAAGCCGTCCGGGCCGGTGAGCGGCTGCTGCAGGTCCTTGGGGGCCAGGCTGGCCGGATCGCCCGACGTGACCAGCAGCGATTCCAGTCGCGACAACATCACCAGCTTCACAGCTGCCGGATCGCGAGTGTCGGTGGCGGCGAGGTCGCGGGCGAGGTGCAGTGCCTCGCGGGCCCGGACGGCGCGGGGCGAGAGGCGAAGCCGGACGAATCGCCGGGCCTCGATGTTCCACACGGACCGTTCGACGAGCCCGGTGACGCTGCCCCCGAACGCGGCGGCGGCCGCGGCAGGATCGCGAATCGGTTCGAGCAGCATGTGGTCGACCTCCGGCAGGCCGGCGAGGCAGAGAACCTTGTCGAGCCGTGCGGCCAGGATTCGCCCGGCCGCTTCCCGCGACGGAGTCTCGGGGGCGGCGCCGCGTCGAGCCGCCCGCCGTGCGAGCACGCGGAGGGCCGCTTCGCGGGCGGCCGGCGGCACGTCGGTGGTCGTGGCAGGAGCCAGGAGGTAGGCATCGATGTCGGAGGCACCGCTCGCGTCGAGAGCCTCGATGACACCTGGCCAGGCGGCCACGTCCTCGGAGGCAAGCCACTCGAGCAGCGGTTCACGGGCCTCGTCGCCGAGCATCGCCACCAGGTCGCGAGCCTGGCGGCTCACGGCCGCGGTGCCCGGTTTGCCGGGGTGCAGGAGCGGCACGAGCACCGGCAGGGCGTCGACGCCAGCGCGGGCAAGTTCATCGGCCGCGCTGAGGCGGGTGGCTCCGGACGGGCTGGCGAGCGCTTCGACGGCTGTGGCGAGTCGCTTCGGATCGCGCCTCCGCAAGCGTGACGCCTCGCGGATGGTGTCCACGGCTTTTGCCGCGGCAGGATCGCGGGCCGCGAGCACCCGTCCGAGTCTGCTCAAGGCCGCCGGATCGACGGTATCGCCGAGGTCGGCGAGCACGTCGAGCTTACCCTCGCCGAGAGCATCGACGGCCGCGGCGAACTCGGTGAACCATTCACCGGCGGCGTCGGTCGCCTCGACGTCGGCCGCACGGATCGCGGCGTCGAGGAGTTCCGCCGGGGTCGTGCGTGGCGTGGCAGAGAGCGACTCCACCACAGCCTGCTGCAAGGGGTCGAGGGGTTGGTCGGCGGGTGGCTGCGCCCGCGCGGCGACGGCCACGAGCATCAGGGCGGCGCAGGCTCCGGCCGACGGGCGACGACGTGCGTTCCGCGGGCATCCTGCCATGACGCGTGAGACTGCCTCGAGCTACGGCGTGGCCGCGGCTCCCAGCCGCCGTCGCCATCCGGCAATCTGTTCGGCCACCGACGCGGGGGCGGTGGAGCCGAAACTCACCATCCGCTCAACTGCCCGGGAGGCCCCCAAGGCGCCGCGCAAACCGCCATTCCAGCCGGCGTATTCCCGAGAAAACTCCTCATCGGCAAGGTCTGCCAGGGCCACGCCCCGCGTCATCGCCAGGCGGACGAGGCGGCCGACCGTTTCATGGGCGGTCCGCTGCGGCACGCCCTGGGCGATGAGCGCCTCCATCAGGCTCGTGGCGTCGAGGTGCCCCTGCTCGATCGTGGCGGCAATCCGCGCCCGGTCGAACGACGTGCCTGCGACGAGCGGCGCGGCCACGCCGAGCACGGCCTCGAGCGTGTCGATCGAATCGAAGAGCGTCTCCTTGTCTTCCTGGAGGTCGCGGTTGTAGGCGGTGGGCAAGCCCTTGAGGAGCACGAGCAGCGCCTGCGAGTTGCCAATCGCCCGGGCACTCTTGCCGCGGACGAGCTCCAGCACGTCGGGGTTGATCTTCTGCGGCATGATCGAGCTGCCGGTGCAGAAGCCCTCGGGCAGTTTCAGAAACCCGAACTCCTGCGTGCTGTAGAGGATCCACTCCTCGGCCCACTGCGAAAGGTGGACCATCGTCAACGCGATCACGAAGGCGAGTTCGCAGGCGAAGTCGCGGTCGCTGGCACCATCGAGGCTGTTGGCGGCAACCGCCTCGAAACCGAGGGCCTCCCGCACGTGCTCGCGGTCGATCGGCAGGCTCGAGCCGGCCACGGCGCCCGAGCCGAGGGGCAGCACGTTCGTCCTCCGCCGGCAGTCGGCGAGCCGGTCGCGGTCGCGGGCGAACTTCTCGCACCAGGCGAGCAGTTGGTGGCCGGCGAGCACTGGCTGGGCTCGGCGCAGGTGCGTGTAGGCTGGGATCACGAGCCCCTGCTCCCGCTCCGCAAAGCCGAGGAAGGCCCGCTGGAGTTCGGTGAGGCCGTGGTCGAGGCGGTCGATCGCCCGGCGGCAGAAGAGCCGCAGGTCGGTTGCCACCTGGTCGTTTCGGCTCCGGGCGGTGTGGAGCTTGCGGCCCGTGTCGCCGAGCCGTGCGGTGAGCGCCGACTCAATGTGGAGGTGGATGTCCTCCTTCGACACGCTGTATTCGAACCTGCCGGCCTGGATCTCGCCGCGAATCTCCTCGAGTACGTGCGCGATCGAGTCGGCCTCGTGCACGGTCATCAGGCCGCAGTCGGCCAGCATCCGGGCGTGGGCGATCGAGCCGTCGATGTCGTCGTCGGCAAGCCGCCGGTCGAACGACACGCTCTCCGAAAAGAGTTCCACGCGCCTGTCGGTCGGCTCGCGGAACACGCCGCCCCAGGCCTTTTCCTGTCGGGTCGATGACTGCGGACCTTCGGCGTTCGACACGGCGGTGTTCCTCGCGGGGATCGTGATCGGTGAAACCTTACCCTCTCGCCCCGTCGCCATGAAACGCCAGCCCCGCGGCCGCCCGCTACACTTCAACGCATGACGACTCCCGAGGAGTTCCTGGCGCCCGGCGGGCGGCTCGCCGCGCGGCTGGCCGGATGGGAGTCGCGGCCACAGCAGATCGAGATGGCGAACCTCGTGGCCGAGGCGATCGCCGCGCGCAAGCACGCGATCGTTGAGGCGGGCACAGGCGTCGGGAAGAGCCTCGCCTACCTCGTGCCGGCGGTCCTCGCCGCCACGGCCGACCAGGCGGAGCCCGTGGAGCCGGTCGAGCCCGACTGGGATGACGAGCCGCTGGCCGAGCGCCCACGCGGCGCCCGACGCGTCGTGATCTCGACCCACACGATCGCGCTCCAGGAGCAACTCGTCGACAAGGACATTCCCCTTGTCGCCGCGGTGATGCCCCGGGAGTTTTCCGCAGTGCTCGTGAAGGGGCGGAGCAACTACGTGAGCCTGCGGCGGCTGGAACTCGCCATCGAGCGATCCGGCAGCCTGTTTCCCGATGAGGGGGAGCGAGCTGAACTGCTCGAACTCGCGGCCTGGGCCCGGCGGACGGGCGACGGCTCGCTCGCCGATCTCCCGACGCTGCCGAACGCCGCCGTCTGGGACGAGGTGGCCAGCGACTCGGGCAACTGCATGGGCCGCGCCTGCCCATACAACGCTCGATGCCACTACTACGCCGCCAGGCGGCGGATGGCGCACGCCCAAGTGCTGGTGGTCAACCACGCGCTCTACTTCGCCGACCTCGCCGTCCGCCGATCGGGCGCGAGCCTGCTGCCGCCGCACGACATCGTGATCCTCGACGAGGCCCATACCGTCGAGGCGGTGGCCAGCGAGCATCTCGGGATCAGTGTGTCGAGTGGCGGGGTCGAGCGGGTGCTTTCGAAACTGCACAGCGAGCGGACCCACCGCGGCCTCCTCACCCACTACAAGATGCACGACCTGGAACTCGACGTCCGCCGGTGCCGACGGGCCGCCGAGGCCTTCTTCATGGAGGTTCGCGAGGCGGTGGGCGACCGCAGTGGGCCGCCCTGGCGGATCGCGGCAGCCGGGCTCGTGCCCAACTCGCTCGGCGAGCACCTGCAGTCGCTCTCCCGAAGACTCCGCGCGGCGGCCGATGGCATCGGGAATCCGGCCGAGCGGCTCGACTTCACGTCGCTGGCCGATCGGCTCGACGCCCATGCCGGCGCCGTGGCCACCTGGCTCGGGCAGAAGGAGCCGAGGAGCGTCTGGTGGGTCGACGCCCAACGCTCCCGCCGCGGCCGCGAACGGATCACGCTGGCAAGCGCGCCGGTGGACGTGGGCGAGACGCTCCGCCGCGAACTCTTCGGCCGCGTGGGCACGGTGGTGCTCGCAAGCGCGACGCTCGCGGTGCAGACGCCCAAGACCCGCCGCGATGACGACGAATGGAGTGGCGATCGGCCCGCCGCGAGCCCTCCCGCAGCCGACGGCTTCGCCTTCCAGCGGCGGCGGCTGGGCCTGCCCGACACGGCCCTCTCGCGGAGGCTCGGCAGCCCGTTCGACTATCCCCGACAGGCGAAACTCGTGCTCATCGACCGGCTCCCCGATCCGGCCAACCGCGACGCCTACGATGCGGCCGTTGTGACGATGATCCGCCGCCACGTGGCACGGAGCGAGGGCCGGGCGATGGTGCTCTTCACGAGCCACGCGTCGCTTGCCAAGGCGTCGGCGGAGCTGGCCGGCTGGTGCGTGCGGCGGAACTACCGGCTCGTCAGCCAGGCCGACGGCCTGCCGCGGTCGCGGATGCTCGAGATGTTTCGCGAAGGGCCGGCGAGTGTGCTGTTGGGCACCGACGGTTTTTGGCAGGGGATCGATCTACCGGGCGACTGCCTCGTGAACGTGATCATCACGAAGCTCCCGTTTGCGGTGCCCGACCGGCCGCTGGTGGCCGCGCGGATCGAGGCCATCAACCAGGCCGGCGGCAACGCCTTCGCGGAGTATCAGCTCCCCGAGGCTGTGCTCAAGCTCAAGCAGGGATTTGGGCGGCTGATTCGCACGCACACCGACCGCGGCGCCGTGGTGATTCTCGATCCACGGATGCTCACGAAGCCCTATGGAAAGGTCTTCATCGAAAGCCTGCCGCCGGCGACGCTCGAGATCGAGCCCTTCGCCGACGAGGATTGAGGGCTCGGGGCTGCCCGTGCCCCGTCGCCGGACGTTCGCTCCGGGCATCCTGCCCTTCGCTCACTCGATGCTGGCTGCGCTTCGCCATCCTGGCTGCGCTTGCCAACAACGCCGGCTCTCGGGGCACGGGCAGCCCCTCGCTGTCTCCCGTAGCACAGGTTTTCAACCTGTGCCCGTCCGCTCCGCGTGGCCCGGCGTCTGCGGTCCGCGGCACTCGTGCCCCATCACAGCTTCAATCCCCAGACCGTCCCTGCAGTGCGGTTTCTCTGAATCGGCCGGAGCCGCTCGAGCATTGCAGCCTGCGGTGGAACCGTGACTGGCGTGAACGTGCCGCCGTGGGCCGTGGCGATGGCGACGAGGTTCCGGTTGAAATCCTGCTGCCTCAGCAGTTTGTCGGGGTCGACCTGCCCCGTCCGCCGGTCCAGCACCCCCTGCTGCATGCCGAAGGTGTGCACCACGGCACCACCGAACTCGGCGCGGGTGACCCGATCGACGACGCTCGCGGCATGCTCGCCGTCGGACAGGAAGTACACCACATCGGCACCAACTTTTCCGGCGAGCCTCACGGCCTCGTCGATCCCTTGGCCCCCGCCACACATCTCCACCGAGGCCAGCCAGGCCCGAAGCCGCTGCTTGTTGTCGGGGGATGCCGGTTGGAGCACGTCCACGCGCTCGGGATGAAACATCGGATAGGCGGCGTCGCTGAAGAAGACGACGAAGAAGGACTGGTCTGGCCGGAGCGAATCGACCGCCCGGGCCACTTCGTCCAGAACCGCGTGGAACCCGCCATCCCGGTAGCTGTTGGAGTTGTCACAGATGAAGCAGACCGTCTGCCCCTGGCCCGGGCGGCCGAAGAAGGAGCCGGCCCCCGGCTGACCACCACCACCGGACGGTCCGCCTCCGCGGGCCGATCCTGACGCCTCGCCGCCGGCACCACCCATGGCAGCCAGCGCGTCGGCCGAATCAAACGACACGGGCATCACCGCCGACGGGTCGGTGGCGAGGGCCGCCTCATCAAACGCCATGTCGTCGATCGCAACGGCATCGGCTGTGAGGGCATTGAGTTCCGGGGGCTGGTCTGCGGCCTGATCAACTTCGGCCGACGCCTCAGCACTTGCTTCAAACTCGACCGGGGTCATCTCGTCGACGAAACTCTCCTCGGCGGCACCGAGCGTGAGCACGGGACGCTTCGGTTTCGCTTCGGCAGCGACGAAGATCAGCGCGAGCCCGAGAACCGCCACGACGTTCACGGCGGCACTCACCAGGGCAGGCATGAACGGCCGGAGCCGACGTCCGCCGTCCAGAGCGCTGGCAAGCCGGGCAGCCACCACCGCCTTGGACGCTCGAGGCCGCGTGCGCTTCGGCCGCTGGGAGACCGGTTTGCGCGGTGCCACCTGAATCGCCTGTGGGGCCCTGACTCGTGTGCGAGGTGCGCCGGCCTTGGCCTGCGGCGTGTGTTCGGCGGGCTCGGTGGCTGCGGTCACGACTGCCGCAGCGGCAGCGAGATCAGCCGTGGACGTCCTGACGTCCGCGAGACGGTCGGCGAGTTCCGGAGGAACCGCGCCGTCGCCTGCGCCCATCAGCCCGGCCAGTTCAGCGGCCCGTTCCGAGATTCGCCGACCGAGGTCCGCGAGTTCGCCAAGAACCGACGCCAACCGTGAATCATCGCGAGACATCGTTCCTTTCCTCGAGGCTCGCCACGCCGGCGTCCTGGAGTGACTTCCCGACCGGTGGCGCACCCCACCGTATCAAGGGGCTCGCCCCTCCTCAAGCAACGGGCGCGACGGGGCACTGGCAGCCCGGAGCCGAGGCCGGAGAGGGTCGTTCACGCGGTGAGATCGAGTTCCGCCCACGTCGTGGGGTCGCCGTCCCACGGGTACTCGGGAGGGGCGAAGCAGGGGACTTTTCCGAGGCGTCGATCGACGACCGCGGCGAAGAAGCCGAGCGTCGAAACTTCGGAGGGATCCCAGCCGGGAAGCGCTGCCGCACCGATGAAGGCGTCGATGCGCCAGCCGTCGGCTGTGGGCGTGGATTCGATCGAGATCGCACCGGCCGGCAGTTCGGCCGGCACTTCGCTCGTTCGCGGGATCGTCGCCACCACGGCGGCCGCCTTGTCGGCAAGTTTGCCGCCGCCAGTGGGCAAGAGCGCGAGCCGGCGGCAGAAGCGGCCGGCTCGGTGGCTGTCGCCGGTCGGTCGCGTGGCGATCCAGAGATGCAGGCCGTCACTGTCCTCGGGCCGCGTGGTGTGGCACCACCGCGACGTGCCCACGCCTCGTGCCACGGCCCGCACGGCGAGGCCATCAGGGTTCCAGGCCGCCCAGAGGTCGACCACGTCGGGCACTCCCGCCACGTCGGCGAACGACGGCAGCCGGCAGGCGTCGTCGACGCCGGATTTCGCGGGTGGCCAGAGCATGTCGCGGCGGGGGCAGCGCAGTCGGATCTTGAAGAGCGCGGCGGGGTTGACGAGCGGGCTCATACGGGAATGTGAAAGGTCCGGTTATGCGGATTGGGAAACGCCGAAGGGCGCGCCAGAGTGTCCTATAGTAGCAGTGCCGGAGGACTGGCCATCCCCTGCACCCTGGTCGGAATGTGTTGAATGCGAGTGCTCGAAATCGCCAGTGAGGCCGTTCCCTTCGCCAAGACCGGTGGTCTGGCCGACGTCGTCGGGGCGTTGCCCGAGGCCCTGGTGGGGCTGGGCTGCGACGTGACGCTCGTCGTTCCCGCCTACGCCGAGGCCCTCGGCAAGGGCCTGCCGATCGAGCCGGCCGGGATCGAGTTTGACGTGCCGATTGGCACCGGATCGCGGCGGGCAAGGATCCTGCGGTGCCGCCGCGAGGGGCAGCGGGCCGACGCCTATCTGATCGCCAACGACGACCTCTTCGACCGGCCGACGCTCTACGGCGGCGCCAGCGACTACCCCGACAACGCCGAGCGGTTCATCTTCTTCTCGCGGGCCGCGATGGAACTCGCCTGCCGACTCGGTGGTCCGTGGGACATTCTCCACTGCCACGATTGGCAGACGGGCCTCGTGCCGGCCTACCGTCGGCTGCTGTATGGCTCGAACCCTGCCGTTGCCAACGCCCGCACCGTGATGACGATCCACAACATGGCCTACCAGGGGCTCTTCTGGCACTGGGACATGCTGCTGACCGGGATCGACTGGAGCCACTTCACCTGGCAGGAGATGGAGTTTTACAGCCAGCTCAATCTCCTGAAGACGGGCATCGTGTTCGCAGACGCGGTGACCACCGTGAGCCCGACCTACGCCAAGGAGATTCAGGCGACGCCGGGCGGCTGTGGCCTCGAGGGCTTGCTTGCAGCGCGTCGCGACTCGCTCGCGGGCATCGTCAACGGCATCGACACGTCACTCTGGAATCCTGCAGCTGATCCACTGCTGCCGCAGGGCTTCGGCGAGGCTGATGCCGAGGAGGGCAAGTATGCGGCCCGCGTCGCGCTCGCGGCCCGTCTAGGCCATGCTGCCCCCGACGCGCGGCCGCTGGTGGCGTTCGTTGGCCGGCTCGTCGAGCAGAAGGGCATCACGCTGATCCTCGAGGCGATCAAGAAGCTGGCGGGCACGGGACGCGTGCACTTCATGGTTTTGGGCACGGGTGGCCGCGACGAGGAACACGCCTTGCGGCAGGTCGCCGCGGCGTTTCCGGGCACGGTCGACGTGGTCATCGGATTCGAAGAAGGGCTCGCCCATCTCGTGCAGGCGGCAGCCGACATCACGCTCGTGCCAAGCCTGTTCGAGCCCTGCGGCCTCACGCAGCTCTACGCCCAGCGATACGGCTCGATCCCGGTCGTCCGCGCTACGGGGGGCCTCGTCGACACCGTGGTCGATGCGACGCCGGAGACGATTCGCGACGGTTCCGCGACGGGGTTTGTGTTCAAGGGTTTTGATGCGGCCGGTTTGGAACACGCCCTGGGTCGAGCCCTCGCGGCCTACGACGACAAGCCTGTCTGGGAGAGACTCGTTGGCAACGCGATGCGGCAGGACTGGTCGTGGCAGGCGAGCGGCCGCGAGTATGTGCAGCTCTTCGAGCGGACCCGGGCGAGCACCACGTAGGTGCAGGTTGCCAACCCGAAGCTCAGGTTTTCAACCCGTAGCTCAGGTTGTCAACCTGAGGAGAAAACACGCCC
>JBAXOU010000014.1:0-30752 GCA_037133115.1 Planctomycetota bacterium | reverse complement strand
TGGCTTCGCTCGGCCAGCAACGCCGGCTCCCGGGTACGGGCAGCCCCTCACTGCCTCCCGTAGCACAGGTTTTCAACCTGTGTGCGTTCTCGGTTCGCATTGAGCGCGCAGCATCAACACTCTCATCTGCCTCCTGGTCTCTCGCGATTCATTCCATGGAGGCGGCGGGATCGGTGCGCGGATGGCGAGCGTCGGCTATCCCGCCGTTGGCGAGCCATTTCGTACCGTCCCGCCGCCGGCTTTGGCTCGTGCGGCTCGCCGCGTGACTGCCCGGCCAGCACAGCCCGCCCGGATGGCAGGCGCTCACTTCCAGGATGCACCGGCCACGAGGGCGGTGCATCCGTAAAGACACTCAGTGTTTGATGATGAACTCGTTCGAGTTCAAGACGGCCCACCAGACGTCCTGCAAGGCGCCGATCACGTCGCCCTTGCGAGCCGCCACCATCCGATTGGCGACGGCCAGTTCCGAACTCGACGGCTTCCGGGCCAGGGCCGCCAGGTAGAGGGTCTCGATCTTCGCGGCGTTGCTCAGCGGGCCCGACGCCACCCTATCGAGGAATCCTCCCTTCCCCGTGCTGGTCGCGTCTTTGATCATGTCGCCGTTGAACATCATCAGCACCTGCGGAATCGAGCCGTTGAAGGTGGTCGCATCGTCACCCTCGTCGGTGCCAAAGGCAATCACGAACTGCGAGAGCCACGCATCCTTCTTTTTGGCTGCCTCCTCGCCGCGGGCGGCCTGGTCGGC
Organism: Planctomycetota bacterium; assembly: GCA_037133115.1. GTDB lineage: Bacteria > Planctomycetota > Planctomycetia > Pirellulales > UBA1268 > QWPN01. The sequence continues at coordinate 30,007 of JBAXOU010000014.1, read as the reverse complement.
CTCTGTCGCGGTGAGCAGCGACTCGTAGAGTTCCTCGGCCTGCATCTGCCGCAGATAGAAGTGCGTGAACTTCGGCTTCTCGCCGAGCGCCGGATCATCGTTTTTATTCGCGGCGGCCGTCCGGCTCGAAAGCGCATACGGCTTCGAGAGCACGATCCAGCGGACCAACTCCCTGAGGTCGAAACTCTGTTCGCGAAACATCTCCGCCAGGGCTTCGAGCAACTCCGGATGCGACGGTGGGTTGTGCTCGCCCATGTCGTCGATCGGCTTCGTGAATCCGTAGCCGAGGAAATGCCCCCACATGCGACTGACGATCGCCTTCGCGAAGAACGGGCTCGACTTGATCAGTTTCGCGAGTTCGCGGCGGCGCTCGACGCCATACGGCGTACCGTCCGCCATCGTCGCCGGCAGGTAGCCGCTCTTCGAGATCTCGGTCCCGTCGATGAACACCGGATAGGCCACCTTCATCAGGCCGTTGCGGAGTTCGTAGTAGAGTTCCGCTTCCTCGGGGTTTTTCCCTTCGCCGGCGAAGTCTTCGTCCACCAGTTCGATCCACTGCACGTCGTCCGTGCCACCCCGCTTGCGAAGCGCCCGGGCCTGACGGAAGAACGCATTCATCTCCCAGAACTGGTTCTGCTTCCCTTTGTTGAACGGGTGGTTATGACACTGCGTGCACTGCACCTGCAGTCCGAGAAAGATCTGCGCCGTCTTCGCCGTCGCCTGGACGCCGTTCTCGACGCCCATCTCCTCCATCTTGCCGCTGAGGAAGTTGGTCGCGCCGTTGAAGCCGTCCACGTCCTTGCGGTTGGCGTTCGCCCCCGTCGCGGTGACGAGTTCCTCCATGAAGCGGTCGTAGGGAATGTTCTTCGAGAACGCCCGCCGCAGGTACTGCCGCATGCCGGGGCGATTCACCCGCTCGTTCGCCACGTCGCGGCCGATCAGCACCGTCGTCCAGACGTCGGTCCAGTGCCTCGCATACTCGTCGACATAGTCATCGCCGAGAAGCCGGGCGACCAGTTCGGCCTTCTTCGTCGGCGCCTTGTCGGCCAGGAAGGTCCGCAGTTCATCGACGCTCGGGATCCTGCCGATGAGGTCGAGGTGGACGCGGCGACACCACTCACCGTCCGTGGCTTCGGCCGAGGACTGGAGACCCGCGTCATTCCAGGCCGCAACGACCTTCTCGTTGATCTCCTTGACCTGCCTGATGCCGTAGTGCTCGTCGGCAGGCCCATCTTCGCGGCCAGCCGCCCAGGCCGTTGCCACCACCACGGCGCAGCCGACTGCAAAGAGGCCTCGAAACGCAGGGTGCATAGCGACCTCCGCGGCGGTTGCCAGGACTTCGATTCCCGACAGCCAATTCTAGCACCTTGGGCGGTTCACCCCACGCCTCACGGCGTTGGGCTTCCCCAATCGGCCGCGGCAGGCTGATGGAGAACCCGCATCAGGTCGCGACCGGCCTGGCGGCCTCAACCCGCGGCTTCTGAGGCTTGGCGGTCGACTCCTGGCTGACGAACTCCAGGATTGCCCGCGGGCCGGCATCGCCCAGCCGCGGCGTCGCGAGCTTCAGGATCCGCGTGTACCCGCCCGGTCGGTCCACAAACCGCGGTGCGATCTCCTCAAACACGATGCGGGCCGCCTTCTTGTCGCCAAGCAACTGAATGACCCGGCGCCTGGCCTTGACTGCGGGGGCCATGGCGTGCGCCCACTGCTTCCACTGGTCGCTCGTCCGCCACTGCTTCCACGCGGTTGAGTCGCGGTCAGCCGTCGTCCCAAACTGCCGGGCCTTGTCGGCGGCCGCCAGGCCGTGCTTGGCAATCGTCACGCACCGCTCGACGAGCGGCCTGACCTCCTTTGCCTTGGCAACGGTCGTAATGATGCGGCCGGGAACCTTGGCAGCCCCGGGCTCGTCCGCATCAACCTTTTTGCAAGTGAGCATCAGAGCGGACGCGAGATTCCTCAAGAGGGCCCGCTGGTGTGACGGGCTGCGGCCGAGCACACGGCCTTTGCGACGGTGACGCATGGTAGTTTCCTTCGTGAATGATTTTCGTGAGGTACCGGCCCGAAGCTCAGGACGCCGCGCCAGCGGGCACGTCCATACCAAGGTGCATGCCGAGTTCGCGGAGTTTCTCCTCGATCTCCTGCAGCGTCGTGTCGCCCAGGTTCCTCATTTCGAGCATCTCGTCGCGGCTTCGCGACACGAGTTCGCGAAGCGTTGAGATCCCCGCCTCCTCGAGGCAGTTGCTCGCCCGTAGCGAGAGCCGAAGATCGCCCACCAGCATGCCGAGCCGGCTCTCCAGCGGAGCCTCCACGGCAAACAAGCTGGCGACCCCGGGCAGAGACACAGCCGCCCCCGGCTTGGTGTAGCCGACGAACGGATTGAGGTGCTTGCGAAGAATCTTGGCCGCTTCGACCAACGCCATCTCGGGCGTGACCGTACCGTCGGTCCAAATCTCCATGGTGAGCTTGTCGTAGTTGGTCTTCTGGCCGACGCGGGTCTCCTCGACCTCATACTTCACCCGCGTGACCGGGCTAAACACGGCATCGACCGGAATAATGCCGATCTCTTGCGAGGCCTGACTTTGCTCACTCGAGGGCACATAACCCCGGCCATTTTCCACGACCATCTCGAGTTCGAACGGAACGTCGTCAGTGAGCGTGGCAAGCACGAGCTCCTTGTTCACGACCTCAACGGCCTCGTCGGTCTGAATATCAGCCCCAGTGATCGGGCCCTTGGTGCTCTTCTCCACGCGGAGCACGCGGGTCGAATCACTGTGGTTTTTCACCACCAGACTCTTCACCGCGAGCACGATGTCGGTCACGTCCTCGAGCACACCCTTGATGGTCGTGAACTCGTGCAGCGAGCCAGCAAGTTTGATCTGCGTCACAGCGCTTCCCTCCAGGCTGGAGAGCAGCACGCGACGCAGGCTGTTGCCCACCGTCGTGCCGAAGCCGCGCTCGAAGGGCTCCGCAGTGAACTTGCCGTACGTCGACGACAACGTCTTGGGGTCGGCCGTGACCGCACCGGGCAGCTCCAGACCACGCCAGCGGATATGCATGCAAAACTCCTTAAATCACTTGGAACAAAGTTCGATGATGAGGTTAGCCTGAACCGGGATCGAGACGTCCTCGGAAGCGGGCAGGCGATCAACACGGCCCTCTGGAATCAGGCCATCGCCCCTCGAGAGGAACTCGGGCAGGTCCCTGCGAAAATCCGCAAGCGCCGCATGGACGAGTTGCAGGCTCTTCGCCCGATTCTTTACACGCAGCAGGTCGCCGGCCTTCACCAGGTAGCTCGGTACGTCGAGCTTCGCGCCATTGATCGTGATGTGGCCGTGCATGACGAGCTGTCGCGCAGCGGCACGAGACGGGGCGAAGCCCAGGCGGTGCACGACGTTGTCGAGCCGCCGCTCAAGCAGCGACATGAGCGACTCGCCCGTGTTGCCCTTGCCTCGCTCCGCGCGGGCAAAGTACGTGCGGAACTGGCGCTCCAGCACCCCGTAGAAATGCTTGACCTTCTGCTTCTCGCGAAGATGGAGACCGTAGTCGGTCGGCTTGCTACGACGCTTCTGCACCATACCGGGCGGCGTCGGCCGACGCTCGATGGCGCACTTCGGCGTGTCGCAGCGACTTCCTTTGAGAAAAAGCTTCAGGCCGTCACGGCGGCACAGACGGCAGACAGGTCCGGTGATTCGTCCCATGGGTATCGGCTATTCGAGGAGGAAGGAAGCGAAGTATGGAAAATGAGAGGAGAGGGAGCCAGCGAGGGATCAGACCCGTCGTTTCTTTGGCGGACGGCAGCCGTTGTGAGGAAGCGGCGTGACATCCTCGATGCTCTTGACGTTCATGCCGGCGGCCTGCAACGCGGTGATCGCGCTCTCACGCCCGCTGCCCGGGCCCTTGACGCGGACCTCGAGTTCCTTGACCCCGAACTTGGCGGCCTTTTCGGCGGCCTGCTGGGCAGCACACTGGCCAGCAAAGGGCGTGCCCTTGCGGCTCCCCTTGAAACCGCAGGTTCCACCACTCGCCCAGCAGAGCGTGTCTCCCCTGGTATCGGTGATGGTAACCGTCGTGTTGTTGAAGCTGGCCACGATGTAGGCAATGCCTGCCGTGACACTCTTCTTCTTGGCCTTGGCGACTTTCGACATGCTGGATGGATCCGTGGTTCGGGAGACTTTTTCGTGTACGTGAAATGCGACCGGCGGCAGGACTGAGGACTACTTGAGGTCCTTCACGCCCTTCTTTCCGGCCACCGTCTTCTTCGGACCTTTTCTCGTGCGGGCGTTCGTGCGGGTCCGCTGCCCCCGGACCGGCAGTCCGCGGCGATGACGCAGGCCGCGGTAGCTGCCGATGTCCTTGAGCCGCGAGATGTTTTGTGCCACCTGACGGCGCAACTGCCCCTCGACCGTGTAGTCCTTGTCCAGCAAGGCAGCAAGCCTGGCGAGTTCGTCCTCGTGCAGATCGCGGGCATTGCTGAGCGGATCCACCCCCGCCTTGTGGCAGAGTTCCCGTGCGACCCGCTGGCCAACGCCATAGAGATACTGCAGCGAGTAGATCGTCTTCTTCTCGGAGGGGATGTCGACGCCCATCAGACGCGGCATTGTGTGATTCCCATTGTGTGTACCCGGCGACTTCCATCGCCGCTGGACTGTCTCGTACCCATCACGAATCCTGTGCACGTCGGCCGCGATGCGCTTCGGGATGGCGTTCGACGCCAGCCCGCGAGCACGTCCCGGCACTCCACTCGGCCCGGTCACCCAGAACGAGGAAGGCTTCAGTCACGATCGCCATTCACCCCTGCCGCTGCTTGTGCCGGGGGTCGGCGCAGACCACAAAGACGACGCCACGGCGCCTGACGATCTTGCACTTTTCACACATCCGACGGACGCTAGCGCGGACCTTCATGGACGAACTCGTGACAACGGCCAAGGATGGCCTGGAACCGGGAACGGGACTTCGAACCGAGCCACAAACTATAAGTTCGCCGCAGGGGGGTCACAAGGGGGTGGCGAGAATCCTGCGATCTACACGAATTCGGGTGCCCCGCCAAGCCAACTCGCCTCAGCCGGCAGCCTGAACTGGCTCGAGCCGCTCCCCCGCAGCTGGCGGGGCGGTGAGCACCATCGGCCCGTTCTCCGTGATCGCCACGGTGTGCTCGAAATGGGCACTGGCCCGGCCGTCCACGGTCGACTGAGTCCAATAATCGGCGAGGGGCCGAACCTTCTTCGAGCCCATATTGACCATCGGCTCAACGGCGATCACCAAACCCGGCTCCAGCTCAAAATCGTGGTTCTTGCGAAATGCCGGTGTGCAGAAGTTGGGGACCTGCGGATCCTCGTGCATGTTCCTTCCGATGCCGTGGCCCACAAAGTTCTCCACAACGGAGAAGCCGTGATCGCGGACATACTTGGCCATTTCTGTCGCGACGTCGCTCCACCGACTGCGACTGGCCATCAGTTCAATCGCCAACTGCAGCACGCCCGCCGTGCAATCGAGCAACCGCTGAACATCTGGCTCGACGTCTCCCACCGGGTGGGTGATCGCCGAGTCGCCGCACCATCCGCCGAGGCTGCAGCCTGTGTCGATGCTCACCACGTCGCCGGTCCGCAACTGCCGCGGCCCCGGAATGCCGTGGACGACCTCGTCGTTCACCGAGATGCAACAGACTGCGGGAAAGGGCACCTTACCGGGAACACCCTTGAAGAGCGCCACCGCCCCGTGCTCCAAAAAGAACTTCTCGACTGCGGTGTCAATCTCGCCCGTGGTAACCCCCGGCTTGACCATCGACCTGGCAACCTCATGGGCGCCCCAGACCACCAAACCGGCCCGGCGCATCAGCGCGATTTCCCGAGGAGACCGAAGATTGACCACGACGAACTCACCTCCAGACCGACCAGCCGGACGACCGTGCAACGCCCTGGAGTATAACGCGTCGCCGACGCCGGGCGACCGCGGTCACCGCGTCCACGCCGCCCGCTCAAAACGCTTCACTGCGGCCCTCACCCGCTCAAAGATCTCTTCGGCTGTCCCCAGGCCGTCGATCGAGGCGAGCTTGCCCTGCCCCGCGTAGTAGTCGAGCAGAGGCGCCGTCTGCACCTCAAAACTCGCAATCCGCTTCGCGAAGACTGCCGGATCATCGTCTTCCCGCTTGCGTGCCAGCATCCGACGGACGAGTTCGTCTCGCGGCACCGCCAACTCGATCACGCCATCCACGCTCATCGCCCGACGCTCGAGCAGGTCGTCGAGGGTCTCCGCCTGAATCAGCGTGCGGGGAAAGCCGTCGAGGAGGCAGCCGGTGCGGCAGTCCGGAGCCTGCAGTCGCCGGCTCACCATCCCGACGATGATCTGGTCGGGCACCAACTTCCCCTGATCCATGTACGATGCCGCCTCGATGCCCGCGGGCGTGCGGCCTCGAACCTCGGCACGAAGCATCTCGCCGGTGGAGAGGTGCGGCACCTTCAGAAGGTCGACCAACCGCTGGCACTGCGTGCCCTTCCCTGCACCCGGTGGCCCGATCAACACGATCCGCATGGCACAAGGTCCAGGTGGTTCTCGAAAGGTGCTGAATCCGCCTGCGGCCGCCACTCGAGCCCACGCGCGTGCCCCGGCCACGACCCGCGCGGTGTGGACTGCGTTCAGCTCTTCTCGAGCAGACCGCTGTAGTTTCGCATCACGAGATGGCTGTCGATCTTTTGGACGAGATCAAAGGCCACGCTCACTGCAATCAGGAGCCCCGTCCCGCCGTAGAAGCTTGCGATCTGGGCTGGAATGCCGAGGGCACCTCCGACGATCGTCGGAATGACCGCCACGAGCGACAGGAAGCCCGCGCCAACGTAGGTGATCCGCTCCATCACCCGCTCCAGGTAATCGGCGGTCCGCTTTCCGGGACGGTATCCAGGGATAAAGGCGCCGAAGTTCTTCAGGTTGTCGGCCATTTCCTTCGGGTTGAAGGTGATCGCTGTCCAGAAGTAACAGAAGAAGTAGATCAACGCGATGTAGCAGATATTGTAGAGAAACGACTGTCCCCGCATGAACGAGTCGTGCAAGGTCCGCAGGATATCGCTCGTGGGAAACGCATTGCTCAGGTACTGGAAAAGCAACTGCGGAAACAGCAGCAGCGAGCTGGCGAAGATGATCGGCATCACGCCCGCCTGATTCACCCGCAGCGGAAGATACTGGCGGGTGCCCCCATACACGCGACGACCGCGGACGTGCTTCGCGCTCTGCGTCGGGATTCGCCGCTGCCCCTGGGTCATGAAGACCACGCCCGCAACAACACCGACGAAAAGCGCTGCGAGCACGAGCAGCGTCTCGACGCCCATCTTGCCGCCACCACCACCGAGTTCCCACGTCGTATCGTTCCCGAGTTCCACCAGAGCGCTCGGCATTCCCGCGAGAATGCCCGCCATGATCAGGAGACTGATGCCGTTCCCGATGCCGAACTCGTCAATTTGTTCGCCGAGCCACATCAGGAAGATCGTGCCCGCGGTCATCGTCATCACCGCGACGAACTGCCACGACAGCGGGAGCCGACCATCAACGAGAAACGCCGGCGAAATCAACGACTGCTCGCCCACGCGCTGCGATGCCAGAAACGCCACATACGCCCAACTCTGCACGACGCAGATCAGCACGGTGGCGTAGCGGGTGTACTCGTTGATCTTCTTGCGGCCCGCCTCGCCCTCCTTCTGCAGCCGCTCGAGCGGCGGCCAGACGGTGCCGAGGAGCTGAAAGATGATCGATGCCGAGATGTACGGCATGATTCCGAGCCCGAAGATCGTGGCCTGCGACAACTGGCTTGCGGAGAACACCGCCACCGTCCGCAGCAGTTCGCCGATGCCCCCCGACTCCTTGGAGAACTGGTTCATCACGTTGGCGTCGATGATGGGCAGCGGAACCTGCCATCCCACCCGATAGATCGCCAGGAGCCCGAGCGTCAGCAGGATCTTCTGCCGCAGTTCGGGAATCGTGAAAATAACGCGGAGCTTCTCGAGCACGGAATGGACTCCTCCGAGGAATGCGACGGCCGGAAGCCCATACCCTACCCGGCGACTGGCTTTTTCCGCGATGCCTTCTTGACTTTGCGAACCACAGGGGCAGGGCCGGGCAATACTGTGATCGTCCCGCCGGCGGCGAGAATCTTGGCCTTCGCTTGCTCGCTGAAATGATGCGCCGACACCTTCAGCGCCTTCCCAACCTCGCCATTACCCAAAATCTTCACCTGCTGCCAAATCCCCTTCGCCAGCCCGGCAGCCCGCAGGCTCTCGGGGGAGACCTCGGCGCCCGCCGCAAAGGCCTCACCCAGCGAACCGACGTTGACGGCCTTGACGATCAGCCCGAAGGCGTTGTGGAAGCCCCGCTTGGGAATGCGGCGGATCAGCGGCGTGCCGCCGCCTTCAAAGACCGACGGAGACGACCAACCGGCAAGCTGCCCTTGGCCCTTGTTGCCGCGACCAGCCGTCCGACCACGGCCGGAGCCGGGGCCTCGACCCACGCGGAGCCGCTTGGTGTGCTTGTGGATGCCCTTGTTGACGTCGTTGAGTTTCATGGCTGGATGCCTAATGGATGTCCGCGGCTGGCCGGGATGTTCAGGAGAGCGTGATACCGCGGAGCCGTTCGACTTCCGCCTTGGTTCGGAGTTGCTTGAGGGCCTCGAGAGCAGCCTTCACGAGATTCACAGGGTTGGTCGAACCGTGGGCTTTGGTGAGAACGTCGCGAATGCCAGCCGACTCACAGACCGCCCGGACCGCAGCGCCGGCGATGATGCCCGTGCCCGGGCCGGCAGGCAGAAGGATCACCTTCGCCGTCTCATAGCGGCCCTCCACGCGGTGCGGAATGCTGCCGTGCTCGACAGGCACCTCGATCAGATTCTTCATGCCGTCTTTGATCGCCTTCTCGACTGCAGGAGGAACCTCGTTCGCCTTCGCATACCCACACCCGACCTTTCCGCGGCCATTTCCCACGACGACGAGGCCGGCGAAACTGAAGCGGCGACCGCCCTTGACCACCGTGGCGCAACGGCGGACTTTCACCACTTTCTCGACGAACTCGCCGCTGCGGGATTCTTTGCCAGTGGACACGAGGAACTGCCTCCGAAAGTGTGCGAGCTGTCTTGCCTACAAGGGGCGAAACGGGTGCGGGGGTGGATCGGTCAGAACTGAAGTCCGGCGGCCCGGGCGGCTTCGGCGAGGACGGCCACGCGGCCGTGATAGCGGAACGAGCCACGATCGAAGCAGACCTGGCTGACGCCGGCTGCCTTGGCCCGCTCAGCGACAGCCTTGCCGATCGCCTCAGCAGCCTGCTTGTTGCCGCCGAAGCCAAGCCCGTCTCGGAGCGCCTTGTCCATCGAACTGGCCGACGCGAGCGTCCGACCGGTCGAATCGTCGACGACCTGCGCGTAGATGTGCTTGTGCGTGCGGAAAATGGTGAGCCTCGGCCGATCCGTGGTGCCGCGAATGGAGCGGCGAACCCGGAACCGGCGACGCTGCCGCTGGCGGAGAATACTGCGAGAATGATCCATAGATGATGCCCTTACTTCGTGACCGCCTTGCCGGCCTTGCGGCGAACCTGCTCATTTTCATAGCGGATGCCCTTGCCCTTGTAGGGCTCCGGCTTCCGGAGCGACCGCACCTCGGCTGCGAACTGGCCGACGAGTTGCTTGTCGATCCCCTTGATCGTGATGTGCGTCTGGTCGGGACAGGCGACCGTGAGGCCCGCGGGAATCTCGACCTGCAGTTCGTTGGCGAATCCAACGCGTAGCTGCAGCATGTTCTTTTGGATCGCTGCGAGGTAGCCGACGCCGACGATCTCGAGTTTCTTTTCAAAGCCCTTGGAGACGCCCTCCACCATGTTGGCGGTGAGCGCCCGCGTCAGGCCATGCACCGAGCGGGCAATCCGTGCGTCACCATCGCGAATCACCTTGATGGCGCCGGCGGACGCATCGACCTCGATCGACACGGCCGGATGGAGGTTGTGCTCGAGTTTGCCGAGCGGACCTTCCACCGCAAGCGTGCGGCCCGAGACGGACGCCTTCACACCCTTCGGAATCGAAACGGGAGCCTTACCAATACGCGACATCGCCTGCCTGACCTTTCGGACTACCAGAGTTCACAGAGAACTTCGCCGCCGAGCTTCTTTTGCCGGGCCTCTCGGTCACTCACCACGCCACTCGAGGTCGAGAGGATCGAGATTCCAAGCCCACCAAGCACCGGCCGCAGCCGTGCCGACCGGCTATAGACACGACGGCCTGGGGAACTGACCCGGCGAATGTGACGAATCAGCCGCTCGCCGTTCGGTCCGTATTTCAGCTCGAGCTGAAGATGCGGCACAGGATCCGCCTCCACCTCGCGCCAATCCCAGATGAAGCCTTCTCGCTTCAGTACTTCCGCCAGCCCACGCTTCACCTTCGAACTCGGCACGTCGACGGTGGCGCGTTCGATGCGCACCGCGTTGCGAATGCGGGTCAGCATGTCGGCGATAGGGTCGGTCATCATATCAGCAGGGCCCTTTGTCTAAATCCAGCCTGAAATCTGGCCAGGAATCTCGCTCGTTTGTCTGTTGGGTTTGGTCGCTCATCCACCTACGGTCCGCCTCGATCACCAGCTCGCCTTCTTGACGCCCGGGATTAACCCCTGGTCTGCCAGTTTCCGGAAGCAAATTCGGCAGGTGCCAAACTTCCGGTACACGGCCCGCGGACGGCCGCACAGCATGCAGCGACGGACAATCCGCGATGAGAACTTGGGCTTTCGCTTCGCCGCGGCGATCTTGGATTTGCTTGCCATGGTTGTTCAGCGTGCTCTGGGGACGTGTTCGTGGATTCCGGAAGGGTCCGATTCGTGGTGGTCTGCGAGTTTGGGCGGTGCCGTCAGGCGGCGGCGTCGCCTTCCTTCTTGAGCGGCATGCCCATCGCGAGCAGGAACTGACGGCATGCATCGTCACTACGGGCCGTTGTGACAAACGTGATATTCATGCCCTGCGGGCGCGTGTATTTGTCGGGATTGATCTCGGGGAACACCATCTGCTCGGAGAGCCCGAGGCTGTAGTTGCCATGGCCGTCAAACGCCGTACTCGACAGTCCGCGGAAGTCGCGAACCCGGGGAAGCGCTACCGATACCAGCCGGTCCAGGAACTCGTACATCCGACGTCCGCGGAGCGTCACCTTGCAGCCGATCGGCAGGTTCTCGCGAAGCTTGAACCCGGCAACGGCAGCCTTCGAGAGCGTGGTCACCGGCTTCTGCCCTGTGATCTGTGCCAGCGCTCCGACGGCCTCTTCAAGGAACTTCTTCTCGGTGACGGCAACGCCCACACCCATGTTCAAGACGATCTTCTCGAGCTTTGGGATCGCGTGCGGGTTGCTCGTGCCGAGAGCCGTAGCCAACTGGGGGCGCACGGTGTTGGTGTAGTGGTCGAGCATCCGCGGATTGCCCACGGGTTCTACCGCTGCCGTCTCGGCCGACTTACTCTTCTTCGCCATCGTCTCCGGTCCCTTCTCGATCCCTGCGGATAACTCGTCGATCTCGTCCTACACACGATTTCCCGGCCCGGTCACGCCCCGGCCGGCTTCCGCGGCTTTGCCCGCCGCAGTGTTCCGAGGTCACCGCCACACTTCCGGCAGATCCTCGTTTTCACACCATCGGCAGCGATCTTGGCACCCAGCCTGCTCGCCTTGCCGCACGCCGTGCAGACCACCAACACATTCGATGCGTCGATCGGCATCTCCTTGCTGAGCCGTCCGCCCTGCGGGTTCTTCTGGCTCTTGCGGATATGCCGGTAGACCCGATTGACGCCCTCGACGACGATTCGCCGACGACCTTCCTTCTCGGGAAGCACCTGCAGCACCTTGGCGCGCGTGCCCTTGGCGTTGCCCGTCTGCACCTCAACCGTGTCTCCTGATCGGATCAGCATCACACCACCTCGCTCGCCAGGCTGACGATCTTCATAAAGTTGCGGTCGCGGAGTTCGCGGGCCACAGCCCCGAAGATGCGCGTGCCCTTCGGGTTCTTTTCGTTGTCGATGATCACGCACGCATTCGCGTCGAACCGCACATAGCTTCCGTCGTCGCGACGGGTGGCCTTCTTGCAGCGAACGATGACCGCCTTCACGACCGCCTTCTTCTTGACGTCGCTTCCAGGAATCACGCTCTTGACGCTGCACACGATGATGTCGCCGAGTCCGGCGGTCCGCTTGCGGCTCCCACCGAGCACCTTGAAGCACATCACTTCCTTCGCGCCTGTGTTATCCGCGACGTTGAGTCGCGTCTGCATCTGAATCATGTTGTCGACCGTCCTTCCGTCGCGGAGGCGTTGCCGGTGACCGCGGCATTCTCAGCCTTGGCCGCCGTCTCCCTCAACTGAGTCGCCCGGGCACCGCTCCGCAGCGACGCCACGTCTACGGCAGTGCTCTTCTTGACGATCCGCACCAACTCCCACCTCTTGAGGCGACTCTTCGGCCGACACTCGATGATCTCGACAAGGTCGCCGTTATGCGACTCGTCGTTCTCATCGTGCACGTGGCACACGGTGCGGCGATGTTGAATCCGCCCATATTTCGGGTGCCGGACGATGCGCGGGATCTCCACCCGCCGCGTTTTGCTCGCGGCGTCGCTCGTGACGGTGCCTGTCTCCACTCGCTTCGGCATGAACTCGTTCCTGGGTTGGCCTCGTGGTTTGTCTCGTCGTGTCGGTCAGGTGCCGCTCTGCGTTCGCTTCTTGAAATCGCGCCGAGTGCCCACTCGGCCCTTTGTCACGGAACGCAACTTTGCCCGCCCGCTCGCGTGGTGCTTCTTGGCGTGCTTCTCGTGCTGCGGTGAGGCATCGACGCCGTCGACTGCACCATCTGCAACGGCCGGGGTCAGCACCCCTCGCTGGGCGAGGATCGTCTGACACCGGGCGATCGTTCGCCGGAACTTCTTCATCTCCGTGGGCGCCGCCAGCTTCTCAGTCTGCGACTGAATTCGCAGCCGAAACAGCGTTTCGGCTGCATCCTTCCAAACGAGCCTGATCTGCTCGTCGGCCATGTCACGAAGTTCTTTTGACTTGGTCATCTGTGTTCCCTTACATCACCCGTCGCTTCACGAACCGCACGCGAATCGGCATTTTATGCGCCAGCCGCGCCATGCAGATCCGTGCCGCATCCTCGGTCACGCCGCCAATCTCATAGAGGATCATGCCGGGCTTGATCACCGCAGCCCAATACTCCGGCTCTCCCTTGCCCTTACCCATTCGGGTTTCAAGCGGGATCGATGTGACCGACTTATGGGGGAACACGCGCACGTACAGCCGCCCCTCCGTACGGAGGTACTGTTGGGCCGCAATACGGCCTGCCTCGATAGTCGCCGCGGGAAGCCATCCCGGCTGCTCGGCCTGAAGACCGAAGTCGCCGAAGACAACGCGGTTCCCGCGGGAGGCGTCACCTCTTATACGACCTCTTTGGCTTTTTCGGTGCTTGACCCTCTTGGGCATCAGCGCCATCGCCAGTCTCCTCGTACATGCCTTGGTTGACCCACACCTGAATCCCGATATTGCCCTGCGCCGTGGGAGCCTCGCAGAACCCGTAGTCGATCTTTGCTCGGAGCGTGGAGAGCGGCATCGAGCCGGCGATTGCCTTCTCGCACCGCGACATCTCAGCGCCTCCGAGACGGCCGGCAAGCTGGATCTTCACGCCACGCGCTCCAGCATCCATGGTCGTGTCGAGCGCCCGCTTCAGCGTTCTGCGGAACGCAGCCCGCTTCGTCAGTTGGTCGGCGATGTCTTCAGCGATGAGTTGGGCCTGGATCTCTGGCCGGCTCACTTCCTCAACCTTCAGATTCACTCGCCGGCCGAGCAGCTGCTGGAGCTCCTCCTGGAGCCGATCGACCTCCTGACCCTTGCGGCCGATGATCACACCGGGCCGGGCACAGTGGAGGATGACCTTCACCTCGTCGCGAGTCCGCTCGATCTCCACTTTCGGAATCGCAGCAGCACGGTACTTCGTCTTGAGGAACTTGCGAACCTTCACGTCCTCAAGGAGGAGATCCTTGAAATCCTTCTTGGTCGCGTACCAACGGCTCTTCCAGGGCTCAGTGATGCCCGTGCGAAACCCGGTGGGATGGACTTTCTGACCCATGATTTACTCCCTTACTCCGCCAGCGTCCTGTTCGGCTGCCGTGGCGACCGTATCGAGCGAAACCTTGATGTGCGACATCCGACGCTTGATCCCAAACGCCATACCACGAGCTCGCGGGCGGATTCTCTTGAACATCGGGCCACCGTCGATCCGCGCATCGACGACCACCAGGTCGTCCACACCGGGCGCCTGCTGGTGCTCGGCGTTGCCGAGTGCGCTTTTGATCACCTTCTCGAGCATCCGGGCGCCGCGATGCGGCTGAAACCGGAGGATATCGAGCGCCTCGTCGGCAAACTTGCCGCGAACGAGATCGGCCAGCGCCCGCACCTTGCGGGGGCTGATCCGAGCGTATTTGTGAGTCGCTGTGTAGGCCATGGCTTATCTCGTTGCCGCGGTCACTTCCCCGCGGGCGCCTCCTTCACCTTGCCACCGTGTCCACGGAACGTCCGCGTGGGCGAGAACTCGCCGAGCTTGTGGCCCACCATGTCTTCGGAAACGACCACCTTGATGTGCTGCTTCCCGTTGTGCACCATAAAAGTCAGGCCGATGAACTCGGGCACGATCGTGCAGGACCGCGACCAGGTCTTGATCGGATCCCGCTTGCCGCTGGCAAGTTGGGCCTCGACCTTCTCGAACACGCGGGGGTCGACATACGGCCCCTTTTTTGCACTGCGTCCCATTGATTACCTCAGCTTCAACTGGCCGTAGCGGCGACTCTTCCGCCGACGGATGATGGCGGCCCCCGACGGCTTGCGGGGCTTCCGCGTACCGCCACCCTTGGCGCTCTTGCCGGTCGGACTGACCGGATGACGACCGCCCTTGGTACGACCTTCACCACCGCCGTGCGGGTGGTCGATTGGGTTCATGGCCGTGCCGCGGACATGCGGGCGGATGCCCATCCAACGCGAGCGGCCCGCCTTGCCAAGACGGACGTTCATGTGTTCTGAGTTGCCAATGGCGCCGATCGTCGCCCGGCAGGCCGCTGGCACGCGGCGAATCTCACCCGAGGGCAGCGTGATCTGCGCCCACTGGGCTTCACGGGCGACGAGCACCGCCGACGAACCGGCAGAGCGGCACAGGCGACCACCGCGCCCCTGCTGGAGTTCGATGTTGTGGATCTGCATGCCCAGCGGGATCGCTGACATCGGCAGGCAGTTGCCTACTTCCGGCGGAGCGGTCTCTCCGCTCATCAGCGTCACGCCGACCTTCAGTCCCTCCGGCGCCAGGATGAACCGCTTCTCGCCGTCGGCGTAGTGGACGAGCGCCACGCGACAGGTGCGATTCGGGTCATACTGCACGGAGTGGACCACGCCGGGGATGCCATCCTTGTTGCGACGGAAGTCGATCAGACGGTAGTGCTGCATGTGGCCGCCGCCACGATGCCGCGAAGTGATCTTGCCCTGGTTGTTGCGGCCGCCCTTCTTCTTCTTGCGCAGCCGAAGGGCCTTCGGCGCCTCGGCTCCTGCCGTCAGTTCGGCAAAGTCGGAGACACTGGCGCCGCGGCGGCCGGGACTCGTCGGGTTGTAGGTGCGGATGCCCATGATGATGTGTGCTGAAGGGGTGCGGTGCGGCGAATCAGAACAGGTTGATCTTGAAGTCGGACTTGAGCGTGACGATCGCCTTCTTCCACGCCTTGGTGCTCGTGCGGCGGACGCGGCTTCGCCGCATCTTACCGACGCGGTTCTGCACCGCGACCTTCTCGACCTTGACGTTGAACATCTCCTCGACGGCCCGGCGAATGTCGGCCTTGTTGGCCTCGCCAACGACCTCGAAGGAATAGGCGTTGTGGCGGTTCGCCCGGTGCAAGCCCTTCTCCGTCACCAGCGGACGGACGATCACTTGATGCGGACTGAGACGCGGCGAAAAAGCCGGAGCGGGAGCGATGGGGACAGACATGACTTACTTCGCCTCCTTCTTCGCAGCACGGGCGGCCGGCTTCTTTGCTGGCTTCTTCTTCATCGCAGCAGCGGCTGGCTTGTTGGCCTCCACGGCCGAGGCCCGAAATGCGTCGATCGCTGCCCGAGTCATGAGGATCGAGCGAGGACGCAGGATCGACCAGGCATTGAGTTCCGCAACCGGCGAGACCGACACGCCGTCGATGTTGCGAGCGCTCTTCCAGAAGGCGGCATCGTGCTTCTCAGGGGCAAAGAGCACCGTCTTCTCGCCGAGGCCGAGTTTCTTGAGCATGCCAGCCACGACGGCAGTCTTGGGCTCGCTTACGACCAGCGAGTCGATGAGTTTGACCTCGTCGTCGGCGATCCGCGAGGCAAGCGCCATGCGAGCAGCCTGCTGCAGAGCCTTGCGGGGCATGCGCCAGCCGAAGTCGCGAGGCCGCTTGGCGAAGATGTGGCCACCGCCGCGGCGTGTACCGCTTCGCCGACCACCGGCGCGGGCATTGCCCGTGCCCTTCTGCTTGTAGAGTTTGCGGGTCGAGCCGGCGACCTCGCCACGAGTCTTGGTCTTCTGCGTACCCTGGCGCTGATTGGCCTGGTACATGACCACGGCATCGTGCAGGAGTTGCTTGCTCACACGAGGAGCGAGTTCGGCAGGGTCGATCTCGTACGAGCCGACCTGCTTGCCCGACATGTCGTAGACGGCGATGTTCACTTCCCACCAGCCTTCTTCTTGCCGGTCGGGGCCGCCGGGCCACCGACCTTACGGATCTTGTTGGTCTGCATCACGGTGACATACGAGCCGATCGGCCCGGGAACCGCCCCGCGAATCACAAGGAGATTGTTCTCCTTGTCGATGCGAACAAGCTTCACGTTCCGCATCGTCGACCGCTCGTTGCCATAGCGGCCCGCCATTCGCTTGCCTTTGAACACGCGGGCCGGCGAGGTGTTCATGCTCGTGCCACCCTGATGGCGATGCACCTTCTTCACACCGTGACTGGCACGCTGACCCTTAAACCCATGACGCTTCATCACGCCAGCAGTACCACGGCCCTTCGACGTGCCAGTGACGTCCACGAAATCAATGCCCTCGAAGACATCGACGGTCAGCACCTGCCCGACCTCGGCTCCGTCGTAGACACCACGAAGCTCGCGAACAAAACGCTGGGGCTCGCAGTCGGGCTTCGCAACGACAGCCACACCGCCTTCGGCACGCCGCTTGGCTCGCCGGCTGTCAAGCTTCGCCACCTGGCCGCGAAGACTCTTGCTGGCAAGCCGTCGAGGCTTGTCGAGGAAGCCGATCTGGACGGCCGCATAGCCGTCGCGATCGGGCGAACGGACGAGCATCACGGGGCACGGGCCGGCCTCGATCACGGTGACGGGAACCACGGAACCATTGGCATCGAAAATCTGCGTCATCCCGACCTTCCGACCCAAGAGGCCCTTGCGGCCGGTTCGCTCGGAAGGGCCCTTGCGGCCATGATTGCCAGATGTCTTCGTTGATGCAGCCATGATGTTATTGGTCGCCGTCGCGACACCTCCCCCGCCAACGACCACGTGTGCGGCCGCCGCGGCTCGATGCCTCGCATTCACGCTCGAAGCCGTTGGCTGCGGGAGCGAAGGAAACTCTCGTTTCCAGCCTTACCCGCAACGCCTTCCAAGCATGCCCTTTCGTGCGCTCCTGTGATGAACCTCGTATGACCTTCGACGGCCGTAGCCACCGACACCCTACCTCGAAGAAGCCTTGATCTTGATATCGACGCCGGCCGGCAGGCTGAGTTTGTTCAGCGCCTCGATCGTCTTCGCCGTCGCCTGAATGATGTCGATGACTCGCTTGTGCGTCCGAATCTCGTACTGCTGACGCGCCTTCTTGTCGACGTGGGGGCTCGAGAGCACCGTGTACCGCTCGATCCGAGTGGGGAGCGGGATCGGGCCGTGCACCTCAGAGTTGGTCCGCTTCGCGGTGTCGACGATCTCCGCCGCACTCTGGTCGAGCACGGCATGGTCGTAGGCCTCCATGCGGATGCGGATGATTTCCTGTGTCGGCCCGGCCACGGCAATACTCCCAGACGTCTCTGTCACCGACAGCACGGGACGGCAACGCGATCCCGGACCATCTGCATCGTTCGATTCGCAGCCGGACTTTCGAATATCCTGAGCGGATATCGCGTCCGGGCCGAAAAGCAGCCTCGCAAGAGGCCCGATTCCAAGCCTGCCCACGCGAAAACCCGGAAAAATCCGGGACCGGCGAGCAGAACTGCGGCGAGACGAGAAATCTAAATCTGCTTCGGTCACCTGTCAACACGCTGGAATAATCGGGCCACATCCGCTATCTCACTCCCCTCGGCCGGCTTTCCTCATGAGCACCAGCCACTCTCGGTCACCACTCCTCCTGATGGGGGTTTCTGGCTCCGGAAAGACTGTGATCGGCAGGCTTCTGGCAGACCGACTCGGGATGCCGTTTCTCGATGCCGATGACCTGCATTCCGCTGAAAACGTGCTGAAAATGAGGCTCGGCAGGCCGCTGACCGACACGGATCGGGCTCCATGGCTCCAGGCCGTGGCAGGCGAAATCGCCCGCACGACCGTGGACGGCCAGGGCATGGTCGTTGCCTGCTCGGCCCTCAAACGGGCCTATCGAGACCGACTTCGGGTGGCTGCCCCGGGCCTGCGGCTGGTTCACCTTGCGGGCCCGCCGGGCCTGATTCGCCGCCGTCTTGAGGCCCGGACAGGCCACTTTATGCCCGTAATTCTGCTGGACAACCAACTGGCCACCCTCGAACCACCCGAGGCCGACGAGCGACCGCTGGTCATCGATCTTGCGTTGCCGCCGGACAAGATTGTCGAGCGGATCGTCGCCGCCCTCCCACCTGCACCGTGAGCCACGGCCGGGGCTGGGGTCACGGGACCCCACATTCTTCAGGTTTTTCGGGGTGATCGCCTTTCTGCCACCCTGTCTGCCTTGCATGGCCTGGAGGCGTTCTGTACTACCCCCTCGGTGAGGGTTCGCGGCACAGCCGCAGGCATTTCGCCCTCATGCGCGGAGCACAACCATGGTCCAAACGATCCTTGTCTCTGGCTCTTCAGGCCTGATTGGAAGCGAGGTTTCGCGCCATTTCGACGACCTTGGCTGGCGGGTGCACGGCATCGACAACAACCAGCGGGCCGTGTTCTTCGGCCCCGCCGGCGACACCCGCTGGAACCAGGAGCGACTCTCCTCCACGCTGCGGTCGTTCACGCACCACGAACTCGACCTGCGCGACCGCGATGGCATCTTGCGGCTCGTGGCTGACGTCAAGCCCGATGCCATCGTGCATACCGCCGCGCAGCCGTCGCACGACCGCGCTGCCGCCATCCCCTTCGACGACTTTGATACCAACGCCGTCGGCACGCTCAACCTCCTCGAGGCGGCGCGCCGGGCCGTGTCGGAATCGCCGTTCGTGCACATGAGCACGAACAAGGTGTACGGCGACGCGCCCAACGAGATCCCGCTCGTCGAACTGGATACCCGCTGGGACTACGCCGACACCACATACGCCAACGGCATTCCGGAAACGTTCCGTATCGACGCCAGCAAGCACTCGCTCTTCGGAGCCTCCAAGGTGGCAGCCGACGTCATGGTGCAGGAGTATGGCCGTTACTTCGGCATGCCGACCTGCTGCCTGCGGGGCGGATGCCTCACGGGGCCGGCCCATTCCGGCGTCGAACTCCACGGGTTCCTCAGCTACCTCGTCAAATGCAACCTGGAAGGCCGCGAGTATCGGGTCTTCGGCTACAAAGGAAAGCAGGTTCGCGACAACATCCACGCTGAGGACGTGGCCCGCTTCATCTCGCGGTTTATCGCCGCGCCACGCCAGGCCGCCGTCTACAACATCGGTGGCGGCAAGCAAAACAGCTGCTCGATCCTCGAGGCCTTTTCGATGGTTGCGGACCGCAGTGGCCGCGAGATGCGGTGGGTCTACGACGAGAAGGCCCGCGAGGGCGACCACATCTGCTACTACTCCGATCTCCGGCGGATGCAGGCCGACTACCCAGGCTGGTCCCCGGAGATTTCTCTCGGGGAAACGCTCGACCAGATCGTCGATGCCTGGCAGCGAGCGGACCGAAACGCAGCTCACCCCAGGCAAGGTGACTGATGCGATTCATCGTCACGGGCGGCTGTGGGTTCGTTGGGCAGGCAATCTGCCGCGAGCTCGTGGAGCATCTGCCAGACGCCCACGTCGTGGCCTTCGACAACCTGCGGAGGGCTGGGTCGGAACTCAACCGTCAGGAACTAGCCCGCCGCGGCGTGGTGGTGGTGCATGGCGACGTGCGGTGCCAGTCCGACGTCGATGCGCTCGGCGACTGCGACTGGCTGATCGACGCTGCCGCAGAACCAAGCGTGCTGGCCGGCACGGCGGCGATGGCGGGGCGAGGCGCCGGCTCGAGGCAGTTGCTCGAACACAACCTGCTCGGCACCGTAAACCTGCTCGAGGCCGCAGCCCGCCGCCGCGCCGGCATCGTGATCCTGAGCACGAGTCGCGTCTATTCGATCACGGCCCTGACGTCTGTGCCGCTCCGTGAGCACGCCGCTGCGTTCGAGGTCGATCCGACGGTGGCGACCCTGCCGCATGGTGTCACCCAGCAGGGGATCACGGAAGACTTTTCCACGGCAGCGCCCGTGTCGCTCTACGGCGCCACGAAGCTGGCATCGGAGGCGTTGGCGTTCGAGTATGCCGATCTCGCCGGTGTGCCGGTGATCGTGAACCGCTGCGGAGTGCTGGCTGGTGCGGGACAGTTTGGCCGTGCCGATCAGGGGATTTTTTCCTGGTGGATTCATTCCTGGGCGCGCCGCAGACCGCTCCGCTACATCGGTTTTGGCGGCCGGGGACTGCAGGTTCGCGACTGCCTGCACCCGGCCGACCTTGCCCGGCTCGTGATCCTCCAGGCACGGTCCGCCACGGGCCCCTGCCGTTCCCTGCTCAACGTCTCGGGAGGCACCGCTTCCGCGACATCCCTCGCCCAGTTGTCTGCCTGGTGCTCCCAGCGACTTGGCAACCACGACGTGGCCGGCTCCTCGGAGGAACGGCCGTATGACCTGCCCTGGGTCGTGCTGGACCACACGCGGGCAACGTCGCTCCACGGGTGGACCCCGGAGCATCATGCCCACACCATTTTTGAGGAGATCGCTCGCCATGCCGAACGACATCCAGACTGGCTCGACATCACCGGTGGTTGACACCGGTCGACCATCGTCCGCGGATCAGGCCGACGTGATTCCGCTGCCGGCTTCCCCTGGCCGGCAGCTCAGGAAGCTTTCGGTGGTGATTCCTGCACGCGACGAAGCGGGCTGCATCGCCTCGACGGTGGAACACCTGCATCTTGAACTCACGCTTCAGGGCATCCACCATGAGATTGTCGTCGTCGATGATGGCAGCCGCGACGACACCTACGCCATCCTCGAGTCGACCGCCGCACGAATTCCAAGCCTGGTGCCCGTGCGCAGCCCCGGCCCGCACGGCTTCGGCCGTGCGATCCAGCGGGGCCTCGATGCCTACAGTGGCGACGCCGTCGTCATCATGATGGCGGACGAAAGCGACGACTGCCGCGACGTGGTCCGCTACTGGAGAATCCTGCAAGACGGGCACGACTGCGTGTTTGGCAGCCGCTTCATGAAGGGAGGCGGCGTGATCGACTACCCCCGCATCAAGTATGCCGTCAACCGCATGGCGAACTGGTTCGTCCGCACCCTCTTCGGCATCCGGCTCAACGACACGACCAACGCCTTCAAGGCCTACCGCCGGGAGGTCATCAATGGCTGCCGCCCATTCCTGTCGCCGCACTTCAACATCACCGTCGAACTCCCGCTGAAGGCGATCGTCCGCGGCTACTCGTGGACAGTGATCCCGATCACCTGGCGCAACCGGCGAACGGGCGTGGCCAAGCTCAAAATCCGCGAGATGGGGAGCCGCTACTTCTTCATCGTCGCGTACGTGTGGCTGGAAAAGTATTTCAGCCGCGGAGACTACCGCAAACCGGCCGCCATCTCGGCGGAAGTCCCGGCCCGGACGAGCGCCGCGGCATAACCTCGCCGCCGACTGGCACAGGCAGCTTTGAGCCCGCGGCGAACCGGCGAGGCACACAGGTTGAAAACCTGCGCTACTGGGGAAGCAGCGAGGGGCTGCCCGTGCCCGGGAGCCGGCGTTGCTTTCTCCGCGCAGCCAGGATGGCGAAGCGGAGAAAGCATCGAGCGAGTGAAGCCCAGGATGGGCGCAGCGAGCGTCCAGCGACGGGCACGGGCAGCCCCGAGCGTTGTGAACGCCTCAGGGTTGCGTGTGCCCCATATCACTCCCGGCCCACGAGTCCACCGGCGATGGCGTAGAGCCGGTAGCGGACCTCGGTGTTGCGGCCGCGGGCACTCGTTTCGATCGCGAAGGCCTGCAGGAGCCGGGCAGGCTTCCCCGCCAGCACCGCGGCGGCGTCGGACGTTTCGCCGAGCACCGGGTTGGCGATAAAGCCGGTGGCGAGCATCGGTGCCGGGGCGTTGTAGGCATATCCCTCGGCGGGAAAACCATCCGCCCAGACTCGAAACCGTAGCGGCGGTGGCCGCAGCACGAATGTCTCCAGTCTCGCCAGGAGGCCAGGAAAGGTATCGATTTCCAGCCATAGGTCGCGCGCACGATGCGCCGCCACGTCGATGCGTTCGCCGACCCGCGCCGTGCCGCTGGCGAGGAGTTCGAGCCGGACCGGCTCACGCCGCTCCCGGTGCAGCACGAGGAACTGGCGGTCGGTGCCGGCATTTCGGTAGTCGTGCAGGATCGTGCGCAGGGCAAGCGAGTCTTCGAGGCCCGGATAGCGGCCGTCGATCGACCCCAGTTCGAAAAGCACCCAGTCTGGGGCCCGCGGCGATTGATAGAACCGGTCGTTCAGTTCGGCAAGCCGGTGGTTGTAGACCGAGTAGCTCTGAAACACGGGCCGCGGCACGTAGTTCAGGTCGTTGGCGATCGCATAGTCCTGGCTGTAACCGAAGACATCGACCGGTGCCGTGCCGACCAGGTCTTTGGCGGCGGGCAACGCGAGTGCGCCGCGGGCCTGCTCCCACAGATGTTCGAGCATGAGGCGGTGGCCCTCGGGCCGCGCCAGGGCGAAGGCATTGGACGGGATGCGTCGGATCGTCTGGGCCACGCCTTCCTCGAGTGAGCCGAACTGCATCCAGTGTGCCAGCGTCAGCGCGAGGATCGCCACGCCCCAGCCCAAGGTCTGGCCCACGCGCTCCACCCCCGGATGGACGACAGGAATGATCGGGAGTGCGAAGGCGAGCACGACGCACTGGGCCAGCAGGGCCGTGATGTGCGTGTCGCCGGCCGCCGCGCGGACCACCCCATGTTTCCAGCCAAGAAAGAGCATGCCGAGCAGCCACAGCATCAGCAGCCAGCGGCGCATCGGGAGGCGATTCTCACCAGGGAGGGCCGCCACTCGGCTGCGGAGCACGACGCCGGCGGCGCACGCTCCGGTGGCCAGCAGCGCTACAACAAAGAAACTGCCGGGGCCACGTGTGCCCATGGCCTTCGCGTATCCCGCCGCGACCTGCCACGCTCCGGCGAGGTAGGCGGGGATGTTGACGAAAGGCTGGCCAAGGGCGGCCCAGCCGGCAAGCCACAGTGCCCCGGTTGCCGCGATCGTCGCGGCCGCGAGCCAGGGGCGGCCGCGAAGGCCAAGGTCGACCGCGACGGCGCACACGGTGGCACCGCCGGCAAGAAGCCACGAGAACTTCGCGAGGCCGACGAGAGCCACGCACATGGCCATCGCCATGCAGATCGTCACGATGGAACGGCTCGGCCGCGGCCCACCCGGGTCAGCCGTGAACGCGAGGAGGCCCCAGCAGCACAAAGCTGCCTGCACGAGGCCGTCGAGGCCGCAAATCCGCATCAATCGCAGAGCCGCCACGAGCAGCAGCAGCGCCAGGCCCGCCTGCCAGGAGAGCCGACGGGCAACGAGCACGATGGGCGCCACGACGAACAGCGTGATGACCGTGCGCACCCAGGACGAAAGCAGGATCGGACCACCGGAATAGGCCCCGGTGTTCGCATGACCGAGCGGTCCGTAGGTGAACACGACATCGGTGCCGAAGTCGAGCCCGTGGTCGTGGGCATACCGCAGCACGCTGCCCCACGAGGAATCGAGCCCGCCACTGGCCGGGCCCTGCGGATGTCGGGTGACGGCCAGCGTGACGATGCCCACGAGGGCCGCCGTGACGAGGCCGCCGATGATGTCACGTCGCGACGATGAAGGACGATCGACCAACGGCATCGCACGACTCACTCGCTCGGATGTCGATCAGAGACGGGGCTGGGCGGCTTGTGGGCGAACAGGGCATGCCCGGCGGCCAGTTCGGAGTTCACGGTGGCCGAAAGCCCGGTCACATACCGCTGGTCGAGATGCGGCACCGGAGAGCCGATAAAGTCGGCGATTCGCATGCCGAGGAACTCGTCCTTCGCGGTGCCGGAGAGCCCCTCCGCCCACCGGGAGCAGATCCATGTCAACGCCCAGATTGGCAGCAGGTGGCGCGACACCTCCACCCGCTCCACCTCGAGCAGGTCGGCGAAGAGATTGCGGATCCCCTGGTCCGTCATGTTGTAGTAATGATGTGGGTAGCCATGGAGCGGCGCGAGCAGCGGGACCACGCAATAGAGCTCGCCCCCCGGCTTCAGCACACGGGCAATCTCACGAGCACAGCGAAACGGGTCCTTGACGTGCTCCAGCACCGCCGTCGATACCACGGCGTCGAACGAGCCGTCGGCAAAGGGAAGCTCCTCACCCACGCCGACCACATCGGTCGTGTCGTAGGCGACGATCTCGTAGTTCACCACGTTGTCAAAGTAAATGGGCCGCTTCCCGGCACCGGCGTCGAGGACGAGGCCGTTTTCGTAGCGGCCGACAAGCTGCATGATGTCGTCGCTGTATGGGTGGGCGGAGACCGCCTCCGTATCGCTGATGTTCCAGCGGGACTTCGTCGCCGCCGGCAGGCAATCAACGTGGTCATCATGCTCCACCACTGGCGCATCGGAACGGAGAAGCGGGAGAATGCGGCGGAGCTTCCGCCGCTTGGCGTCGTGAATTCGCTCCGTCATCCGCATCATGCGGCGGGGCGTATCCCGCTGCCCATAGAGATCGAAGTGCTGACGACCGGAGGCGACGTGGCCGTCGCGCACGGCTTGGGCGACGTCTGGATTGGCGCGCAGGTAGGCCGTCTCGTCGAAGGTCGCGCCGGTCGCCGGCTGGTCGAGATCGTAGGATGCCATCATGCGGCTCGCTGTGCCGGGCGGGGTGCAAGGCCACGGCGGATCGCCCCCCGCAGGACTTGCGGATCTGCGCCGAGGATGTGATGGCGACGGTAGTGCTCGACGACCTTCTGCCCCACGCGGCGGCGAGCCTCGGCATCGATGACGAGACGCGACAGCGCGTCGCACCAGGCGGTGACGGTGTTCTCGACCAGCTGCACGCCGTGGTCGCCGCCAAACGCCGCGTCGTACTCGGCGTGCTGCGACGCCACCACGGGCAGGGCGAGGGCGGCGTAATCGAAGAGTTTGATGGCCGACTTACAGCGGTTGAAGGGGTTGTCGATCAGTGGCGACACGGCGATGTCCCAGTGTTGACGACAGAACCATTCGACGAAGCCCGGGTAGGTCTGCGAGGCAGGCCCTTCCTCGGGCATCACCCGATGGAAGCAGCGGGCCAGCTGCCCCCGGCTCGCCACGCCCACGACGTCAAAGCGAACCTGGCGTCCGAACTGCCGCTGGAGCGACTCGGCGATCGGCTGCAGGAAATCAAGCTCCTCGTCGTGCGTCGCGGTTCCCATGTAGACGATCCGCACGGACTGAGTTCCCATGACATCCGACCGTCTGGCGGAGTGTCGCCAGATCCGTTCGTCGTGCTTATTGGCCACGACTTCCGAGTCGCACAGCTTGGGGGCCAGCCGGCGCTGCAGCTCCGGAGTCGCCAGCCAGACACGGTCGGCACTCTCCAGGAACCGCCTGACGATGGTCGCAAGGTTTTCGAGCCGGGCGGCCTCCGGGTGCGACGGAGGGATCGAGACGAGGTCATCGTCGAGGTCATAGATCAGCTTCATGCCGCGAGCCCGACAATGCTCGATCAGCCGTTCAGCCGTGGCCAGATCGGCAGTCACATGACGCTGGCAGACCAGCACGTCGGCGTCGCGAGCGAGGGCCGCTTCGAGGTCGACGACCTCCACGAGCACGTCGGGGTGCATCGCCGCCAGCGCGTCGAACGGCTGCACGAGCCGGATGAAGCCGCACGGCGAGATCGTGCCGTTGTCGTATCGATCCGGCAGCACGAGCACCGAGGTCAGGCCTTTCCGACGAAGCGACGTCAGCCGATCGGGCCGCTGTCGGTTTCTGGTCGCAAGTGGTGCCAGATAGGCCTGCGGGTAGTAGGAAACCGGATCTGCGGCCCGCGGCCCCGCCGCCGTGCCAGGCTGCCCGAGCAGCATCGACCGCACCCCCGTGAACGTGTTCAGCAGCGCCGCGCCATCGCGGGTGGGCTGCACCAGCCACGTAAGCGGTCGCTCGGCGAGCCGCTCGGGGAATGCGCCCATCGCGGGGGCCACGATCGGCAGTTCGGCATCGATGGCTGCGGAGAGCGTGTAGCTGTAGGTTTCCGGCCACGTGGCAGGGAACCAGGCGGCGTGGAGTTGTGCGGCGGCCAGGAGGCCCTGCAGATCAGCCTCCTCGTAAGGTCCGGTCTCCGTAACGCGGTGGCGCAGGTGGCGAGGGAGCTTCGGATCGCACGAACCAATGACCACAAACTCGAACTCGCGAGGATCGGCGGCCTCGATGGCCGCGACGAGGGCGTCGAGACCCTTGTGCTGGGCGATCACGCCGATCACCCCGATCCGCATCGGCTCGCCGGGCTGCGGTGGCATGGACCGCACATGCCATGAGCCTTGCCGGACGGGCTCGTGGGAGACTGCCACGAGCCTGGCATGCGGCACATAGCGGGCGATCCGGTCGCGGGCATCGACGCTCGGGCAAATCACCCGCTCCGCTTCGTTGAGCAGCCAGGCATGCCGCATGCGCCAGTCGGTGATGTTGGTCGCGCCAAACTGCGGCCGGCCCGCGATGCAGGCATTGCACGTCGCCGCGTCCGGCTCGCCGCAGTGCTGGGACGTGGGTGTCGGCAGGAGATTGATCTGCGGGCAGATTGAGAAGTAGTCGTGGATCGTCACGTCAAACGGCACGCCGAGGCGGTCGAGGAGCGGTCGCAGCGCGGCGTCGTAGCCGAGCCAGTGGTGCACGTGCACGCGGTCGGTGCCGCAGGATTGCAGCACGGCGACCAGTTCATCGAGTTGATCGACGCGGAAGACCGCTTCCGGATGGCCGGGGAGCCCTGGGGCCGACAGGGCCAGCCCACCAGGGCGCGGCTCGAGCCGCAGGAAATTCGCCCGCGAACCAACGGCCGACTGCACATCGCGGACGTGGCGGTCGGTGCCACCGCCCA
Source organism: Planctomycetota bacterium (assembly GCA_037133115.1). Classification (GTDB taxonomy): domain Bacteria; phylum Planctomycetota; class Planctomycetia; order Pirellulales; family UBA1268; genus QWPN01. The sequence goes on along the minus strand of JBAXOU010000014.1, from coordinate 2,519 downwards.
ACGCGTGCATGACGACGAGAATCGTCGGCTCCGCGGCGTGTCGGAAGAGCGCGGCCGTGGCCGCAAACCGGCTCGTGGCGGCCTCGTCGGCCTCGATATGGCGGGCGACCGTCGCCGCGTAGTGGGGATAGCGGGCGGTCAGCAGCGACCACGCCCGGGCCCGTTCGGGAGAATCCTTGCCGAAGCTCGTCTCGCCGGCGTGGAACACGAACGTGTCGCAGGCCAACACATGGTGCCATCCGGCGGCCGTGGCCCGCAGGCAGAAGTCGTTCTCTTCGCCGTAGCCGCGGCCGAAGGTCTCCTCGTCGAAGCCGCCCACGGCTTGAAGGCAGTCGCGGCGAATGTACATGCAGAAGCCGACGGCAGTCGGGATGTCGACCCGACGTCCACAGTTGGCGGCGAGGAACGCGGCATCCATGTCGGCGACGGTGCGGCCCGACGGCAACGGGCCTCCTCTCACGCTCGGCCAGCTGCAGATGGTCGCATTGTTCGAGTACGGAGTCACACTGCCAATCCGCGGAGATGAATAGGCGTGACCCGCGAGTCGCGACAGCCAGTTGGCAGGCACTTCTGTATCGCTGTTGAGCAGCACCACGTCTCGATCACCGGCCGCTGCCATGCCCCGGTTGACCGAGGCGACGAAGCCCCGATTGACGTCGTTGCGGAGCAGCGTGATCGACCCCTCCGCCGCACGCTCACGCAGCCAACTCGACATGCCCGGCTCGGGAGAGCAGTCATCGACGACGATGATTTCGGCCGGCAGGTCGTCGCGATGCGCGAGCACGCTCGCCAAGCAACGGCGCGTCTCATCGAGCCCGCGGTAGACCGGAATCACGACCGCCACCCGCACCGCGTTGGGAGCACGCCACGCGGCCTCCTGCGAAGGCAGGTAGGTGGCGGTGGGCCGGGTCGGCGAAACAGCGACGGGTTCGGTCCCGATACGGGCTCGACGCACGCGGCCCTGGAGGCTGCGGAAGTGTCGACCAACCACCGGAATCCGCGATGCTGTGTCGCCAAGCAGTCGTCCGAGTTTCATGACTTGATTCGTGGGGAAAGCGTCGGTGCGGGTGGAAGCAACGAGTTCGGCACGAAGACCATCCCAGGTGCCGGCGCGGATCATACGAATGACCGGCCGATGGCAACAGTGAGAAAAGACGCTGTCTCCTTGCGTCACGGGCCAGCCCGCCCAGCCTGCCCCGCCTGCCAAGACAGCGCCCGCTGCCAATGCTTCCCCACCCCACTCCTGAGTGACTGACGACAAACCTTCGCGATCGGTTCCTCGCGGTTTGATCTGGCTACCCACGGCGGGCGTTTGCTTCAATCCCGTCGATTAAGAGGCATCGCGAAATCGTCGGAAAGACGCGGGGAACGAGACGTGCAACTGCTTGTGCTGGGGATGCACCGTTCAGGCACATCGACTGCGGCCCGGATCCTCAACCTGTTGGGCTGCCACTTCGCGCCTGAGTCGCTGGCCGTCGGCGCGAACGACGAAAACCCCAAGGGGTTTTGGGAGCGTCTCGACGTCGTGGAACTCAACGATTCGATGCTGCGGGCCGCGGGCACCGTATGGCACAGTCCCCTCTGCTTCGACCCGCTCGCACTTGGCGACGAGGAGACTGCCCGCTTCACGTCGACCGCCGGCCTGATCCTCCGCGACCTCGACGCGCATCGGCCGTGGTTCATCAAGGACCCGCGGCTCTGCCTGACGCTGCCGCTCTGGCAGCCCTTGCTCGAGGCTCCGCTGGCCGTGCACGTGCTGCGCCATCCGCTGGAAGTGGCGGCAAGCCTGCTGGCCCGCAACGCCCTGCCGATTCCGGTCGGGCTCGCCCTCTGGGAAATGCACGTGCGGCTCGCCCTGGCCGGATCGGCTGCCTGGCCGCGAATCGTCGTGCACCACCGGCAGCTCATCACAGACCCCGTGCCAACGTCCGTGCAGCTGCTCCAGCACCTCGAGGCCGCCGGGGTGACCGGCCTGCGCATGCCGGAAGAACACGAAATCACCGACTTCGTGACGCCGACCCTCCATCGACAGCGGGCTGATCGCGACGATCTGCGTCCCTGGGCTGACGCCCCACAGGTGCAGATGTTCCGCCGCCTGGAGGCCGACATCGCGTCGCTCGATGGCGAGCCACGTGTGTTTACCTGGGATGCGGTGCGGGCGCTCGCCGCGCACGAGGCGGCACGGGTCGCCGCCGTCGTGAAGGCTCGGTTGGCGGAGACGGAGTCACGAATCCGCGCCGAGTTGCCGCGGCAATCGCATTCAATCGTGGCAGAACACGCAGCAACACTCGATGAAGCCCGCCGGCTTCGCGAGGAACGGACGACGCTCGTGACACTCGCCGACCTCTCCCGGGAGCGGGAGCGACGCGTGCTTCAGCTGGAGCAGGAAACAGCCGCTCTCGAGGATCGTCTCGCGGCGTCCAATCGCGAAGCGGATGACCTGCGCCGTGACCTCGCGGCTCGGACGGTGAGCCTCGCCACGAAAGCGGCGGCCGCCAAGGCGGCAGAGTCGCGATTGC
>JBAXOU010000013.1:0-31505 GCA_037133115.1 Planctomycetota bacterium | reverse complement strand
CGTAGCACAGGTTGTCAACCTGTGTGCCTTCCAGGTTCGTATTGATCTCGGCGTCGTGAAAGCCGACCGGCCGTAAGGCCGCGGGTAAGCCACGCTGGACGCGGCGTCTGGTGTTGGTTCACCCCACGCCTCACGGCGTTGGGCCTGTACCGCGGCCGCGCAAAGCTCACGAAGAACGCGCCTCACAAGTCCCGCCGGCGTTGAGCATGTCGCCGGCCGGATGCGGTGGCTCCCGCGGCGACTCGTTCATGATCGCCGCCAGCCGCGGAATACTGACCTGCCACCGCGACGGCCACCGCTCGGCGCATGCTCCTGCCGAGCCGATGCCGTGCGAGCCAATCGAGTGCAGGGTTCATCGGAGGTTCCATTCGCGGGCAAACGCTGCGTGGATCGTGTCCCGTGTCTACGTCGTCAAGCCGGCCCAGCAGGTGCTGTGCTGGTCCCAGGCCTCTTGAGATTCAGCGCCCGCCGGACTCCGCGAGGATTTTCCGGTAGGTCTCGCGGGCATGCTCGTAGGCGGCCCGGGCGTCGTCGAGCTCGCTCTCGCGAACCTGGCCGCGCTTCTGCTCCCAGCAGACGTCGACCGCGTCGAGGCACCAGCGGGCTGAGTCTTGACTGGCCCGCACCGGCTGGTCGGCAACGCTCACCCAGATGGGATTGGTGTGGCTCGACGGCCAGATTCGCACCGCCACCCACGACGAGCGTTCGATGGGAATCGTCCACGAGAGTTCGCGGATCGTCCCATCGGCATCGATCTCCTGGCGAGCGGCAACCTGGCCATTCACGACGACCTCGACCGGCACGCGGCGGCTCGTGCCGAGCCGCGCCCGCTCGAGTTCCCAGTAGGGCTTCTCGTCGAGTGGCCGCGCGGCGACGCCGGCGAGCGAGTCGGGCGTCTGGTCGGGCAGCATGGCCGCAACGCGGCATCGCACTTCCACGCTGCCGGGAGCGTCGATCGCCACCCGCGAGTCGCCGCGGCCCACTTCGACATCGTCGATCTGGAAGTCGAGAAGGTGGCTCTTGCCGTCGGTGACGTAGCTCCGGCCGGCCTTGATGCCCTCGACGTAGCGGTCGAAATCGAGCGGTCCGTCGTCGAGCTTCACGTAGAGCCGCCCCATCCCGACGCGCTCGCCGTAGATGCAGGGAAAGTCGGTCTCGCCGCTGATGCGCGTGCGAAAGCCGCAGTTGAGGGTGTGGTACCAGATGTTCAGTTCCCAGGTGATCGGCGTGTCGACGGCGGAGATGAAGTCGACGGCGTCGTGCGTGACGTCGACGACGTACTCGTTGGCGCCGATGCCGTCGAAGCGGGGCATCTCCATCGAGGGGATTGTCTCGCCGGTGATCTCCAGTCCAAAGCCGGAGTGGCTGAAGCCGACCACGCCCCCCTGCGCCTTTCCCCAGCGCAGCACCGGCAGCGTCCAACTGGGCCACTCATCGATCGAGTCAGCTCCGGGGTAGTCGTCTTCGGCGAGCCGCAGCAGGCAGAGATGGCCCGCGTGGCTCGACGGAAAGCCCGACACCTCCACGTCGTATCGCATCAGGTTGCGAGGCGTGGAGAGCGGATGCACCGCGCCGGCGAAGAACTGCTTCTGATGCTGCCAACACGGGCCCCACGAGAGCACACAGCCCACGTTGAGATCCTCCCCGCGAATGTGCCGCATCATGTCGTCGGGGCCGACGCCCGCCGTCGGGCTGTCGTAGTGCGAGCACCCGGCCGCATGCACGTGGTGGTCGCCGGAATACCAGCCGTGCTTCGCAAGGTGAATCCATCGCTCGAGTTCGAACCGCTCGTGCTGTTCGGGCCCGCCTCGCACCACCAGCTGCCGGCTGCGTGGCAGGTATTCCGGGCCGCGGGTCCAGGTGACCTCGTACGTGCCGGGGGGGAGCAGCAGGTGCTCCCCACTGCTGCGGTAGACCTGGGGATGGAAGAAGAAGTCGGGGGCGAGCCGCCGACTCTGCGCCGGGTAGACGCGGCCACCAGGGTCGCGGACCAAGAAGCTGGCCATCGCGTCACCGCCGTCGGCGTCGACGACCTCCAGCACCACCCGCGTGGCCGGTGCGGATTCGAAGAGAATATCGACCTCGGAGCGGAAGCTGAGGTCCTGCGTGCCCTGGCCGGCATCGAAGCTGATCCGCGCCTCGAGCGGCCCGGCATCCCGGCTGTACATCTGCATCAGCCGATACTCCACGCCGAGCCCCGAGAGCGTGGGCGTCATCGGCCGCTCGTCGATCATGCGAATGTCGGCCCAGCGATTCGCGACCTCGGCTACCGTGAGGCCGGGCGGCGGTGCGGGAGAGCCACTGGACGGCGCGACCACAGGGCGGGCGTTCGGGCTCGTTGCCGCAAGAGGCGAGGTGATGCCCGCCTGGTTGACGACCTTGACGAGAAACACGGTCCAGCCGTGCTGCACCAGCCGCTTCGCAACCGGCCCGATCGAGGCCTTGAGGCGGCTTTCGGGGTTGATCTCCACGATCGCGACGCAGAGGGGATCAAGCGCCTCCTGGATCCCTTTCACCGCCAACTCGGCGTCGTCGAGTCGCAGGGCCTCGTCGAGTCGGGTGGCCTGCTCCCCGGAGAGCGGCTGGCCGAGCGACTCGAGCGATTCCCGGACTCGGCGGGCCTGCGATGCCAATGGCTGCCGGGCGACGCCGCCGACCGGTGCGGCCGGGACGGCGCCACCGAGGAACACCGCGGCGATCACCGCGGCGAGGGTCAGCCGGCCCGGGGCTGCCGCGCAGCGGCCGTCGACGAATCGCCTACCGGGGGCATCTCGCATCGCTCTCGTCTCCGTGGTGATGCCGGCGTCAGGCCTCGCGGTCAGCGGCGGTCCGCGGGCCGATCGTCCTGCAGGGGCAACCGGGCCGTGATCGCATTTCCTTCCAGGACCACGCTCCCTGCGCCGGCCCCGATGCGGATGCCGGTCGTCTGCCGCCCGGCCCCCGTGTCCTCAATGACGTTCTTACGAATGATGGTACCGTCCGTGGCGCCGTCTACGAACAATCCCCAGCCCTCGTTGTCGCGGACCGCGTTGTTCTCGAACGTGACGCGATGCGCAGCCATCGGCTCGGTCTCCGGGCGCCAGTACACGCCGCCAAGCTTGTTGCCGATGACGGTGTTTCCGCGGACGACGTTGTCGCTGTCCTTGTGACCGATGGACATACCATGACCGCCATTCCGCTCCAGCCAGTTGCCCTCGGCCACACCCCCGCGCACCCGCCAGCAGAAGAAAAAACCGTCTTCGCCATTGGCGATCGCACGACAGTTTCTCACCGTTGGCCGCTGCGACCCACTGCCGGGATGCAGCCCAAATCCGGCACAGCGTTCGACGACGCAGCCATCCACCTCGACGTCGCTCGACTGCTGGAAGCTGATGCCGTCGCTGTTGCAGTCTCGTACGAAGCAATTTCGTATCAGGCAATGGTCACCGCGATAGAGAAAAATACCGGCGGTGCGGCATCCGTCCACGACGGTGGGGTTCTCGGCGCGATTGCCGTCCACGACGAGGTTTTCCACGCAGGCGTCCTCGAGTGCGTGGCCGCTGATAACCGGAAAGATCGTGGCCGCAAAACCCCCATCGCTCATCAAGACGTCCGCGTTCATGGGGCGGGAGAGTGTGAAATAATTGCCCCGCGAGTTGAGGATCGTGGCACACACACCAAGGAAGTTGCGGTGGGTTTTCGACGCCACATACACCCCGCCGCCGATGTCGAAGCCCTCCGGATTCTGCACCGTGATCGCCGCCTCGCCGAAGTCGCCATCGGCCGCCAGCGGTGAGCGATGCTCGCGGGCCTTCTTGAGCACGGTCTTTTCGCCTGCACCCCGCACCGTGACGCGACTGCGGACGTGCAGCGAATCGCGCATCAGGTATTCGCCCGGACCGATCTCGACCAGGCCGCCTCCCAGGTTGCCAACGTAGTCCACCGCGGCCTGCAGCGCGCGATTGTCGCTGCCGATGATGTCGGCATCGCGCACGCCCACCGTGACATGCACGGCGGGACGTGCATGGAGTTCGTTCTCCGCGTGCTTACGACCAGCCTGATCGGCGACTGCCGCCCCCGGGGCAAGGAAGCTCGCGACAACCAAAACCACAAGGCTCTTCTTCATGGAATGGACATAGCTCCTGGATCGGGCAGCTCTTGCGGCTCTCCACTGCTGTGGCATGGGATTCTCGATCGGTCGTTGCCGTGATCTGAAGGTGGTGCCGCTGAACAGCGACTCATGGGTCCGACAGCGGCTCATGGTGCCGCCAGCGGCTTGTTGGGCCGATTGGTATCCACGCGGTCGAGCACTCGCGGCAGTCGGGCATAGGGGTCCAGCACCCAGACGGGCTGTCCGTGGCGCACCTGGCGCGTCACGGGAAACTCGTCCCCGTTGATCGTCGCGGTGACCTTCGGTGCGTCAGTATGGATGAGAATATCGCTGGGGTGGGTTCCAATCTCCTGCCAGATTTTCGCTCTCCAATGGGCGCTGCTCCAAAAGGGGCGAAACGCCGCGTCGATCGTCACTTCCACCGTACCGTCTTCGGTCGCTGTGGCCACCAGCTTTCCGAAGGGGAACTGTTCACTGCCGATGCGGGCGATGGGTGTCTCCAGAGACAGTGGAACCTGGTGGTGCGGCTGCGGTTGGTAGGCGACGTAGGTGCGGGACGACGCCGCGGAGAGAAGCCAGGCCGGCTCGCCCGGCTTGGTCTTCAGGCGGGCGTCGTGCGTGCGGAGCTCGGTGTCGCCAACGGCGAACTCGGGCGACTGCAGGAAGTGCACCGCTTCATGATCGCGGCCGTCGACCCGACGCAGGGGGTAGTTCTCCTCGTAGCAGTGCCACTTCATTTCGAGCTCGCGGCCCGGCCGCTGATACCGAATGTGTCGGATGAACCCCGCTGACGACTCCGTGACCGCGGCCTGGAGCATGGTGTCGCGGAAGCGATCGAAAGAACCGTATTCGGCGGCGTCACCCATCTCGACGACGAAACCGCTCCGCGCCTTCACCCAGTTCTCATCGCTGATGCCCTCGATTGATTCCCCCACGTAATTGTCTTGATACAGCACGATCTGGCGCGTGCGTTCCTCGATGGTGGTCTTGCACGGACCGCGGAGGTGGGTGGCCTCGAGAGGCAAAACGCCCACGTACGTGTCGCCATCTTGAACGAACCACCAATCGCCGGGTTTCAGTTCCACGGGGAGGCGGGTGATCGGCTGCCGGTTGACGAACAGGCCCTCCAGTCCAGGCTGCCACCGAAACAGAAACATGCCAGCGGACGCGCGGTGGAGTTTGCTGGCGACGGGACGGACGTCATTCGAGCCGCAGTTTCGCCCCGAGTAGGTGTAGAGCAGCGTGTTCTTGTGCTGAAGGACGCCAGCCCGGCCCCATTCAGCAAACTCACGCATCCACGGGCCGGGCAATCCCGTCCATTCATCTTTCAGCGGCTGATTCGGCGAGTTCTCGAAGGCGAGCTCGGTCCGATCCATGAACGCCGCCCCGTTGAGCACGTAATGCGGGTAGAGCACGGCGAATCGTCTGGGGCTGCCGAGCTGCGCGTCGCTGGGTGCGCGGTGATCGTTCCACCAGGCGGAGGCATACACCATGCAGCCCGACGCGTCGTAGGGCTGGTCGATGGAACCCACTGCATACGTGGCAGTCTGGTAGTTGACCATGTCCCCGAGCACCGGATCGGGCCGAGCGTCGGAGACGTCGGGCAGCTTCGGATAACGATTCATCCAGGGGATGAGTTGCACCGAGCAACGAAGCTCGTTCGGGAGTTGTTTGCGCCACGCGACGTCCTGCAAGTAGGCGGGCAAATTAGGCACCATGCCTTGGACGTCATCCAACGGCCAGCGGCCGCGGGTCACGGGATACTGCCAGACACCCCAGTCAAAGAATTCATTGAGCCAAATAGGCTTCTCGACACCGGTCGCAAACTGCAGGCGATCGCTGCTCGTGCCCAACCAGGCTCCGGGTGCCATGCGACTGCCCGGTCCTGTCATCCGCTCCACGGCCGGCGACCACATCAAGAAGCGGTTGATCCAGAGCCGCTCCGCGATCATCCGGGCCATCCGGGCCAACTCAGGATCACGCACGAAGGCCTTCATTGCGTCATAGCCGTTCGAGCCGCACCAGTGCCCTTCGAGCGCGTTGAACTCGGAGATGTCGCCGCTCAGGTTGAGGTGGTCCAGCTCGCCGCGCAGCCCCCAATAGGCAGCGTCTCGCACCTCTGGGTTGCCGGTGACGGCCCACGTGAGGGCGAGAAAACTCAGGTAGTCGTGAGCGTTCCCGCCGTTGTAGCCGGGCCCGTGCATCCACATCGTCGGCTCGACGTCGGCGGTCTGTGGGTGGAACGCTTCGAGGACGTCCTTGATTGCTCGATGTGCCTCGGGCGTGAGGCGTTCGCCAATCCGCAGTGTCAGGATTGCGAGGGGAATCAACTCGGTCTGATACTGGCAGACCTCCTTGGCTGGATTTCGAAGCGTTTGCTCGCGCCAGGCGGCCTCAATCTCTGCCTGCTTCTGCTGGCAGTAGGCGATGATTTCGCGATTGACCGCCGCCACGTCCTCGGGCTGACCCCTCACGAGTCGCTCAAACTGGGTCAGCGTTGGGTTCTCGAGGCGTCCGGGGTTACTTTGGTAGATGTTGCCGCGCATGCGGTAGCGCAGCGCATCCCAACCGCACGCGACCGTTCCTTGCGGGACGTTGTCGAGCGGTTCCCGGATCATCTCCTGGACATCAGGGTATGGCGGACGGGGGCCATCGCCTTCGGCAGCCGGGCACACACTCGCCAAACTTGTTGCCACGATCAGGATCGCGCGAATCAGATGCGGCGAAGCCGACGTCACGAGTGCCGACGAAGATAGTGAAGGTCTGAGCTGCATCTCAGTTCAGGGGCTTGGGGCAGGGGGCTGAAGCACGATCCCGCGGCCACTTTCAACGCGATCGCGGAGTCAACTGGAACCAGAATACCGGGAGGGAGCGCGGGCGGCACTGTTCCTTGAGGGGGTTTGACCATTACTCTACCAACGCGCATGAGCTCCGCCTCCTGGATTGACTTCGGCATCCGCACAACCACGGTTCCTGGCTTGGTCGTGCGCTCAGGCAGGCGCGCCGACCGACGAGGCCACGACTTTCGCAGACGCACAACACTCCGCAGGCATGCCGGGGATGAACACCACCTCGAGGCCACTCAGCGGACATGCCCGCAAAGCCCGTCAGGGTATGGGAGCGCTGGCGGTCTGCGCGGCGCTGCTGGCATGTCACACGGCTCACACTTGATACTCGCGCGTGTATCCGGCTCGGGGCTGCCCATGCCCCTCGCCGGACGCTCGCTGCGGGCATCCTGCCCTCCGCTCGCTCGATGCTTTCTCCGCTACGCCATCCTGGCTTCGCGGAAAAAGCAACGCCGGCTCCCGGGCACGGGCAGCCCCTCGCTGCGACCTCTCCAAGTAGCACAGGTTTTCAACCTGTGTGCCTTCCCGGTTCGTATTGGGCTCACGGCATCATCGCTTGCATGTGCGATTCCAGAAGGGGAGCGGCCGGATCGGAGGCACGCGCAGAAGCCGGTGAGACGTGTGAACGCGACGTCGCTCCGAAGCGTTTGAGCCGAGAACTCACACGTCCCGCCGGCGCCGAGCATGTCGCCGGCCGGCTGCGGTGGCCCTCCAACGCGCGAGCAGGGGCCGATCAAGCAGATCCAGGTCGGGGGCGGCAGCACCGAGGAGGTTGAGCAGTTCGTCGTCGCGGAGATCAAGCCCGACGTCTGCTGGCGGGATGCGGGCGGCTCGCATACGTGGTACCCCAGCAGGGAAGGGCCCTATGGCCCGGGCGGAACGACCACGAATCCCGAGTTCACCACCATGGGCTGGCTGAACACCGGAACGTGGGAGATTGACCGTGAGAAATACCCACAGGGATTTCGGCCGTTCAGCGACTGGTGTCGCGGCCGTGGCATGCAGTTCCTATTGTGGTTCGAGCCGGAGAGAGTCGGGTCGCCCATGTCCTGGTTAGCCACCATGCATCGGGAGTGGCTGCTACCGGGAACCAATACCACGGTGGGCGACATCCTCGACCTGGGGAATCCCGCCGCACGTGTATGGCTCATCGACCACCTCGACCGGATGATCAAGACGGAGGGGATCGACTGGTACCGCGAGGACATGAACGGCGGCGGCCCGCTCCCCGCCTGGCGCAACCACGACGCGCCCGACCGTCAGGGCATCACCGAGAACCTCTACGTGCAGGGGCATCTGCAGTTGTGGGACGAACTCCGGCGCCGGAACCCGGGACTGCGAATCGACTCCTGCGCCTCGGGCGGACGCCGCAACGACCTGGAGACGATGCGGCGGGCCGTGCCACTGCTCCGCAGCGATTTTCAGTTTCCGGACACGCAGCCGGGCGTCGTCGAAGGAAACCAGTGCCACACCCACGCGCTCTCGTCCTGGCTGCCCTTCCAAGGCAGCGGCTGCTACGTCTACGACCCCTACGCGTTCCGTAGCTTCTACCTGCCTTCGTTCGGCATGGGGGGGCTGTCAGCGGACAATGTCCCGTTTCAGCAGCAGGCCTATCGCGAGTGCGGTCAGATCGCGCCGGCCATGCTCAGCGGCGACTACTATCCGCTCACGCCCTACAGCCTCGCCGCTGACACCTGGATCGCATGGCAATTCGACCGACCCGATACGGGAGATGGTTGCGTGCAGGCGTTCCGGCGACCTGATGCGGCATCGCCAACGCTCACGGTCAGGCTCCGCGGACTCGACGAATTCCGATCCTACCGGGTCGACGATTTTGACCGTCCTGTGGACCGTCCTGGCAGCATCGCCAAACCGTCCGAGGAGCCGAGGACGGGGCGTCAGTTGATGACCGAGGGCATCACGATCGAACTCGAACGTCGCGGATCGGCAGTGCTGCGGTACGTCGCGATTCTGCCGGAGGAACAGGGCTCGGCGATGCGGGACGAAGCTCCGGCAGCCCGTGGGGGCTCCGTTCGCTGACGAGCGCGGACCATTCCGGCACGCATGCCGCTCGAGGCCGCTCGCAGTGAAACCGCTCATGAGCACCTCCTCAGCCATCTGACCGTTGTAAAAGGGTCGTTATCGTCTTATCCTCTCGGCAGCAGAGGTTTCTTCACGACGCGCCCGCCGCACGACGGCTGGGGCGTGCTGAATTTCCGTCACCTGCAACGCGGGGGAGTTGGGCACATGGGGTCCATGAGCGACGGTCGCCTCGTCGCGACGGCCTTTATCGCTGCCTCCACCGTCTGGACGTCGGTCGCGTGTGCGGCGCCGCTTCACATCGCTGGCATCAGCGTGGTGCCCCACGGCCCCTCCGTCGCCACGGAGATGCGGTACACGCGGGAGCGCGGACCAACGGACGGTGGCCGTGTGCAGGTGTTCCTTCGCAACGACGGCCCCGAGGCCGCAAAACTCTCTGCCGCCACGGAAATCACCGTCGGGGGCGAGACGGCCGACGAACTGGTGCGGCTCGGCACGTGGGCGTGGCACGACCTACCCTCGGCATGGCCCGACGAGCCGCTCGTGCTGCCTCCGGGAGCGCTGACCGTATGGTCGTTCAACGCAGCGGGTGGGGGGGGAGGCGTCGGCACGACGACCAACCTCAGCGTCGCGGGCCAGCCGCCGCTGCCGCTTGCGATCGAGGCGCCAGACGCATGGCTCTCGACGGTGACGTTCCTGCGTCGCGCAGCCGTCGCCGATCACAGCGTCGAGTCGGTGCACCCCGACACGCTCGTGCTCCACGTGACGAACGCCGCAGAAGCTGCGTGGACGATATCAGCCTGCCGCCTGTGGACACCACAGCCCGGGGGATCGCACCGTGCGCTGAAGGCTGGACCGTGGCTTGAACGTCCGGCGATGTTCCCCACCGACGGCAGGATTGCGGCGGGCGATCAGGGGGGGCTCGTCGCGGCGGTGCGGGATCTGCCCCTCTCGTTCGCGGCCGTGGAGCTCCAACTCCGCAGCGACGACGGCGTGGAGCGGACGCTGTGGGGCCACGTCCGAGTGAAGTGCGAGCGGTTCGTGATCGGCGGCGGGTGGCTGGACGGCGAGCTCCCTTCCGGCCGGTCGCTGCATGCGGCCGACTATCTCAAGACGCTGAGGCGCATGCATGTTGGCTGCGGGATGCATGGCCTCGTGTCCGGCTACTCGGACGATCCCGAGCGATGGGCCGCCTGTCCCCTCGAATCGATGTCGGTGTGCCGGCCGTTCGACCAGTACGACACCGACACCGTGCTGCCGCGGGTGCACGCGGTCGAGTTTCTCGGCGAGCCGCAGTACGGAGGCGGCCGGCCGGTGCCGCCGCAGGAGGTGTGGCGGAAGCTGGCGCCGTATCAGTCGACGCGGCTGCCCACATCGCTGACGCACAGTGAAGAGCGGATCTGGCGGCACTATGCCGGGCTCTCCGACCATCCGCACTTCGACGCCTACCGAGTCTGCGCACCAGCGGCCGATGCATGGCAGCGTTACGACCGCTGGGGAGGCGAGAAGATCCGCTGGGCCGCGCCGTTGGAGACGATCGGCGACCTGACCCGCAGCCTCCGCGAACTCAACCGCCCGGGGCCGATCGCCGCCTGGGCGCAGGGGCCGCACCACGGCTGGGGACCCGCCGGAGGCCGGACGCGGTCGAGCCCGACTCCCGATGAACTGCGACTCCAGGCGTGGCACGCACTCTCCGCACGGATCACGTCGCTCTATTGGTTCAATCTGGGCATCAAGTCGGTGGTGAAGTTTCGCGACCTGATCGATCCCATCACGCGCGTCGACCGCGAGGCGCTCGTGCTCGCGCCGCTCCTACTCGAAGGCGCGGCGGGCCGCCACGAGCGGCGGCGTGCGGCCGACGGGCGTCCCGACTGGGATCTCGCGACGGTCTGCGGCCCGAGCGGCGCGATTTTCTTCGCCCTCGACCTCGACTACCGTCCCGATCCCGTCACCAAGACGTTCGTCCTCGGGCCGCCCCGCGCGGCGGCGTGGCGGTTTCCGCTCCCCGGCTACCTCGGCGACGTGGCCGACGTGTTTCGGATCGACGCCGACGGCATCTCCGACGTGACGTGGCGGAAGGACGGGGAGGCAATCATGATCGACGGCCGTGCCGCCGGCGTGGCGGTGCACGTGGCGACGGCCGATGCCACGCTGCGCGGACGCCTCGAGGCCGCACGCCGGAGGCTCGTCGCCGCGGAGGCCGCGACCGGGTTCGATCCCGCCCGCGACGACGCCGACTTCGCGGCGCTGGTAGGGCTGCTCGAAGAACGCGGAAACCCGCCCGCCGCCGGCGCGGCCGCGCCGCTGGTGCGCGTGGTGACGAGCACCGTCGACGGGTCGCAGCGGCTGTCGCCGGGCGACGACCTCCCGCTCGGGCCCGTCGCGGAGACCCCCGCGGCCGTGATCCGCATCGACCCGCAGGTGCGGGACCAGTCGGTGCTCGGCCTCGGCGGCTCCTTCGACCATGCCACCTGTGAAAACCTGGCGAAACTCCCCGACGACCGGCGCCGCGAGGTGATCGCCAGCCTCTTCGATCCGGAGCGGGGGATCGGCATGAACCTCATGCGGGTCTGCATCGGCACCTCCGACTTCACCGGCGTGCCCTACTACACGTACGACGACATGCCCGCGAGCGAAACCGATCCCGATCTCGCGCGGTTCTCGATCGACAAGGACCGGGCCCACGTCCTGCCCGCGATCCATCTCGCCCGGGCCGCGAATCCCGACCTGCTCCTGTTCGGGTCGCCGTGGAGCCCGCCGGCGTGGATGAAGACGTCGGGAAAACTCGGCACCGGAAGCGTCGCGCGGGAGTGGTATCCCGCCTACGCCCGCTACCTGCTCGCGTTCATCCGGGCCTACGAGGCGGAGGGCCTGCCGATCCACGCGATCACGATCCAAAACGAGCCCCGCATGGCCCACCCGCGCTATCCGACGACGCTGTGGACGGCCGAGGAGCAGCGGGACTTCATCCGCGACCATCTTGGCCCGCTCTTCGAGCGCGAGGAGGTGAAGACGCTCATCTGGTGCTGGGACCACAACTGGAACCTGCCCGAGTTTCCGCGCACGATCCTCGCCGACCCGGCCGCCGCGCGGTTCGTCGACGGCACCGCCTTCCACCACTACGAGGGCCGGATCGAGGCGCAGTCGGCGCTGCACCGCGAGTTTCCTCAGAAGCACGTCTACTTCACCGAGGGCTCCGTCTTCGGCGTGCGGGGGGCCGCCGGACTCATCGACATCCTGCGGAACTCGTCGCGGTCGTACAACGCCTGGGTGATGATGCTCGACGAGCATCGCCGCCCCAACCGCGGCCCGCACTCCGCCAGCGCCACCTGCATCGAACTCCTCGATGACGGCACGGTGCGGACCAACTTCGACTATTACATGTACGGGCAGTTCATGAAGTTCATCCGCCGCGGCGCCGTCCGCGTGGAGTCGTCGGAGCCGGCCGGAGCACCGCGGAACGTGGCCTTCCTCGACCCCGACGGGGAGATCGTGCTCGTGGCCGCCAACACCGCGCGCAGCCCGGTGACGTTCGCCGTGGCCTGCGGCGGGAGGATGTTCTCGGCCTCGCTGCCCGCGCGGGCCGTGTCCACCTACCGCTGGCCCGCCGCGCCCTGAGCCGCGGGGAGCCCCGCGATCCGTGTGGTCCGCGGCCGACATCTGGGTTTGCCGGTGGCGGGGGCCCTCGATATAGTTGCGTCGGAAGGGTGTCACATGGTCCGCAGGCTCCTCATCACGGCGATCATCTCTGCCTCGGTCCTCGGGCCGCAGTGGTGCTGTTGCAGCATCGGCGCCGTCATCCAGGGAGCCCTTGGCCTTGCGGTATCCGCGGCACCGGCATCGCAGGCCTGCACGTGCTGCGCCGCCTGCAATGAAGCCACCCGCAAGGCCGCCGCGGAGGATTCCGCCGAGCGCGACGGCCACTCCTGCCCGTGCCGCGAGCACCGGAAGCAGGCGGTGGCGGACGCCTCGTCCCCGCTCGTGGCCGCCGATCCGCAGGGCCATGCGGTCGCGTGGTGCGGAATCGCGATCGGCCCCGCTCCCCTTGCGGTGGAAAGCGCTGCCGCGACGCCGCTCGGATTCGCCCCGTCCCACCGCCCGGCGTCGCTCTCGGGCAGGGCTCTCTTGCGCGCCTACGGCATCCTGCGCTGCTGATGCCGGCCGATCACCGCCTCCACCGGCGGTGATGTCTCCGCCGTCGTCGCATCGGGACGGAGTGGCACCGCCCCCATCCGACTCCCGCAGGGAGCGGATCGTTTTCCATTCACCATTTTTTCCGTTCACCATTGAGGAGTGCTTCCATGAACGTTCACGCCTGCGGATTTTTCGCCGGTCACGCGTCGCGTGTCCGCCGCCTCGTCGCTGCTGCGATGCTCGCGAGCGGCCTTCCCGTCCACGGGGCAGACACGGCCGCACCGGCCACGCCAGCCCCACCGGCCGCGCCGGCCAAGCCGGCCGACCACGCCCATGCCGGCGGCGCGCACGGCGGCCTGATCGTGCCGCTCGGCCGCGACAGCTACCACGTCGAGCCCGTCTTCGAGAAGGACGGCGTCGTGCGGCTCTACGTGCTCGGATCCGACGAGACCCGCGTGCAGGAGATCGAACGGCAGTCGCTCACCGCGTTCGGCAAGGCGGCCGGCACGTCCGAGGCCGTCGCGTTCCGCTTCGATCCCGAGCCCCAGGAGGGGGATGCCGATGGCCAGACATCGCGGTTCAAGGCCGCGCTGCCCGCCCCGCTCGTCGGCGTGCCGGTCGAGGTGACGATTCCGCTCATGCGGATCGCCGGCGAGCGGTTTCGCCTCGGGTTCGCCTCGGTCGCTGCGGTGCATCCCGATGAATCCATGCCCGCGAACCTTCCCGCCGATGAATCGGCGCGACTGTTCCTCACGCCCGGCGGCAAGTACACGGCCGCCGACATCGAAGCCAACGGCCGCCGTACCGGCGCGCAGAAGTTCGCGAACTTCTCGCCGAAGCACGACCTGAAGCCGAAGCCCGGGGACACGATCTGCCCGATCACGCTCACGAAGGCCAACCCGGCGTGCTCGTGGATCATCGGCGGCAAGACCTACGAGTTCTGCTGCCCGCCGTGCGTCGAGGAGTTCGTCCAAATCGCCAAGGATCGTCCCGACGAGATCGAGGAGCCGGAAGCGTATGTCAAGAAGAAGTAGGCCCCGGGCCGGCATCGCGCGACGGACGCTGCTGGCGGCGGTGGCGGTCGCCGCCGTTGTCGGCGCGACGCCTTCGCGCGGCCACGAAGGGCACGCGCCGTTGCCGAGCAAGGGCGTGGAGGTGGATGGCGAACGGGGCACGCTCGTGGTGAGCACCGCCGCCGCGCGGGCCCTGCAGATCGAGGTCGCCGACGTCGAACTCGGCGCGCTCGACGAGCGGACGCTCGCCTACGCGCGGCTCGTGGCCCCGTGGAACCGCCACGCCTTCGTGGCCACGGGCATCGGCGGCCGCGTCTCGGCGGTGTTCGCCAAGCCGGGCGAGTCCGTCCGGCGCGGCCAGCGGCTGGCGACCATCTCCAGCCTGGAGCTCGAGACCATCCAGCTCGAGCTGCTCACCGCGCGGGCGGAGCGGACGCTCGCGGAGCAGACGTTCGCCCGCCTCGGCAGGCTCGCGGCGGCGCAGATCGCGGCCGTGCGCGAGCTGGCGGACGCGCGGGCCGCGGCCGAGCAGGCGCGGGCCGCCGTGGCCGTCGCGCAGGCCAAGCTCCGCAGCCTGGGCGTCGGCGCGGAGGCGATCGAGAGCCTCCTCGAGAAGGACGACAGCCCGATTCTCCGGTCCATCGACGTGGTGAGCCCGGTGGACGGCACGATCGTGCACGGCGACGTCACCGTCGGCGCGGTCGTCACGGCGGACGAGCATCTCTTCGAGATCATCGACGGCACGGACGTGTGGGTCAGGATCGACGTCCTCGAGCGGGACATCAACCGCGTGCGCGTCGGCCAGCCTGTGGAGCTGACGCTCGCCGCCTATCCGAACGAGCCGCTCACCGCGACCATCGAATCGAAGGGGCTGATGCTCGACGGCGCATCGAACCTGGGCACGGTCTGGGCGCAGATCGCCAACCCGCCCGGCGCGAAGCCGCGGTTCGTGCCGGGCATGAACGGCCAGGCCCGGATCGTGAACCAGGGGGTGCGGCAGATGGTCGTCGTACCGGCCGGGGCGGTCGTCAACAACGGCCTCGAACGGTACGTGCTCGTGGAGGAGGCGGCGACGCAGCGGGCGGTCGAATACCGGCGGCAGAACGTCGTCGTCGAGGGGGCGGCGGGCGGCCGGGTGTTCCTCCGGGACGGCGCCGTGTTTCCGGGCGACCGCGTGGTCACCAAGGGCAGCCACGAGCTGTCGACGTTTTTCGTCAGCGAGGTGCTGCGGCTCAGCCCGGAGGCCGAGGCCGCGATGGGCCTGCGCACGGAAGCCGCGGCGCTGCTGCCGATCGACGACGTCCTCGAGTTCGACGGCGTCGTCGACCTGCCCCCCGGCGCGCGGGCCACCGTCGCCTCGCAGATCGCGGGCCGACTCTCGAAGATTCACGTGGTCAAGGGGCAGCCGGTCGCGGCGGGCGAGGTGCTCGCCGAGCTCTCGAGCCTGGAGCTGCTCGACATGCAGCTGCTCCTCATGCAGGCCGCCTCGCAGCAGCGGCTGCACGCGGAATCGCTCCGCCGCCTCGAGGCCCTCGAGGCCTCCGAGAGTGTGCCGCGGAAGCGGGTGCTGGAGGTGGAGTCGGCGCTCCTCGCCGCGTCGGAGCGGGTGGAGGCGCTGGGCCGCAAGCTGCGGGCGGTCGGGCTCGAGGAGGCCGCCGTGGAGGCGGTCGCGGCCGACGGCCGCGTCTTCGAGTCGCTCCCGATCCGGGCTCCGATCGGCGGCAGCGTCGTGCGGTTCGACGGCGCGCTGGGGCGGGTGATGCGACCCAACGAGACGCTGCTCGAGATCCACGATCCGCGGCATGCGTGGGTCCGCGGCTACCTCACGGAGCGGGATTTCGGCCGCCTCGCCGGGGGCGGGGAGGCGCTCGCGGCCCGGGTGCGGTTCGTGGCCGCTCCGAAGCGGGTCTTCGCCGGCCGGGTCGTCCGCAGCGGCAACGTGCTCGACGCCGACGACCGCACGCTCTCGGTGTGGGTGGAGCTCGACGCCCCCGAGGATCTCGTGCTTCAGCACAACATGCTCGCGCGGATCTCGCTTCCGCTGACGGCATCCGCGCCGGAACTGGCCGTTCCGCTCACGGCGATCGTCGAGCAGGGAACGCAGGCGCACGTCTTCGTGCGCCGGGCCGACGGGGTCTTCGTCCGGCGGCACGTGGAACGGGGCCGCAGCGACGACCGGCACGTCGCCATCACCGCGGGGCTCGAGCCCGGCGACGTCGTCGTGGTCGTCGGGGCGGCCGAACTCCAGACGGGATTCGCCGCGATCCGCTGATCGGCAGGACACCGACCCATGCTCAACGCCGTCATCGCCTTCTCGCTCCGCAACCGGCTGCTCGTCCTCGTGGCCGCGGCGGCCGCCGCCGGCGCCGGCGTGCTGGCGCTCGCGCGGATGCCCGTCGACGTGTTCCCCGACCTCAACCGTCCCACGGTCACGGTGATGACGGAGGCGGCCGGCCTCGCGCCCGAGGAGGTCGAGACCCTCGTCACGCGGCAGCTCGAATACCTCCTCAACGGGGCGACGGGCGTGCGCCGCGTGCGGTCGGCGTCGGGCATCGGGCTGTCGATCGTGTGGATCGAGTTCGACTGGGGCACCGACATCTACCGCGACCGCCAGATCGTCGCCGAGAAGCTCCAGCTGGCCCGCGGCCGCCTGCCCGCCGACGCCAACCCGGTGATGGCGCCGATCTCGTCGATCATGGGGGAGATCGTGCTCCTCGGCCTGCGCGACGCCCGTCCGCCGGGCAACGCGGAGGAGGAGCGGCAGCGGGGCCTGGCCCTCCGCACGCTCGCCGAGTTCACCATCCGCAACCGCCTGCTCGCGATCGACGGCGTGTCGCAGGTGACGGTCATGGGGGGCGTCCTCAAGCAGTACCAGATCGTCACCTCCCCCGCGCTGCTGGCGGCCCAAGACGTGACGCTCGCGCAGCTCGTCGACGCCGCCCGCAAGGCGAATGCGATCGCCGGGGGCGGGATCCTCGAGCGGCCCAACACCGAGGCGCTGATCCGCATCAGCGGCCAGTCGTTCACCCTGGCCGAGGTGGGCGACACGCCGGTCGTCTGGCGGCTGCCGCGGCCGGTGCTCATCAAGGACGTCGCGGAGCTGCGGTTCGCGGGCCCGGTGCGGCGCGGCGACGGCGCCGTGCTGGTCAGGGAGGGCGACGTCGTCACGGGCGGGCCGGCGGTGATGCTCGCCGTGCAGAAGCAGCCCCATGCCGACACCCTGGCCGTCGATCGGCGGATCGACGGCGTGCTCGACGACCTGCAGGCCGACCTGCCGCCGCACGCCCTCGTCGAGCGGCGGATCTTCCGCCAGGCGGAGTTCATCCGCGCGGCCGTCGACAACGTCGTCGAGGCGGTCCGCGACGGCGCCATCTGGGTCGTCCTCGTGCTCTTCCTCTTCATGTGGAACCTCCGCGTGAGCGTCAGCTCCCTGACGGCGATGCCGCTCTCGATCCTGCTGACGGTGCTCGTGTTCCGCTGGTTCGACGTCACGATCAACACCATGACGCTCGGCGGCATCGCCGTCGCGATCGGCGATCTGGTCGACGACTCGATCGTCGACATCGAGAACATCCACCGGCGGCTCCGCGAGAACCGGCGGAAGCCGCGGCCGGACAACCCGCTGAAGGTGGTCTTCCTGGCATCGGCCGAGGTCCGCAACTCGATCGTCTACGCGACGCTGATCGTGGCGCTGGTGGTTTTCCCGCTGTTCTCGCTGGCGGGTCTGGAGGGGCGGCTGTTCGCCCCGCTCGGACTCGCCTACATCGTGTCGCTGCTGTGCTCGCTGGCGGTCTCGCTCACGGTCACGCCGGTGCTCGGCCACCTCCTCCTGGCGAACGCGCGGCTGCTCGACGACGCCGAGGATCCGTTCCTGCTCCGCGGCCTCAAGTGGCTCGACGAGCGGGTGCTGCGGTTCACGCTCCGGCACGCGCGCGGGGTGCTGGCCGTCGTGGCCCTGCTCGTGGCGGCGAGCGTGACGATGATCGTCTGGATGGGGGGCGAGTTTCTGCCGCCGTTCAACGAGGGCACGCTCACGATCAACGTGCAGACCGAGCCGGGCACGAGCCTGGCGGAGAGCGGCCGCGTCGCCCGTCTCGTCGAGGCGTTGGTGCTCGAGGTGCCGGAGGTGGCGAGCCTCGCCCGGCGCACCGGACGGGCCGAGCTCGACGAGCACGCCGAGGGGGTCAACTCGTCCGAGATCGACGTGCGGCTCGTGCCCCGCGAGCGGCCGATCGAGGGGCCGCTGGCCGCAACGCTGCGCCTCGTTCCGGGCCTCCATCTCTGGGGATACGAGACGACGGGGCGATCCCGCGAGGAGGTCGTCGCCGACATCCGCGGGCGGATCACCGACATCCCCTCGGTAAAGCTCAACATCGGGCAGCCGATCTCCCACCGCCTCGACCACATCCTCTCGGGCATCCGCGCCCAGGTCGCCGTGAAGATCTTCGGCCCCGACCTCCGCGAGCTGCGGCAGGTGGCGGCCGACGTGCAGTCGAGGATGGCGGGGATCCCCGGCGTGGTGGACCTCCAGGTGGAGCCGCAGGTCGAGATCCCGCAGGTCCGGCTCGAGGTCGACCACCGCGAGGCGGCCCGCTACGGTCTCGCCCCGGGCGACGTCGCCGAGCTTCTCGAGACCGCCTACCGCGGCCGCGCCGTCTCGCAGGTCTTCGACGAGGACAGGTTCTTCAGCCTCGTCGTCTGGTACGACGAGGAGTCGCGGAACAGTCCCGACGTCATCAACCAGACGATCGTCGACACGCCCTCGGGGCGGCGCGTGGCCCTCGGCCAGGTCGCACGGGTGCTCGACACGACGGGCCCCAACACGATCAACCGGGAGAACGTCCAGCGCCGGATCGTCGTCTCCTGCAACGTGGCCGGCCGCGACCTCGCCGGCGTCGTGGGAGACATTCGCGTGGCGCTCGAGCCGGTGCGGGAGTCACTGCGCGACCTGGCGGGCACCTACGCGCTCGAGCTCGGCGGCCAGTTCGAGGCCCAGCAGGAGGCGAACTTCCGCCTGCTGGTGCTGGGGGCGGCGGCCGTGGTGGGCGTCTTCCTCCTCCTCTGTCGGGCCCTCGAGTCGTGGCGGGCCGCGCTGCAGGTGCTCGTCAACATCCCGCTGGCGGCGATGGGCTCGGTGCTCGCGCTTCTGATCGCCAACCCGCCCGCGCCGGAGCTGCTCGCGTCGGCCCCCTGGTGGCAGTGGCCGCGGGTCTGGGCGCAGGCGACAAACCTCTCCGTCGCCCACTGGGTCGGCTTCATCACGCTCATCGGGATCGTTTCCCGCAACGGCATCATGATGATCTCCCACTACATCCATCTCATGAAGCACGAGGGGGAACGGTTCGACGAGGCGATGGTGATCCGGGGCAGCCTCGAGCGGCTCGCTCCGGTGATGATGACGGCGTTCACCTCGTTCATCGGCCTCCTCCCGCTGCTCTTCGGCGCCGACCAGCCGGGCAAGGAGATCCTCCATCCCCTCGCGGTCGTCGTGTTCGGCGGCATGCTCGGCTCCACACTGCTCGACCAGGTGGTGACGCCGGCCCTGTTCTTCGCGTTCGGCCGCGGCCTCGCCGAGCGGCTGTCGAGCACGGGCGAGGAGGAAGACATCGAGCGGGCGGCCGAGAGATGGTTTCCGGATCGCGACGGCCTCGATGAACATCCCTGATTCCCATGAAACATCGAGCGGAGGACTGGCGGCGAACCGGGAGTCGCAGCATGCATCAGGTCGGCCTGACTGGGCACATTCTCTCGGGAGTGGAGTGTTTACCCCATGCGCCTCGACGACGAAAGTGTTGCGCAACTGTCGAATGACACGCCAGCCTCTTGCGGACTATGCTTCTGAGACGCAGGCGTGCTTCAACGATCAGGGGGCTCCGATGTTTGAATTTCAATCACGGTATCCGGGCCAGAAGGCGCTGCTCTGCGGAACGGGGCCCACTCGCCGTGATTTCCTTCAGGTGGGTGCACTTGCTGCGGTGGGGCTGTCGCTTCCGCAGTACGTGCGAGCGGCAAGTGAGGGGAAGGTCCGGCCCGGTCACGAGCAGCGGTCGTGCATCATGATCTTCAATCTTGGGGGGCCAAGCCAGCTCGACCTCTGGGACATGAAGCCCGATGCGCCGGCGGAAATCCGCGGGCCGTTCAAGCCGATCCGCACGAAGACCGACGCGTTCGAGATCTCGGAGCTGTTACCGAAACACGCCGCCATCGCCGATAGGTTCTCGCTCGTCCGGTCGTGCCGCCACGACGGCGCTGCCGTGCACGACGCCGGCTGGCAGATGATGCAGACCGGCCGGCGTTTCACCGGCGGCATCCACACACCTCACGCGGGCAGCGTGGCCTCGCACCTCCTCGGCCGGAGGACCGACCTGCCGCCGTTCGTCGTGCTCCCACAGCTCATGGGCCGCGGCGGCGGCAACCTTCCCAACGGCCAGGCGGGCGGCTTCTTGGGCAAGGCACTGGATCCCTTCGCCCTCATGGCTGATCCCTCTCAGCCCAACTTCCGCGTGCCCGACCTGCTGCCGCCCGACCAGATCGGCGTGGCCCGGCTCGACCGCCGGAAAAAAATGCGCGAGATCGTCGAAGGGACCGCCAAGGAGTTTGAGGCCAGCGAGGACGCCCGACTGCTCGACGAGAATTTTCACGCCGCCTACCGTCTGATGACGAGCACGCAGGCGCGGGAGGCCTTCGACCTGTCGAAAGAGCCCCAGGCGGTTCGCGACCGCTACGGCATGAACCGGTTTGGCCAGTGCTGCCTTTTGGCGCGGCGGCTGGTGGAAAGCGGCGTACGGTTCGTGACGATCAACACGTTCCTCACTGTCTTCGATGAGATCACCTGGGACATTCACGGCTCAAAGCCGTTCACCTCGATCGAGGGCATGAAGGAGATCGTCTGCCCGATGTACGATCAGGCCTACTCGGCGCTGATCGAGGACCTCGCCCAGCGCGGGATGCTCGACGACACGCTCGTCGCGGGGCTCGCCGAATTTGGCCGCACGCCGAAGGTGAATCCCGCCGGCGGCCGCGACCACTGGCCGCAGTGCTTCACCTGCTCGTTCGCCGGTGGCGGCGTGAAGGGGGGCAGGGTCGTGGGTGCGAGCGACACGATCGGCGGGTTCCCGGCGGAACGCCCGGTCAGCCCCGGCGACATCGTGGCCACGATCTTCCAGAGCCTCGGCCTCGACCACACCAGCCACCTTGCGGGGCCGGCGGGCCGCCCGTTCGCGCTCACTGATTTTGGCACCGAGCCGATCCGCGAGCTCTTCGCATGAGGTGCTGCATGCCATGCCGCTGCGCCAGCGCTGTCGCCTGCTTGGTCGGTGTTTTCATGCTCGGGCTCGCCCTGTCGTGTGCGGCGTCGGCCGCCGACACCGCCGCTCCGGGCCCGGCCAGCTTCGAACTCGACGTGATGCCGATCCTCTCCAAGGCCGGCTGCAACAGCGGCGGCTGCCATGGAGCGCTGGCCGGCAAGGGTGGCTTCCGGCTGTCGCTGTTTGGCTACGATCCCGCTGCCGACCATCTCGCCATCACCCGCGACGCCCGTGGTCGGCGGGTCGATCTCGCCGATCCGGGCACGAGCCTGCTTCTGACGAAGCCCACGATGGCGGTGGCTCACAAGGGAGGTCGGCGGCTGGAGGTCGAGGGGCACGACTACAAGATCCTGGCAGCCTGGATCTCGTCGGGCTGCCTTGGTCCCAACGCCCAGGAAAAGAAACTCGTGTCGGTCACGCTATCGCCGGGGGAGGCCGAACTGACGCCGGGCCGGACGCAGCAGCTCAGCGTCACCGCGACCTACAGCGATGGCAGCACCCGCGACGTTACCCGCTGGGCCCGCTTCACGTCGGCCGACGAGACGGTCGCCACGGTCGATCCGACCGGGCTGGTGACTGTGGTCGGGCACGGCGAGGGGGCCGTCAACGCATGGTTCTCTTCGCAGAACGCCTTGGCACGTGTGCTGGTGCCCTTTCCCCATGTGATTCCGCCCGACGTGTTCGCCGGTGCAGCCCGGGAGAACCTCATCGACGACCTCGTGCTCGAGCAGCTCCAGAGGCTGCACCTCAAGCCTTCCCCGCCATGCGACGACGCCACCTTCATCCGCCGCGCCTTCCTCGACACGATCGGCCGCCTGCCGACGCCCGAGGAGGTCCGCGGCTACCTGGCCGACGCCTCGCCCGGCAAACGGGAACGTCTCGTCGACCTACTCCTGGCGCGGCCCGAATTCGTCGACTATTGGGCCTACAAGTGGTCTGACATCCTGCTCGTGAGCGGATCGAAGCTGCGGCCCGACGCGGTGAACGCCTACTACAAGTGGATCCGCGACCGCGTCGCGGAGAACACCCCGTGGGACCGGCTCGTGTGGGAGGTGGTGACGGCCCAGGGTGCGAGCCTGGAGAACGGCGCGACCAACTTCTTCGCGGTGCATCAGGATCCGGAGGCCATGGCAGAGAACGTGAGCCAGGCGTTCATGTCGCTCTCGATCGGCTGCGCGAAATGCCACAACCATCCGCTCGAGAAGTGGACCAACGACCAGTATTACGCGCTTGCCAACATGTTCGCGCGGGTCCGTGCGAAAGGCTGGGGGGGCGATTCCCGCAGCGGCAACGGCCAGCGGACGCTGTTCGTGGAAACCCGGGGCGACCTCCTGCAACCGCGCACCGGCAGGCCGCAGCCACCGGCTCCCCTCGACGGCACACCGCTCCCGGTCGCCGATCCAGGTGACCGTCGCGAACCGCTCGCCCGCTGGCTGACGTCGCCGGAGAATCCGTACTTCACCAGGTCGATCGTCAACCGGGTGTGGGCCAACTTCTTCAGCGTGGGGCTGGTGGAGCCGGTGGATGACCTGCGGGCCACGAATCCCGCCTGCAACGAGAAGCTGCTCGCCGCCCTCAGCGGATACACCGCCGAGCACGGGTACGACCTCAAGGCCCTGATGCGGCTGATTCTCCTCTCGGAGACCTACCGCCGGTCGAGCGATCCGTTGCCCGAAAACGGCGACGACCGCAAGTGGTTTGCGCGGGCCTATCCCCGGCGGCTGATGGCCGAGGTGCTCAGCGATGCCATTTCCGACGTAACCGGAGTTCGAGACCAGTACACGGAGCTCGCCATGAACGACGGCTCGACCGAGAAACTCGCCGGCTACGGCGAGGACACGCGGGCGATCCAGCTCCACGACTCGGCGGTGAAGAACTACTTCCTCAAGGCGTTCGGCCGTAACGCCCGCGACATCACGTGCGAGTGCGAGCGCTCGAATCAGCCCAGCCTTGTGCAGGTGCTCCATCTCTCGAACGGCCCCACGATCAACGACAAGTTGTCGGCGAAGGCGGGCCGCGTGACGCAGATCTTGGCCACCGATCCTACGATGCAAGCCGTCATCGACGACGCCTGGCTGCGGTGCCTGAGCCGTATGCCGACCGACGCCGAGAAGAAGCCCTTCGAGGAGATGCTCACCGCCGCGAAGCCCGAGGAGAAGCGGGAGATCGTTGAAGACATGTATTGGTCGCTGCTCACGAGCCGCGAATTCCTCTTCCGACACTAGCGTCATGAAGCAACTCGTCGTCATCGTGGGTGTGTTGGTCGCGCTGCCGTGCGCGGCGGCGGCTCCGTCGTACGATCGCGACGTCACGCCCATCCTGCGGGTCTACTGCTCCGGCTGCCACAACGATCGCGACAAGGAAGGCGAGTTCTCCGTCGAGACGTTCGCGTCGCTGCGCCGGGGCGGTGCCGAGGCGGGCGATCCGGTCGTGCCCGGCGACGCGGCCGCCTCCGCGATGATCAAGCGGATCAGGAGCACCTCCGGCGACCATATGCCGCCCGACGACGAGCCGCAGCTGCCGCCGGCCGACCAGGCCGTGCTCGAGGCCTGGATCGCGGGCGGCGCGACCGGTCCCGCCGTCGATGCCTCGATCCTGAGGGCACTCGTCGTTCCGGCACTCCCACCCCACGCCGGGACCAAGCCGGTGACGGCCGCTACGCAGACCTCCGACGGCTCGCGGCTGGCCGTGGCCCGGGGCCGCATGGTGGAAGTTTTTGATGCCGCCGGTACCCGGCTCCGCACGATCGAAGATCTTCCCGGCACGGCGACGGCGGTGCATTTCAGCCGCGACGGGCAGCGGCTCGTGATCGCGGGTGGGATCGCAGGCCTGACGGGAGTCGCCGAGATCCGCGACGCGGCGACCGGGCAGCTCGTCCGGTCGTTCGGGGGCCATCGCGACCTCCTCTACGACGCCGAACTCTCCCCCGACGAACAGACGCTGGCCACGGCCGGCTATGACCGCTCGATCAGGCTCTGGAACGTCGCCGACGGCGCGCTGCTCCGCTCGATCGACGTCCACAACGGGGCGATCTTCGACCTCGCCTGGCATCCGACCGGGCAACTTCTCGCCTCGGCGAGTGCCGACGAGACAGTGAAACTCTGGCGGACGAGTGACGGCGTCCGCCTCGACACGCTCAAGGAGCCGCTGGCGGAGGTGTTTGCCGTGGCATTCACGCCCGACGGCAGGCACGTGGTCGCCGCGGGTCGCGACAAGCGGATTCATCTCTGGTCGGTCGTTTCATTGCAGGCTCCCGCGATCAACCCGCCGCTGCACTCGCGGTTCGCCCACGAGAGTCCGGTCGTCGCCATCGGCCTCTCGGCCGACGGAAAACACCTGCTCACGTCGGCCGAAGACCGTTCGCTCAAGATCTGGAGCGTGCCCGACCTTGTGATCGAGCACGACCATGCACGCCAGCCCGATCTGGTCTCGGCGGTCGTTCCTCGTGCCGACGGTGGGTTCACGGTGGGCCGGATGGACGGGTCGCTCGAGACCGTCGCGGTAGTCGTTGATCCTGCCCCGCAGTCGATGTCCACGCTCCCGACCGCGGCCGACACCACCGCCGTGACGGCACCGGCGCCGGCCGGCGGTTCCGTCGCGGCAACGGAGCGGGAGCCCAACGATCTTCCTGAGCACGCCGAGACGATCGCGGTGCCGGCGGAGATCAAGGGCACGGTCGGCCGGCCCGGCGATCCCGACTGCTTCCGGTTCGCGGCCCAGCGCGGCCAGCCGCTCTTCTTGGACGTGAACGCAGCCCGGTCGAAGTCGCTTCTCGATTCGCGGATCGAGGTGCTCGATGCCGCCGGCCGCCCCGTGGAGCAGGTCGTCCTGCAGGCCACGCGTGACTCGTGGTTCACGTTTCTTGGCAAGGATTCCACGCAGTCGGGCGACTTCCGGCTCCAGAACTGGATGGAGATGGAACTCGACGAGTATCTCTACGCCAACGGCGAGGTGGTGCGGCTGTGGCGGTATCCACTGGGGCCCGACTCGGGCTTCACGGTCTATCCCGGCAGTGGCAACCGGCGGACGTTCTTCGGCACGTCGGCCGTGACACACGCGCTCGGCGAGCCTGCATGGATCGTGGAGCCATTGCCGCAGGGGAGCACGCCGGTGCCCAACGGGCTGCCGGTGTTCAGAATCTTCTACGAGAGCGACGACGAACCGGAGCAGCGGTTCGGCGCGGATTCGCAGCTGCTCTTCACCCCGCCCGCTGACGGCGACTACGTGGTGCGGCTCACGGACGTTCGCGGTGCCGGGGCGGAGTCGAAGCCCGATGACTATCACTACTCGCTCACGATCCGGCCGCCGCAGCCGGCGTTCACCGTCGCAGTGGGCGGCATGGATCCAAAGGTGAGCCCGGGCAGCGGCCGCGAACTGACGTTTACTGCCACGCGCACGGAGGGCTTCGAAGGTTCGATCCGCGTCGCCATGGAAAACCTGCCTGCAGGCTTCGCCTTTTCCGGCCCCGTCGAGATCGAAGCAGGGCAACAGCAGGCGATCGGCGTGATCTCGGCTGCCGCCGACGCCGCCGCGCCCGATGAGCAGGCCGACAAGGCCGTGGTGATGAAGGCCACGGCCACGATCGCCGGGCGGGAGGTGACGCAGGAGATCGGCACGCTCGGCGATATTCAGATCGCCGAGAAGCCGAAGGTGACGGTGGCGATCCTGCCGGGGGCCGGCCCCGCGTCGGCAACGCAGCGGGAGGGCGAGCCGCTCGAGTTTTCGATCCGGCCGGGCCAGACGATCACCGCGCGGGTCAAGGCGCAGCGGCACGACTTCGCCGGACGGATCGAACTGGGCGGTGCCGAATCCGGCCGCAACCTGCCCTATGGCGTGTTCGTGGACAACATCGGCCTGAACGGCCTCCTGATCGTCGAGGGGCAGGACGAGCGGGATTTCTTCATCACGGCGGCGCCGATCGCGAAGCCCTGCCGGCGGCTGTTTCATCTCCACGCCACGGCCGACGGCGGCCAGGCGTCGGTACCAGTGGTGATCAACGTGCTGCCGCCCGAGACACCGGCCCACTGATACGGCTCACACGTGATGCTCGCGCGTGTATCAGGCTCGAGGCTGCCTCTTCTCGTAGCACAGGTTTTCAACCTGTGTGTCTTGCCAGTTCGCATGGGTCTCAGCGTCGTGAAAGCCGACCGGCCGTAAGGCCGCGGGCGTCCCCCACGCTGGAGCTTGTGTTCAAGCCGACCGGCCGTAAGGCCGCGGGCGTCCCCCACGCTGGAGCTTGTGTTCAAGCCGACCGGCCGTAAGGCCGCGGGTAAACCACGCTGGACGCGGCGTCTGGTGTTGGTTCACCCCACGCCTCACGGCGTTGGGCTTGGAGAGCGGCCGCGCGAGGATCAAGTGCGTCCAGCACGAGATGCAGGAGAGCCTCATGCGGACTATGCTCGTGGTGGTTCAGCAGTCGACGTATTCCCAAGTCAAGGAACCCAACCACATGCCACAGTTTCAGATCGAGGGCGAAGCAGAGATCTTCGACGCCGCTGAGGAAATCGACGTGCGGGGTGAGATCGCCCGCCACTCATTTGTCACGGCGGAGAAGAGCCCTGGCGACGACACGACGGTCATCATCACATCGGTAGACCCGAAAGATCTGAGCGAGTTCGAAGGTCTGCTCTTTCAGATCGATATCAATGAGGAAGAAGACCTCGTCATCCTCCGGCAGGTACAGATGTTTTTCTGGCCTTGGGAAGACGACGAAGAATTCGAGGAGATGGGGTCTTCGGAAGACGATCCTGAAGTCGCCTGACCCACGAAGCCTGTCACGCCGCACGCCGGTCAATCGTCGGCCTGATCGCCATCCTTGATGACAAACCGGGCCTGCAGCCGGGCTACTTCACTCGCCAATCCGGCGAGTTTCACGCTCCGCAGGACCTCCTCGAAGTCCTTGTAGGCGGCCGGCGCCTCGTCGCGAGGATAGCTGCGGCAGTTGGTGAGGATGTCGGCGGCGGCAAACGAGTCGTCGACGGCCCGCTGATCGAGCTCTCGAACCGCCCGCCTGCGGCCGAGCGCCCGGCCCGCCCCATGATTCACGCTGTAGCAGGAAATCTCCGCCCCCGGATCGGCGACCATCACGCACGAACCGGCCTGCGGGTTTCCGGGCAGCAGGATTGGATGTCCGGTGGTCTCATACCGCGTCCCCTTCAGCCCCGGGTGGCCGGCCGGGAAGGCTCGGGTCGCACCCTTGCGGTGCACCCAGGCCAGGTTGCCCCTGACGATCTCGCGGCGGGCGATGTTGTGGCTGATGAAATAGACCAGCCGGCCCGACACTCCCGGAATCACCTCCTGGAAGGCCTCGAGCACCAGCGCGTTGATGAGCAGGTGGTTGACGGTGGCGAAGTTCGCCCCGAGGGCCATGTCGTCGAGGTAGGAGTCGGCCTCCGGTGTGCCGAGCGGGGCATAGACCAGTTCGCGATCGCCGCCCGGCAGGGGAGTGCCCCAGTCGGCAAACTTTCGCTGCAGCGACGCGAACTGCCCCGACGCGAGCGCGTGGCCGATGCCGCGGGATCCGCAATGCGAGAGGAATGCCACGTGGCCGTCTCGGAGCCCGAAGGCGTCGGCCACCCGCCGGGCGCGGTCGTCGGATCCCACGCGAACGACCTCGCACTCGCCGAAATGATTGCCACCGCCATACGAGCCAAGTTGGGTGAGCTTGTCGTCGAGGTTTCGCAGCGAGCCCTGCTGCTCGTGCCGGGCCAGCCGATCGGCGAGTGCGGCGACCGTGTTATCGTGGCCGAAGTGGCGGGCATCCT
The DNA here is from genome assembly GCA_037133115.1 of Planctomycetota bacterium. Classification (GTDB taxonomy): domain Bacteria; phylum Planctomycetota; class Planctomycetia; order Pirellulales; family UBA1268; genus QWPN01. The sequence continues at coordinate 3,311 of JBAXOU010000013.1, read as the reverse complement.
CGCAGTGGTCGGCCCAGGCCCGCGGGATGCCGATCGCGTCGCAGACCTCGGCCGACGCACCCTCGACGAGCACCTGCCGACCGACCACCGCCCCCACCGACCGCGACTTTTTTGCATGCCGCTGACCGCGGCCCGGGCCCGTGGGAGTCCGCTCACAGATCGCGTTGATCAATGCCCTGCGCACGACCCGGTCGGCCACCGCCTCGGCCGGCAGGTCGAGTTGCAGCAGGCTCATGGAGCACTTGATATCGACCCCGACTGGGCCCGGATACACGTGCGAGGGTGAGACGAGCACGCAGCCGACCGGAGCTCCGTATCCGCAGTGACCGTCGGGATTGAGCACGAGGTCGGTCACGCCGGGGGCCAGACGCGAGTTGATCGCCTGCTGAAGGCAGATCTCGTCAAATCCCGCCCGGATCGCGGGCGTGCCGATCACCGTGACCGGCTTGGTGGACCCGCCCGTCGGGAGGATCGCCGCTGCGTCAGACGTCGGGATCAGTTCGTAGGGCATGCAGACACCATCCACACCGCGTCACCGTCTCGGCTGTCGGCTTCGCTTCCACGATTAGAATCGATGACCGCCGTTCACGCCCACGCCGGCTCGCTCCGAATCCGCCATGCATCCCGCCGCCCTCGATGATGATACTCTGCTTCGCCAGTGCGATGAGACGCGAACCCGCCGCAGCGGGCCTGGCGGGCAGCACCGCAACAAGGTCGAGACGGCCGTGATCCTGGTGCACCGGCCCACCGGGATCGGGGCGGAGGCCTCCGAGCGGCGGTCGCAGGCCCAAAACCGCACGGTCGCCCTCGCGCGACTCCGGCTCAGACTCGCCCTCGAGCATCGCCAGTCGGCGGCCGACGGGCCGTCGACGCTCTGGATGTCGCGGGTGCGAAACGGCCGCCTCGCGATCGCCGTCGGACACCGCGACTACCCGACGCTCGTGGCCGAGTCGCTCGACCACCTGCAGGCCGCTGGGTTTCGCACCGCCGACGCGGCGGCCGCCTTGGGCGTGACCACGTCGCAACTCATCGGGCTCTTTCGACGGTCAGCGGCCGTATGGACGGCGGTCAACGCGGCTCGCATCAGGGCGGGCCTGTCGCGGCTCGCGTGACCGTGACCTACCCGGCGGGGAAGTACGGCCGGAGCACGTCGCGGGCGGCTCGCAGCGCCCGCTTTCGCCCGTCGAGCGTCTTGCCGAACGTGTCGTCTTCGACCTCGATGCAGACCGGGCCGTCATAGCCCACCCGCATGAGTTCGGCGATGAACCGGCCCCAGTCGATGTCGCCAAAACCGGGAATGCGAGGCTGGTGCCAGCGGTTGGGAAAGTCGAATCGACCAACCTCCGCGACCGCCCGCGGATCGATCCGGACGTCTTTGGCGTGCACGTGGAAGAGCTTTTCCCGAAACTCCTCGAGCGGCCCGAGCGGATCAATCCCCTGGAGCACGAGGTGCGAGGGGTCGAAGTTGAGGCCGAAGGCCGGCGAATCGATGTCGGCGAAGGCCCGCCGCCAGATCGCTGGCGTGGTGAGCAGGTTTTTGCCACCCGGCCATTCGTCCTTGGTGAACAGCATCGGACAGTTCTCGATGCCAATCCGCACGCCCTGGTCTTCCGCGAACTTCACCAGCGGCCGCCAGGTCGCGAGAAACCTCGGCCAGTTGTCGTCGACGGTCTTCAGCCAGTCGCGGCCGACAAACCCGTTCACCGTCTGCAGCCCAAGCAGCGGCGCCGCAGCGATCAGCCGCCGAAGGTGGGCGACCGCCGCGTCGGCCACCGCCGGGTCTGGATCGAGCGCGTTGGGGTAGTAGCCGAGTCCGCTGAGGCCGACGCCGTGCCGATCGCAGGCCGCGAGGACCGAGTCGGCCTTGGCCTGCGTGAAGTCGGTGACATCCACATGCGTGACGCCGGCATACTTCCGCTCGGCGCGGCCAACGGGCCAGCACATCGCCTCCACGCAGGCAAACCCCTCCGCGGCAGCGAACGCCAGCACCTCGTCCAGCGAGAGTTCGGGGAGAATGGCAGTCACAAAACCGAGTCGCATGGTCGGCCTCCGGCGGTGGGCAAGACTCCATCAGTGTGGGCCGGAGGGGCCGTTTTCACCAGACCATCCGCGAACGTCGCGCACCGCCTTCATGGAGGGTGATACAAACAGGGGTGACGATCTTGAAGGAGCAGCCATGCGACAGGCACGACGCGGTACCGCACTGGTGGTGTCGCTCGCCCTCGCGATAGCGTCCGCGACGACGATTGTCCACGGCGCCGAGCCGTCCAACGACGCTGGCGAGGCGAGTGGGTCGACCGACGCGAGCATGCGGGAACTTGTGGCCGCGCTAGGCTATGGGCCGGAGGTTGGCGACCGCTTCGCGTCGTTCAGTGACGGCTTTCCCGTCGGGCGTTGGAGGGCAACCCTCGCCGCAGCGCCGCGTCGCGGAGACATGTCGGCCGTGGCCGAGGCGGAGGCGCGGGTGATCGACGACATCCGTCGGCGGCTCGACGCAGTGATCCATCAGGCGGACGGCAGATCCGGGTACTGGAACCTCCCCGCCGTCCTCGCCGACCGACAGGCCCAGTGCCTGGGAAACTGCCAGCTGTGGTATGTGCTCGGCAACTCGGTCGGCCTCGACGTCGGGGCGGTTGAGGTGTCGCGGCCGCCCGCAGGGGAACTCGGCGAACACGAAACGCATGTCGCGACGCTGATCAAACTCACCGACGGCCGCGTGCGGATGATCGACACGCGCTTCGGCATCAAGAGCGACTCTTTTCGCTTCGGCGAGGTCTATCGTCGCGATGGCACGGCGTGGACGCTCGCGAATCTCACCAGTCGCCGCATGCTGCACCGCCGCGTGCGGATGCTCGACCGGGCCGGCATCGAGGCCATGATTCTGCTCAACATTGGCAACACCTACCGCCAGGCCGGTCGTGAGGCCGAGGCCGCGCCGATCTACGACCGCGGGCTCGAGCTCGATCCAAACGCTCCCGCGTTGCACCTCGCCGTGGGTGAGACGAGCTTCCGTCATGGCCAGTGGGACGCCGCAGAGGAGTCGATCCGCACGGCCATCAACCTCGAGCCGCAGTGCAGCGACGCCCACGCGGCGCTCGGCAGGCTGCTGATGCGGCAGAACAAGTGGGACGAGGCGATCGCGGTGTTCGACCGGGCGATCACGCTCAAGCCGCAGTCACCGGATGCGATCCGCTCGCGAGTGGAGGCGGAGCGGCGTCGAGGGGAGGGGGCGCCGGCTGCCGGCCCCGCCCCCTGAGCAGCGGCGCCTCGCTCCCTGGGGCTATTTCGCCATGGCGATGATCGCCGCCCCC
>JBAXOU010000012.1:0-32529 GCA_037133115.1 Planctomycetota bacterium | reverse complement strand
AACCAATAATTATGCGGAACCTCGTAGCCACCCCGTTATGCCCCGATAGCAGGATTATTCCCTTCTCGGATCCCCTGACGCAACTTTGGTTCCCGGCTGGGCTTAAGGGCTGTTTGTGCCCCGAGCGTGCAGGAGAGTTATGCAGCAAAAGTGCTGCATAGCAGCGGAGGCGGGGGGGCGATCCGAGGAGCGTTAGGGTTGGGTGGAAGGAGTGGTGGTGGGTTGGGTTGTAGAGCAGCGAGAGCTGGTCTGGCCGGTGTCGTCGGCGTAAACGCCTCCATCCCCAAGAAGGAGGCGGATGGGTGGTGGCGTATTCGAAGGGAAGTTGGTCCAGGCTATTTGCCACACCTCGCCAAGCCCTGCCACCAAAGCTGTACGCCACTTTTTACGCCACCATCGGGCAGAAAACGCTGTATCTCTCGGTGAAACCACGATCCGGAACCATCCTACTCGGGGAGCTTTCTTCGCTGGGTCCCGCACCGGCTCGCATGTCGCTCTCTTGCGCAAGCCGGAGGATCCATGTGGCGGCAAATATCGTCCCCTACAGTATTCGCTGGACGATCGGGCGGGGAATGCGCTCTCCCCCATCGAGCGCTGGCGTTACGGTCATCGTTGACCGTAACGCTTCTCAAGGATTCCCGCGAACGACAAGTCCTCGTAGAGCGTCGGCCAGTGCAGCCCGAATGGAGAGATCTCGATGCAGCCCACATCTTCCTCGGCAGCGGATTCCAGCCGCGGGTTGCCCTTGGTGGGAAAACTCGCCTCATGACCGCTGGCAAACCTGACAAAGATCATCCCCTGCTCATGCCATGCCTTGAGGGCACGGTCAGCCAAGGTGCTCGGCCCATTTTTGTTTGATGAGTTCGAGGTTGTCATCGATAAGGTCCTCCGCTCGCGAGAACTCTCTTACGTTGAACCCGACTGATTCAGGCAGTTCCACTTCCGGCTCGACAGCGAACACTGCTTCACCCTCAGCCGACTTCAAGCCTTTGGCCGGTGATTTCCGGGCTGAATTGCTCCAGAGCCGCCCCATGCGGCGGTGGCTCATCAGTCGTCTAGCGTGGCACCGATCTTTACCCGCACCTGCCAGTGGGCAACCTTGCCGTTCTCGATGTGGCCTCGGGTATCAACAACCTCGAACCAGCGCATCTTGCTCTCGTTGATCTCGGCCTTGGCGATGGCGTTCTGAACCGCCGACTCGATACTCGTGTGGGAAGAGCCGACCAACTCGATCATTTTGTAGATGTGTTCGCTCATGGGAAAAGCTCCGGTTTGTGGGTGGCTTTCGAAATCTTATACCTGGAAGAATGGGTCGAGGGCTCGAGAGCGGTCTGTTCAGCCCCATCACACACTCCGAAGGATTGAATCCATGGCTTTTTCAGCACAGATCGTCGGCGACGAACTGGTCCTACGAATCCCGATGAATGCCAAGCCCGAGCGGTCGGCCAGCGGCAAAACGCTGGTGGTCGCCTCAACCCACGGAAACAAGGAAACCGACTGTGTGGTAAACGGCAAGAAGGTGACCGTGGGTGTCAACGCCTACATCCCGGTGAAGTAGTGGGGAAATTCTGTTGGCACGAAGGGCGCCGGCGGTGGACGCTGGCTGGCCAGCGAACTGATGACAGGGCATGGCTAGGAGCGTGAATCTGCCTACGGCTCGTGGCTTCTTCGATCAGCCGCACGCCGGCATTCGCACCGCGGCCCGTCAGATCGACGAGGCGATCGTCGCGGCCGCGGCGACCGACTCGACCGCGGCAGCGGGCGTCGTGACCTCGTCGTGAAACTCGGTCGGATGATCCTCGGCCGCATGGCCATAGAGATCCTGCATGCCGGCGACCGCTGCCAGATACTCGTTGAAATGCGCGTCCATGATGAAACCCTCCTTGGTTGAACATCCCCGAACAAGGAATAATACGCATGCCAATCCTCACGGTTCAGCCCATCCCAGCCAACCAATCCTGCCCAGAACCCCACAGCTTCCCGGACGTTGCGATCAGCCGCGCGGCGATGCAATCCAGGGCCACCCGCCGGTCGATGAGAGATCCACACGCCGCATGATCGCAGCATGAACCACCTCCTCCAGGTCGTCGCTCTCGCCGCGGCTGGCGCCGCCGGCACGCTGCTCCGCGCCGGCTGCACGACGGCCGCCGTGAAGCTCTTCGGTTCATCGTTTCCGTGGGGGACGCTCACCGCCAACGTGGCTGGCTCGTTCGCCTTTGGCGCGATCTACGCGCTCACCCGCACCCGCGGGATCACTCCGGAACAGGAGACGGTGCTCCTCGTCGGCCTGCTGGGCGGCTTCACCAGCTATTCGAGCTTCGCCTTTCAGTCGGTCGCGTTGCTCGAATCGGGCCGCGCCGCCGCGGCGCTCGCCTACATGGCATTTACCAACGTCGCCGGACTGGTGGCCGTGTGGGCCGGGCTCCGCCTGTGCCGCTGACGGCCGCCGCGGATCAGTTGCCCGACCAGCGGCATTCATACACGCTCCCCTGCCGGGGCATGATCACCGACCAGCCGATCAGCCGGCCGTAGGGATGGTCGATCGTGTATCGTGAGGTGAGCGGCTCGAGGGCCGTGTCCTGACCGCGTGGATAGGTGACGAGCTGGTAGCGGTGATAGGGATGGTCGTCGGGAAACAGGATCCAGACGGTGAGCAGATCGGCATTGAACTGCATCACCAGAGGCAGCCGGCCCGCGGGCAGCGACTTGTATCGCACCACCGCCGCGACCTCGAGCGGCACCGGCTCACCGACCGGGGCGTCCGACAGGTCAACGTGATACTCGTAATGACTCTCCTCCGTGCCGTCGGCGGCCCGCTCCTTCACGCGGCGCACCCGCCCCGGCAAAGAACCATTGGGCTGGCGATAATCAACGCCCTCCACCGGGAGGGCGGTCCGAAACACGACCCCCTTCTGCCGTCGCGTGTCGTCGGTGAGGCGGATCACCACGCGGTCGCGGAAGCGAACCTGCCCACCACGATCGGGCTGAAGACCACCACTCCAGGCCGTCCGCAGGTCGTTGATCCGGCTGTAGGAGAGGATCTCGACGCCGGCGTAATCGTCGACGGTCGGCTCGGCGGCATCGCTGACGTCGAGCTTCTGCCAGCCGGCGACCGGGTCGCTCTCCACCAGGTCGAGCACGAGGCGAATGTCCGGATCACCCTTGGCGATCGAATCAATCACGCTGGTGAGCATCTCGGCGCGACGGTGCAGCGTGTAGAAACGCACCGGCAGGTAGACGAAGAGCAGCAGACCGAGCGCCAGATACAAGTAGCTCGGCCAGTCCTTCCAGTCGAGCAGCGTCGCCCAAACCTTGCGGTGGCTGGAGCGCCGGAGCAGTTCGGCCAGCCGAGCCGGCGGGCTCGTGCCCGTGGTCCGCGCGGTGCCGTGGGCAGCCGACTGCGGCACCGCCACGACCACCGAATGCCGACCCGGCAGCGGCTCCCAGGGCGGGCCGTCGTGAATCGGCCGGAGCGCCTTCGCGCCGATCCGCCGGTGGAAGCTGCGGGCCACCTCGTAGCCATGCGCAACCAGTGCGTTGGCCTCCAGATCGTTGAACCGGTCGAGGTCGGTACGGATGCCCGACACCTCCGCCTGCACCACCGGATGCACGCCGTGCGGATCCTCGTGGGCGTCGACGACGTGCGTCACGGGCAGGAAATGGAAGCCATTCTGGTCACCGAAGTTTTCTCGCTCCAGCTGCCAGACGCGGTCCCAGAGGATGTCGGTGGCGCGGATCGACTGGGCGATGAAGCCCAGGGGCGCGTTGCCAAGAATCTGAAACGGCTTACCGGCGTCACTGACGATCACTCGGTGATACGAACGGCCGCGGTGGTCGGTGAGCCAGGCGAAGCCGCGGATGCCGAGGTTGTCGTAGACCCCGCCGTCGGTGAACGACTCCGTCGGAAACTGACCCTCGTGCACACCGAGATCGTGGGCCGTGATCTCAACGGGGGGAAAGAAACCCGGAAACGCCGAGGAGGCGCTCACCACCTTGGCAATCGTCGCCGTCTGCCCTGCGATGTGCCGAAAGGGATCAGTTTCACCCCGCTCCCGCTTCTGGATGTGCAGGCCCTCGCGGTTGAAAACAGCCATCACGCCGTCGCTGACGTTCGTGGCGAGCATGTGCAGCGCCGGCTGCTCGGGGAGTTCGAAGAGCCGGCGGTCACCGTAGAGAAACGTGCGGTAGTACTTCTCCAGGAGCGCGTTGGGCGTGAAGTTCGCAGCCGACCAGCCGGTGAGCTTGCCGACGAGCCGGATCGGAAACAGCAGCGGCAGGCGGCGGACGATCCGGTTGCGAACGTCGTGCTGCACGAACCGGATCACCTCGCCGGCCGCCTCGGCGAACTCGGCATCGGTGCCGTTGTAGCGGTCCCAGTTGAGGACGAGGTGGGCGGCCAGGATGCTGCCCCCAGACACCGCCGCGATGTCGCCGATCAGGGGCAGTGAGCCGCTGTCCCGCAGGTAGCGGATCACGCCGAGGTGGTAGAGCGTGGCGCGGAATCCGCCGCCGGAGAGGGCGAGGCCGATGGTGGACATGCAGGACGGCACCGGGCGTGTCGAGGACGTGGGCTACTCTACCCGCCATCACCCCGAGGTGGCGACTGTTGAAGCGGCCGGCGGTGCCGCGGCATACTGTCGCCCTTCGACCAGACACCCCGGAGCATGACCACGATGGGCCTTCTGAAAGAGTTTCGTGACTTCGCGATGCGCGGCAATGTGATCGATCTCGCCGTCGGCGTGGTGATCGGCAGCGCGTTCGGCAAGATCATCAGCTCGCTCGTCGCCAACATCATCATGCCCCCCCTGAACCTGCTGACGAGCAAGTTCGGCGTGAACTTCACCGACCTGGCCTACAAGATCCAGACCGAGGCCCCGAAGCTCAACGCCGACGGCACGATGGAGATGGTGGAAGGCAAGCCGGTGATGATCGACCAGGCCTACCCGATCCTCAACTATGGCCCCTTCATCCAGTCGGTGGTCGACTTCCTGCTCGTGGCCGGGGCGATCTTCCTCGTCATCAAGGCGCTCAACTCCGCCAAGGCGAAGTTCGACACGGTCACGACCGCGGACCCGCCGCCGCCGCCGGAAGACGTGGTGCTGCTCCGCGAGATCCGCGACGCCCTCGTGAAGCGCTAGGAACACCATGGGATTCTGCGATGACGCCTTCCTGCTCTCCACTCCGGTGGCGGCCGACCTCTACCAGCGGGTGGCGACGGCGCAGCCGATCGTCGATTACCACTGCCACCTGAGCCCGAAAGACATCGCTGAAGACCGGCGGTTCGAAACCCTCCACGCCGCCTGGCTGGAGGGGGACCACTACAAGTGGCGGGCGATGCGGGCCGACGGAGTGAACGAGGAGCGGATCACCGGCTCAGCCACGCCGCGGGAGAAGTTTCAGGCCTGGGCCGAGACGGTGCCGCATACGCTGCGAAATCCGCTCTTTCACTGGGCCCACCTCGAACTCCGCCGCCACTTCGGGATCGACGACCTCCTCGACGGCACCACCGCAGAGAGGGTCTGGACGGAGGCCAATCGACAGCTCGCCGCGGGGCCGCTCACCGCCCGGGGCATCCTCACGAAGATGAACGTGGCGCTCGTCGGCACGACCGACGATCCTGTCGATCCGCTCGACTGGCACGCACGAATCGCCACCTCGGGCTTCCCCGTGAAGGTCGTGCCCACCTTCCGCCCCGACGTGGCTGGCAAGGTGCACCAGCCCGAGAAGGTGAGGGCCTGGGCGAAGAAGCTCGCCGATGTCTCCGGGATCGGCACCGACACCCACGCAGGCCTGCTCGCGGCGCTCGCCACGCGGCACGCCGACTTCGCCGCCGCTGGCTGCCGGGCGAGCGACCATGGGCTCGATGTGCTCGCCGCCACCCACTGCACCGACACAGAGGCGACTTCGATCTGGCAGCGGGCCATGGCCGGCACCGCCGCCACGCCCGAGGAGGCCGACCGCTTCGCGACGTCCATCGTGCTCCATGTCGCCCGGCTCAACCACGCCCGGGGCTTCGTCACGCAGCTGCACCTCGGCCCCGTCCGCGACCCCAACCCGCTGCTCGCGAAGCGGCTCGGCGCCGACGCCGGCTGCGACACGATCGGCGACCTCACGCAGGGCCCCGGGCTCGTTCGCTTCCTCGGACGGCTCTCCGGCGAAAACACCCTCGGCCGCACGATCCTCTACAACATCAACCCTGCCGACAACGCCGTCTTCGCCGCGATGCCGGGCTCGTTTCAGGATGGCGTCATCCCCGGCAAGATGCAGTGGGGCAGCGGCTGGTGGTTCATGGACCAGGAGCGGGGCATGCGGGACCAGATGAACATGCTCTCCGACCTCGGCCTGCTCGCGCGGTTTGTGGGGATGGTCACCGACTCGCGATCATTCCTCTCGTATCCGCGGCACGAATACTTCCGCCGGATCCTCTGCGACCTGCTGGGTAGCGACGTGGCCAGCGGTCGGCTCCCCGACCGCCGCGACTGGCTCGACGCCGTGGTCGCGGGCGTCTGCCACGGCAACGCCCGGGCGATGTTCATCGACCCGGTCAGCGCCTGAGCCGGCAGGCCGCGACAGGATCGATCGAGAACCGCACGCGGACGTCGGGGTGCGTGGTGTAGAGCCGCAGCCGCTCACCGTCGTGGATGACGGTCGCGCTCGACCGCTTCGGATGAGCGGGATCAACCGGCAAGACGGGATTGCCCACCCACTTTTCCCACTGGATGAGATCGTCGCTCGCGGCGATGCAGGTCTGCCACGTCTGCCGATCGGGATCGGGGCTGGCGTGGTAGTAGGCATACCAGCGGCCGTCGAACCGCACGATCTGATCGACGGCGACCCCGTGCCGGTCGAAAGCCTCGGGGCCGCAGGCCAGCACCGGCTCGTCGCTGATGTTGGTGAACGTGCAGCCGTCACGCGACGTGGCAAGCCAGACGCCGTCATCCCGCCGCTCATAAAACAGATACATGCGACCGCAGTCGACCCAGAGCGTGGGCGTGCCCCGCGGACCGTCGGGAATCGCCCCGCCAGACGCGAGGCGAATGTCGAGCGGGCCGCAGGGCCGCCACGATGCGAGGTCTCGCGACGCGAGCAGGTGAGCGATGTCGTGTTCGCCCTCGGCAACCATGAGGAAATTTTCCTCGCCCGACCTGCCGACCTGCGCCACGCAGACATCCTCGACCCAGCGGTTGGGCAGGAGCGGGCCGGCAGACCGCGTCCAGTTGAGGCCGTCGCCGCTCGTCGCATGGCCAAGCCGCCGCACGGGATCGCGATCGAGGTTCGAGCCGGTGTACCAGAGGTGCCAGTGGCCGCCGTGACGCAGGATCCAGCCCCGCTCCCGCAGGTCGCGGTCCCAGGCCTCTCCTCCACCGCCCGCAAACAGCGGCTCGGCCGACGGCGGCCCGAAGGCGACGAGTTCGCGGGGCACGTCGGGAGTGTCGCCGCGAGCCGCGACGGCGATGAACACGAGCAGGCAGGCGACCGCGACGCGAGGGTGCATGCCGCCATGATACGGGCAGGAGACAGCCGGCGCACGCGCGGCTGACCAGGTCGATCCCGGTACGATGGATGGTGGTCGCCTCTCTTCCGCACCGAGCCTTCCATGCCGCTTCCGGGTCGCACGCTCTCCGCGCAGCTCGTCTGGCCGGTCGTCGGACTGGTGCTGATCGCGGTGCTGGCCAACGTAGCCTTTGCGGCCTGGCTGGCGACGCGCAGCGCCGTCGTCGCCGCCCGCACCAGCCGCGAGCGGATCGTGGCCGCGCTCGACCGCTCGCGGATCGCGCTGGTACCGGCCGTGCTCGACGCCCTCGGCAACCTCACGGGCAGCGAACTCGTGGTCTGGAACGACGCGGCTGACGCTCCGGCCGACGCCACCCTCACGCCGGAGCAACTCCGTGAGGCGACGGCCACGCTGCGGGCGGCGCGCGACGGCGAGGTGATCACGATCGGCGGCCAGCGGCACTCCGTCGCCATCGTCCGCGCCTCGGGAGTGCGGCCGGAGCGGGCGTTTGTCCTCACGCCGGTGCAACGTCTCGCGGCCACGACCTGGGCGGCGGCCTGGCCTGTGCTGGCCGTCGCTGCGGCGACGCTCGCCGTACTCGTGCCGCTGGGGCTGGCGACCACTGGGCGGATCGCCAGCCGGATCGCCGCGATCGAGCGGCGGGTGGAGCGGATCTCGCAGGGCGAGTTCGGGACTGCGGCTGCCGACGCCGATGGCGACGAGGTGGGCCGCCTCGCCGCGGGCGTCGAGCGGATGAGCGGCGAACTGGAGTCACTCAGGGCGCGGCTCGTCGCAGGCGAGCGGCAGCGGCTCCTTGGCCAGCTCGCGGCGGGATTCGCCCATGAACTCCGCAACGCCATCACCGGCGCTCGGCTCGCGATCGACCTCCACCGCCGTCGCTGCCCCGGCGGTGATTCCGGCCACCGACCTGACGACAGCCTCGCCGTCGCTTGCCGGCAGCTCGACATCGTCGAGGAAGAGGTTCGCGGCCTGCTGGCCCTCGGCAAGCCACCAACCACGGAGCCCGCGGCCGTTGACGTTGACGCACTCGTGGCGGAGGTCTGCCATCTCGTGGCCCCGCGGTGCGTCCACCTCGGCGTCGAACTCACTGCGGGCCCGGACTGTGCCGCGAGCCTGATGGGCCGCCGCGAGGCGCTGCGGGCGGCACTGGTGAACCTCGCCCTCAACGCGATCGACGCCACCGGCGGTGGCGGCCACGTGAGCATGGCCGCCGAGGTCGGTGGCGGCCGCGTCACGCTCGCAGTGGAGGACGACGGGCCGGGGCCGCCACCGGAACTCGGCACGGCACTCACCGAGCCGTTCGTGACCGGCAAGCAGGAAGGCGTGGGCCTCGGGCTCTCGGTGGCCCGGGCCGTGGCGGAGCAGCACGGCGGCACGCTCACCTGGCGGCGGGCCGACGGCCGCACGCGCTTTACGATCGCACTGCCCGAGGCGGTGATCGCCGCCACCTCCAGCCACCAGGAGCCGGTCGCGTGAGCCGTATTTTGGTTGTCGACGACGAGCCGGCCATCGGCTGGAGCCTGCGGGAACTCCTCACCGACGAGGGGCATGCGGTCGACGTCACGGCAAACGTAGCCGACGCCCTCGCCGCCGCGACCCGCTCCCGACCAGACGCGATCCTGCTCGATGTGCGTCTTCCCGGACGCGACGGCATCGACGCCATTCCCGATCTGCGGGAGACGGGGCCGGCCCCGATCATCGTGATGACGGCATTCGGCGACCTCGACACGGCCGTCCGCGCCGTTCGCGCCGGCGCCTTCGACTATCTTGTGAAGCCATTCGACCTCGAACACGTCTCGGCAGTGGTCGCCAGGGCACTGTCGCAATGGCTGCCACGCGAGCCTGCCGGTGAGCCCGAGACGACACCGCCGCCGCTCGTGGGATCGTCGGCTGCGATGCAGGAGGTCTACAAGCGGATCGCCGCCGCCGCGGCGGACGAGCGGCCCTTGTTGATCACGGGCCTCGCAGGAAGCGGCAAGGATCTCGCGGCCCGCGCCGTGCACGCCCACGGCCCCAGACCGGGCGGGCCATTCGTCGCCACAAGCCTCGCGGCCCTCGCGCCCACCGCGATCGGCGGTGAACTTTTTGGGAGCAGCGATGCAGCGGGGCTTCTTGAAATCGCTTCCGGCGGCACGCTCCTGATCGAGGCGATCGAGGTGGCACCGCCGGAGGTGCAGGCGCGGCTCGCCAACGTGATCGCGACACGCGAACTCTTCCGCGGCGGCACCGCACACCCACTCGACGCCCGACTGATCGTGGCGAGCAGGCTCGGCCCCGAAACGCTTGCGCTGGACCAACGCCTGGCCACCCTCATGAGCCCAGCGCCGATCGCGATGCCGGCGCTCGCCGACCGCTGCGACGACATCGAACCGCTCGTGCGGTCGTTCCTCGCCCGGCATGCCGCCGCCACGCAGGCGGCGACGGTGCCCGCGGTGTCGCCCGAGTTTCTCGCGGCGGTTCTGGACCGCGACTGGCCGCAAAACGTTCGCGACCTCCGGGCGGCCGTCGAACACGCCGCCGTGATCGCCCGGGGCGCCGCGCTGCGGCCGGAGCACCTGCCGCCACGTGAGGTCACCGCCACCGGAGCCGGGCCGCTCGAGACCGCCGGCCACCACGTCGACGCCGCCATCAAGGACTGGGCCGCGGCGGCCCGCGCGGCCTTCGGTCGGCTGCCGGAGCCCGATCTCCACAACCGGGCTGTCCGGCTCGTCGAGGCCACACTCCTTCGCGAGGCACTCGCCCACGCCGGCGGCAACCGCACGGCCGCCGCCAAACTCCTCGGCCTCGACCGGGCAACGCTCCGAACCAAGCTCCGGCAGTTCGGCCTCGACGACTGACACGGATCGCACATGATCCATGCGCGAGTGCGTGGCGAGTGAAAGCCGACCGGCCGTGAGGCCGCGGGCGAACCACGCATGACCCCGTCTTTTTCCCGCCGGCCACTCAGCCGGTGAAAAGTTCACCGGCCGTGGCGACGGATTCCCCGTGCCCCCGGGGCGGCGGCGGCGATAGCATCCGCTGACGTCCCCCGCCGTCAGCAGTCGCCGCCATGTGCCACCCCACCACCGTCAACGCCGAACATCGCGGCTTCACCCTCGTGGAACTGCTCGTGGTGATCGCGATCATCGCCACGCTCATCGGTCTGCTCCTGCCCGCGGTGCAGTCCGCGCGGGAATCGGCGCAGCGAACGGCGTGTGCCAACAAGCTCCGCCAGCTCCCCATCGCGTTTCACAACTACGAAACTGTCCGGCGGATGCTGCCGCCGCTGAAGCGGCTCTTCTCCGGCGCGATCACCGCCTGCGAGCCGAAGATGGCCCATCGGAGCTGGGCCCCGGACGTACTCCCCTACGTGGAAGAAGCGGCGCTGATGGCGAGCTACGACCTGTCGCGCAACTGGTGGGAGAATCAAGACGGATCGGCGCCGAACGGCGGCACCGCCGGCGCCTTCGATGACAGCCCGACCGGCAATCGCGCGCTGGCCCGGACCATTCTGCCGGCGCTGCAGTGCCCCTCATCGCCGTTCCCCAACCGGATCCAGGACAAGATCGAGAATCCACGAAAGACCGGCGCGTGCAGCGACTACTTCGTAGTGGCCGGCACGGGTACGAACTTCAACGCGCTGGCCGGCCTGACCGCCGGCACCGTGACGGCGGGACCAGGGCCAACGGAGTCCTGGACGAACTGCGGGGCCACCGCCACGCGTCCGCGGTGCACCATGGCCAAGATCACCGACGGCCTTTCGAAGACGATCCTGCTCGCCGAGAGCGCGGGCCGCGAAGACGTGTGGCGGGCACGCACGCGCTCTCCGGCAAACGCGGATCAGGCCGCGGGCGCCAGCTGCGCGCGGGCGCAGGGTGGTGCGTGGGCGACCAACGACAATCCCTACGGCTTCGGTGAGAAAGCCGCCGCGTGGTGCACGTCGGGCCCCACCGCAGGGCCAATCCCCACCACGCTGATGCGGGTCAACGGCTCCAACGAAAACGGCTGGCTCGTGTACAGCTTTCACACCGCCGGGGCGAACATGGCCATGGCGGACGGGTCGGTGCGGCTGGTATCGGAAGACACCTCGGTGCAGATTCTCGGTCAGCTCGCGACGAGGGCCGGCGGCGAAGCGGTTTCGCTCGACTGACGCCGGCTGCTTTTCCCTGGCTCAGGACGGCCGTAGACTACGGGTGCAGCGTCGGCGTTGCCGACGATGGATCGATTCTCCAGCGATGAAAAGGTCACCATGGACATTCTCGGCGAGATCCTGAAGCAGGTCCTCGAAGGTGCGGCGCAGCAGCAAGGCCAGCAGCAGCCCCAGCAGCGCCCCCAACCCCAGCAGCGGCCGCAGCAGCCGCAGCAGCCGCCCCAGGGCATGCCGTCGCCAAACGACCTCAGCGACATCCTCTCCCAGATCTTCGGCGGAGGCTCTGCCCAGAAGCTGCCCGAGGTCGTCAAGCAGTTCGAGGAAAAGGGTATGCGTGATCAGGTCGACTCGTGGGTCCGCACCGGCCCCAACAAATCAGTGGACCGGCGGCAGATTGAGGAAACCTTCGGCCAGCAGGAACTCGACCAGTACGCCCGTTCCAAGGGCATCGATCGCGATCAGCTCGCCGAGGTCCTTGCCAAGTACATCCCTCGAATCATCGACGAGCTGACGCCGACCGGCCAGGTTCCGGCCCGACGCTGATCCTTCCGGTGCCCCGCGTCGCTCCTCAGGGGCGACGCGGGGCCCACCCCCGGGCGGAGGTATACTCGCGGCTCCCAGGAGACGCTGCCCGCCCGTGAACAAGACCGTCGCCACGACCGTCGTCGGTGTCATGGTGACGTGCCTCGCCGGCAGTCCGGCTGGCGGAGCCGACTGGTCCGGCGTCGAACTCGCCTGGCGCAATGACCCGAGACCAGCCGCAGACGCCCCGCTCCCCGTCGAACTCCCGCCGGCGCGACGAACCAGCCGCCGGGCACAGCGGCGAATCATCCGCCGCGGCGATCTCGATCCAGTGACCGTCGAGCCGCGCCCAGCTCCCGTCGAGCCGCGCCCAGTTCCGTTGCTTGAAGAGCCGCGGAGTGTTGAACCACTGCTCGCCCTGCCCACCGAGCCGATCCCGCCGGCAGACCGGCTGCAGGCGATCGCGCATCCCGATCAGGCCTATGGTGAGCATCCCAGGCAGCGCTATGACCTGTTCCTACCGGAGGGTTGTACCGGAGGCGGGCTGCCGCTGGTGGTCTGGATCCAAGGGCGTGACTGGCGGACCGGAGCCAAGGCCGACTGCCCGATCGCATGGCTGGTCGAGCAGGGTTTTGCCGTTGCCTGCGTCGACTACCGTCCGAGCGACCTCGCCGTGTTCCCGGCCCAACTCGACGACTGCCGCGCGGCCCTCGCAGCACTCCGCGCCGATGCGGAGACGTGGGGGATCGATGCCTCCAGGATGTGCGTGGCCGGCATGGGCGGTGGAGGTCATCTCGCCGCACTCGTCGCCTTCGCCCCGACCGATCCTCGGCCGATCCATGAAGCCTCGGCCGAGGACGCCGCAGCGGTGGCGCCAGCCGACGTCGCGGCAGTCGCGATGTTCGATGCCCCGACGCACCTGCCCTCGCTCGGTGGCAGCCACGATCGCGCCGGCTCTGCAGCGAGCCGACTCGTGGGCGGGCCGCTTCCCGAGTTTCGCGAGGCGGCCCAGCGGGCGAGCCCGCTGCTGCACGTCTCGGCCCAAGCCCCCCCCGCGCTCATCGTGCATGGGGGCCGCGGCGACGGAACCGCACTCGACCAGGGAGACCGGCTCGACGCAGCGCTCCGCGCGGCAGGCGTCGAGAGTGGCTTGGTGATTCTCGATGCCACGGCGAGCGATCTGGCACCGCGACGAGGGAGCCCTGCCGCTGGAGCGCTTGTCGAGTTTCTCGATCGCACTGTCGGCCCAACCGCCGTCCGCCACGAGGACTGACGGCCGCGGCTGCCGTCGGTAGCACCGCCGCTGCGACCGGCACGAGCCGCGCGGTGTGCCCCGCCCGTCAGGCTTGTGCAGTTGTCGCCGACCACCGCCGATACCTTTGGCTGTGCCGGTTGTCTCCGGTACCGCCGCCGCGGTCGCCAGCCCGCCTCGTCAACGGCGTCGTACCATCCATCACCCTTGCATTCCAAAACCGCCCATGCCGTCCCCACGCCGCAAGTCGCCCTCCACTGCCGTCCAGAACCCGCTGGAGACGTACCTGCGCGACATCAATGAGACGCCGCTGCTCACGGCCGACGACGAGAAGCGGTTGGCCGTCGCGATCGGCAAGGGGGACGCGCTCGCCCGGGATCACATGGTGCGGGCGAACCTGCGCCTGGTCGTCAACATCGCCCGCGGCTACGCCAACCGTGGACTGCCGCTGCCCGACCTCATCGAGGAGGGGAACCTCGGGCTCTTGCGGGCGGTGGAGGGCTTTGACCCCACCATGGGAACCCGGTTCAGCACCTACGCGAGCTACTGGATCAAGCAGTCGATCAAGCGGGCGCTGATCAACTCCGGCAAGACCATCCGCATCCCGGCCTACATGGTGGAGATTCTCTCCAAGTGGCGGCGGGCGACCGCCAGGCTGCTCGACACGCTGAGCCGCCCGCCGACTCCGGAGGAAGTGGCCCGGAGCCTGGGGCTCGCCCGCAAGAAGCTCCCGATCATCAAGAAGGCAATCCACGTGCACCAGTCGACGCCGCACGTGGAGCAGGCCGAAGGGGGCTGGTCGCTCGGGGAACTGATCCGTGACGACAACGCCCGTTGCCCCGCGGACGTGATGCTCGACGACGACACCCTGAGGCACGTTCTCAAGCGAATCGACGAGCTCGACCAGCGGGCTTGCACCATTATCAAGCTCCGCTTCGGCCTGACCGGTAGCGAGCCGATGACGCTCAAGGAGATCGGCGCCGGCCTCGGGCTCACGCGGGAACGGGTGCGGCAGATCGAATCGGAGACCCTGGCGACGCTGGCGGCGGAGATCGAGGGGGTGCCGCGGGCACGGATCCGGTTGCGGCAGGGCGCCTGATCGTCGACACTTTTCCCATGGACCTCTCCCGCCACATCCGTCCGATTCCCGACTTCCCGAAACCGGGCATCCTGTTCCGCGACATCACTCCGCTGCTCGCCGACGCCGGGGCGTTCGCGGCGGCGATCCAGGCCCTGGCCGGGCCATGGCGGTCCGCCGGCGTGATGGCGATCGCCGCGGTCGAGGCCCGGGGATTCCTGTTCGCTGGTCCGCTGGCTCTCGAACTCGGCGTTGGTGTGATCCCGGTGCGGAAGCCGGGCAAACTCCCGGCCGATACGATCTCCCACGAGTACGACCTGGAATACGGCCGCGACCGGCTGGAGATGCACCGGGGCGTGCTTCCCGCCGGTGCCGGCGTGCTCGTGGTCGACGACGTGCTGGCGACGGGAGGGACAGCAGCCGCATGCATCAAGCTCATTGAGGCGGGCGGCGGCCGCGTCGTCGGGGCGTCGTTCCTCGTTGAGATTTCCCCGCTCAACGGTCGCGAGCGGCTGGTGCCGCACCGCGTCGAGAGCGTGATCGTCTACTGAGATGCACCGCCGCGTCGTGGTGGCGATGTCGGGGGGCGTCGATTCGAGCGTCGCCGCTGCGCTGCTCGTCGAGCAGGGATACGACTGCGTCGGCGTGTTCATGCGGCACGCCGCGCCGGCGCTCCCGCCGGCCGAAGTCGCCGACCCCCTGGCGATCGTCTCGCCGCGACCGGGGCATCAAGGCTGCTGCAGTCCGACCGACGCCCTCGACGCCCGTCGCGTGGCCGACCGGCTCGGGATTCCACTCTATGCCCTCGATCTCTCAGTCGAGTTCGAGCGGATCATCGACGCGTTCGCCGCTGACTACGGCAGCGGACGCACGCCGAACCCGTGCGTCCGCTGCAACTCCTGGATCAAGTTCGGCAGGCTCTTCGACCACGCCGATGCGATCGGCGCCGCACACGTCGCCACCGGTCACTACGCCCGACTCGATCAGGGCCCGGACGGTCCCGCGCTCCGCCGCGGCCTCGACGCCGCCCGCGACCAGTCCTACGTGCTCTTCGACATCCGCCCAGACCGACTTCGACGAATGATGCTCCCGGTCGGCGGCCTGGCAAAGGCGGACGTGCGGGCCCGCGCCGCCGCGCTCGGCCTCGTGACGGCTGACAAGCCCGACAGCCAAGAGATCTGCTTCGTCGCCCCCGGCGAACACGCCCGGCTCGTGGCCCATCGGCTCGGCGGCTCGCGGGCTGGCGAGATCGTCGACTCGGGTGGCCGCATCCTCGGCTGTCATCCCGGAATCGAGCACTTCACCGTCGGCCAGCGGCAGGGGTTGGGCATCGCCGTGGGCACGCCGCTCCACGTGATCCGCATCGAGCCGGAGGCGTGCCGCGTGGTCGTGGGCCCCAGGAGCGAGGTGCCCGAAACGCGTCTTGTCGCCGGCAGCGCGACCTGGCTTGAAGCGCCGCCGATCGAACCCTTCGAGTGCCTCGTGCAGTGCCGCGCCCAGCGCACCGCCGCCCCGGCCGTTGTCACGCTGCTGTCGGCAGACCGCTTCACGGCGGAGTTCACCGGCGGCCCAGAACGCTCCCCGGGACCGATCTCCCCGGGCCAGCCGGCGGTCTGCTACGCCGGCGACCGCCTCCTCGGTGGCGGCTGGATCGAGGGCTGATACGGATGACACACGAGCCACAAGCTCGGTCGCATGCTCAAAGCCGACGGCCGTAAGGCCGCGGGCGAACCACGCTGAGCGCGGCCTCTGCTGGCGGTTCGCCCCACGCCTCACGGCGTTGGGCTTGGACAAGCGGCTGCGGGCGGCTCATGCAAAACCCGGCTGAGCACCGAGAAACGACTGATTTTGCCTGGGACGATCCGCGAACTAGGCTTGATGCCGGTCTCTATCGTCAGTCGCCCCGTCCGGAGTCCCTCGCTTGAACCCTCGCCCCGCAGGCCTGCCGCCTGAAGTCCTCGTCGGCGCCTCGATCCTCATCGGGCTCGCCGTGCTGACGATGCTGCTGCTCGTCTTCAACTACGGCCAGCTCTGGTTTCAGGCCTACTGGTCGAAGGCGCGGGTGACATTCATGGAGCTGCTCGGCATGAGCCTCCGGAAGGTCAACGCCCGCACGATCGTCCAGGCCAGGATCATGGCGACCCAGGCGGGGCTCGGGCCCGACATCACAGCGCAGCGACTTGAGGCCCACTACCTCGCCGGCGGCGATGTGCCTCGCGTGATCCGAGCCCTCATCGCGGCTCAGCGGGCCGACCTCGACCTCGACTTCGACCGGGCCTGCGCGATCGACATCGCCGGCCGCGACGTGCTCGACGCGGTGCAGACGAGCGTCAATCCCAAGGTGATCGACTGCCCCGACATCGCCAGCGGCAAGTCGACGCTCTCGGCCGTCGCCAAGAACGGCGTCGAGCTCAAAATCAAGGCCCGCGTCACCGTGCGGACAAACCTGCAGCAGCTCATCGGCGGTGCGACCGAAGAGACGATCATCGCCCGGGTCGGTGAGGGGATCATCACCTCGATCGGTTCGTCCGCCAGCCACTTCGAGGTGATGGAGCATCCCGACACGATTTCGAAGGCGGTGCTCCAGCGGGGCCTCGACGCCCAGACGGCGTTCCAGATCGTTTCGATCGACATCGCCGACATCGAAGTGGGCGAGAACATCGGCGCCCGATTGCAGGCAGACCAGGCCGAGGCCGACACCCGCGTTGCCCGGGCAAGGGCCGAGGAGCGGCGGAGCGTGGCGATCGCCCGCGAGCAGGAGATGAAGGCCGCCACCGCCGAAAACCGGGCCCGCGTGCTCCAGGCAGAGGCGCTTGTGCCCAAGAGCATCGGCGAGGCCTTCCGGGCCGGCCGCATGGCCAACGCCGGGCAACCGGGCGGGCGGGCCTGAACCAGGAAGCCCAACGGCGTGAGCCGTGGGGATCACTCCGGACCAGGAAGCCCAACGGCGTGAGCCGTGGGGATCTCCCAGACGCTCCAGATTGCCGACCGGCCCCAGCCTCGGCCCTCGTATTCCGTGGAGGTGGGGAAATCGGCCAAACCCTGACGGCTGTTCCAGCCGATATCAAAAAGGAAGAGAAGAGCGGTTAGCCGTCAGGATGACGGTCGGGCGAAAGTCTGAAAGCCGCCTTCGCGATGCCCACGGCAAGGGAGAATGCCCATGGCGATGCGACAACTGCGGGTCTACAGCGAACCCGATCTGAAGGTGCGGGAGTACGCGGCGGTCGAGGAATCCGCCGACCAGGGCGTGCGGGTCTCGCTCGGCGAGATTCTCCCCCTTCTGGCCGACGCCGTCGCCAGCCATCGCACGTGGCTCTCAGACTTCGCCGATGACGAAGTCACGATCTCGTCGGATCTCCACGACGTGCTCCAGTCGTACCGGCACTTCCGCCGCCCCGGCGCCTGATCAACGCGGACCCGGCACACGAAGCTCAAAGGCCGCGCGTGCTTCTAGCCGTCATCCTCGCGCTCGGGGCTGCCCATGCCCGTCGCCGGACGTTCACGGCGGCCCTCCAGGCCTCCGTTCACTGCGTGTCCGCTGCGCTTCGCCATCCGTGGCTTCGCTTGCTCCCACAGCCCGGCTCTCGGGCACGGGCAGCCCCTCGCGGCCTCTCGTAGCACAGGTTGGCAACCTGTGTGTCTTCGCGGTTTGCCTTGGGATCGGATGCGATTCCGTCTCCGGCGAGCAGTGGGCCGGAGGCACGCGCAGAAGCCGGTGTCACTTGTGGACGCAAGACTGCGACATTCCGCCAGAGCCTTGAACTCACAAGTGCCGCCGGCGCCGAGCATGTCTCCGGCCCACTGCCGCGCACCGCGAACGTCGCTCCAGCCCTCCACGCTCAGACGTCGAGGTTCTTGACGTCGAGAGCGTGCTTTTCGATGAAGTCGCGGCGGGGCTCGACCTTCTCGCCCATCAACACGCGGAACAGGTCGTCGGCTGCAGCCGCGTCAGTCATCGTGACCCGCAGGAGCGTGCGATTGGCAGGGTCGAGCGTCGTGTCGCGGAGCTCCTCCGCATTCATTTCGCCGAGACCCTTGAAGCGGGTGATCGACAGGCCCTTCTCCCCCGCCCGCCGCACGGCGGTGAGCAACCCACGCAGATCCTCGAGGCCGATCTCGTTTTCGCCGCGGCGAAGCGTGTAGCGTGAATCCTCGCTGCCCGTGCGGTCCTGCGGTAGCAGCGACTCGATGCCAAAGCCCATCGCCTCGAGTTCCTTGAGCCCCGCGTTGATGCTTCGCACCTCGTGCAGATCGACGACGACGAGTTGGTCGTCGCCGGTGCCCGGTGCCGTGCCGGGCGTCGTGTCGCCGGCAGCCTGCGCCTCCTCGACGCGGCCCACGGCCAGTTCGCCCCCAGCCGCCTTCTCCTTGCCCTTGACGAAGGCTTCGAAGTCATCGCGGCTGGTAAACCACCGCTCTTCAAGCCCGTAGTAGACGTGGTACATCGGCAGCTTGCCCGTCTTCGAGTCGCGGCGGGCGGCATGGTCGCGGAGGCTGATGCCCCGCTTCTCGAGCGCGACAAGCGCATCCTCGAGGCCGGCGAGCGTGCGGCAGAGCTTCTGCATCTCGTCCCCGGAGATCTCGCGACCCTCGCCCGGCAGAAACACGCCCTCCCCCAGGCCCTGATCGAGGAGTTGTGTCTTCATCTCGTCCTCCGTCTGCACGTAGTAGACGGTCTTCTTCGAGCGGACCCGGAAGAGCGGCGGCTGGGCGACGTAGACGTGGCCCTCGGCCACGAGCCGGTACATCTGCCGGTAGAAGAACGTGAGCAGCAGCGTGCGGATGTGCGAACCATCGACGTCGGCATCGGTCATGATCACGATCTTGTCGTACCGCCGCTTGGAGAGGTCGGCCTCGTCGCCGATGCCGGCGCCGATCGCCGAGATCACGCTGCGGACCTCCTCGTTGGCGAGCACCTTGTCTTCGCGGCTCTTGTAGGCGTTGATGATCTTGCCGCGGAGCGGCAGGATCGCCTGATACTCGCGATGCCGCCCGCCCTCCGCCGACCCTCCGGCGCTGTCGCCCTCGACGAGGTAGAGCTCGCACCGCTCCACGTCGCGGCTGGTGCAATCGCGGAGTTTGCCCGGCAGGCCGCCGCCGGAGAGGGCCCCCTTCCGCTCGCGGAGCAGCTGCTTCGCCTTCTTCGCGGCCTCGCGGGCCTCGGCGGCAAGGACGCCCTTCTGGACGATCGCCTTGGCGCTCTTGGGATTTTCCTCGAGGTATTTCGAAAGAAAGTCGCCGACCGCCGAGTTGATGATTCCTTCGACCTCGCCGTTGCCAAGCTTTGTCTTCGTCTGTCCCTCGAACTGCGGATGGGGCACCCGCACGCTGATCACGACGGTCAACCCCTCGCGGACATCCTCGCCGGTCGGCACCAGGTCCTTGTAAATGCCCGTCTTCTTGCCGTAGGCATTGAGCGCCCGCGTCAGCGCCGCGCGGAAGCCCGACACGTGCGTGCCCCCCTCGGTGGTCGAGATGTTGTTGACGTAGCTGTGAAGGCTCTCGGTGTATTCGCCGGTGTACTGCATCGCGATGTCCCAACTCAGGCCGTCGCCCGAGCCCTTGATCGTGATCACGTCGGCGTGAATCGCGTCGCTTGCCTTGTTGAGGTGCTCGACAAACTCCTCGACGCCCCGCTCGTAGAAGTACTCCTCGGCGTTGCCCGTGGCGGCGTCGGTGAAGTTGATCCGCACGCCCGAGTTGAGGAATGCCAGTTCCCGCAGCCGCCGGGAGAGGATGTCCCAGGAAAACTTGGTCTGCGGAAAGATCTGCGGGTCGGGCTTGAACGTGGTCTTCGTTCCAGACCGCGTGGTCGTGCCCATCTTCCGGACCGGGCCGGTCGGCTCGCCCCGCTGGTACTCCTGCTGCCAGACGTGGCCTTCGCGGGAGACCTCCACCTCGCACCATTCCGAGAGGAAGTTGACCACGGTCACGCCGACGCCGTGGAGGCCGCCGGAGGTCTGGTAGGCCCCCTTCTCGAACTTGCCGCCGAACTTGAGGACCGTCATCACCCCCTCGAGGGTCGAAACATCCCGCTCCATCTCCTCGGAAAGCTGGGGGTGGCGGTCGGTGGGAATACCACGGCCGTCATCCTCGACGGTCACGCTGCCGTCGACGTTGACCGTCACACTCACGTGCTTCGCATAGTCCGCCATGCACTCGTCGATGGAGTTGTCGACCACTTCATAGACCAGATGGTGCAGGCCGCGCGAGGTATTGTCGCCGATGTACATGCCGAACCGCTCGCGGACGTGCTCGCGATCGGAGAGGTGCTTGAGGTCCGCCGACGTGTAGTCCTGCTGAGGCTGTTCTGATGCCATGGGTTTCTCCTGACGGCGTGATCGGTCGTTCTTCGGTGTCTCGGTGGGCTCAGGTCGTGCGATTGCCGTCGGCAAGGAGCCGACACCGGATGTCGGAAATCCCCGCTTCGGGGACGAGTTGCTTCAGCCTCGCCACGATCGACTGCTTGTGAAATCCGATCTCCTGCACGTGGGCGGAATGGCTGACGAACACGTCGAGGATGCCACGGCGAACGTTTCCGGCCTGTGAGGCATCCCGGAATGCAGGGGGCGCGGCCTCCCGCCACGCGTCTGCGACCGCCGACGTCGACTGCTCGCGGTCGTAGCCCGTGCGGGCCATCAGTCGCGACATCAGCCTGCCAACCGAGAGCGGATCGGAGGATGCATGTGGGCGGCGGTTCATGATCGTGCTGGCCACGGGTTCGGTCAGTCTGCGGCCAACGGCATGATCACATAGCCGTAACCGTCTTCGGTCGCACAGACGCACGCGCTTTGAGCGTCAGTCAGTTCCACCGTCACCGCGGCGCCGGGGTCGAGCACGCGGAGAAAGTCCGACATGAATCGCGGGTCGAGTTTGATCCGCACGGTCGCCCCGGAATGGTCGATCGGCAGTTCCACCCGGCTCTCACCGCTCTCGGCGGATCGGCCGGTCAGCACGAGTTGGCCGGGCTCGAACGAGAAGTCGACCCCCTTCGATTGTTCGCTGGTGACGATCGCTGCCTGGCGGACAGCGGCCAGCAGCGGACCTGCGACGAGGTGCACCCGCATGGCATCGGGCCGGTCGGGAAACACATCCCGCCATCTGGGAAACCGACCGTCGACGAGCCGCGCCGAGATCGTCGTGCCCCCGGTCTTCACCAGAATCTCGTTGCCCCGCACGGCGAGTTGCACCGGTTGATCGGCCCCTCCGAGACAGCGCTCCACGAGTTGCATGGCCCGGGCAGGCACGATGGGCTGGGCCTCACCGATTCCTCCCTCCTTGCTCTCCGCCGGCCCCTGCATCCGGGCCAGCCGTCGGCCGTCGGTCCCCACGGCGATGACGGCCCCGGGCGCCATCTCGACAAGCACACCACCAAGGGCGTAGCGACTCGATTCACTGTCGGTGGCGAACACCGTCCGCCGAACCAACTCACGAACCAGGGGCGTCGCCATCTCGACGCACCCACCGCCCGGAAAGGTCGCCACCGCCGGAAACTCCAGCGGATCCTCTGCGGGGAGCCGAAACTCACTCCGCGGCGCCTTGACGAGCGCCGCGGTGCCATCGCAATGAATATCGAACACGGTGCCGGCCGGGCTCTCGCGGACGATCGCCGTCAGCCGGCCGCTCGGCAGGAGGACGGCTCCCGGAGCGACCGTTTCCACACCCTCGAGTTCGATGCGAATGCCCACCTCCAGGTCAGTGGCCATGATGACCACTGCATCGCGAGTCGCCTCGACCTTGACGTTCGTGAGCACGGGTTTGGGCGACCGAGACGGCACGACTGCCGACGCGCTCTGCAAAGCGGCGAGCAACGACTCCTTGGGACAGCGAATTTTCATCGTCGGAAAGGGTCCTCAGGGCCGGTCACAGGCGTTCGGGGAGGCCCCTTACTGTACCCGAAAAACCATGCTTCGAAACGGGTCATCCTGTCCCCCGTGCGCCAGGAATGTACCCGGGCGGATGGCTCGATTCTGCTTCTTCTCAATCTTTGAAATTCAGGACTGTAAGAATCAGGAACAGGCCAGTAAGAACAGCGATCGTGGGACGTCTGGGATGTGGCTCAGGACATGTGCCTTGCCACACATGAATGGCAAGTGAATCAGGGCATCCTCGTGCCATACGAGACTGCTTCGATCGGCGTGCATAACTCGTTGATAGCCTGTCGATTCGATGCGGCAAAACGAGTTGGTTTGCTGAAGTATGCCGGTCGAGTGGGCTTCCGGCTGGGGTGAAGTCAGGCGAGGGTTTCTCGTTCGCAGCCGGTCGTCGGAATCGTCGGCCGCGTGATCGCCAGGGCGTTGGACACCAGCCAACAGTGTGCCGACATCAGAATGGTGAGGCTCATCCGCCCACACGCCGCCGCGATCGCCCGCCGGCACTCGTCCGCCTGGGGTGCTCGGAATCGGTCAGCAGCTGTTCGACGTCGGCCGCAAACGTGGCATCGGTCGTCATCCGGGTCTCGACGGCCCGCACGCCGCGCATCACGGTGGTATGGTCGCGACCACCAAACGCCGCGCCGATCGTTCCGAAGCTGCTTCCCGTGAGGTGGCGGGCGAGGTACATCGCCAGGTTGCGGGCCTGCACGACCCCGCGGCAGCGACCGCTGCCGGCAAGCGACGCGGCCGGCAGACCATGGGAGCGGGCTGCGGTGCGGATGATCCTGGCCAACGACCCAGCGTTTCGCACCTCGGTCGGCGTCTCGGCTGGCCGAGACGGGACATGAACCACGAGGCCCGCCGCCAGTCGTGATTGGAGTGCCGGATCAAGCCCGCATGCCGGGGCTGACCGCCCGACCGTCACGCAGGTCGATACGCCGTTGCGGGCGAGATCGTCGAGAAGTGCGGCAGCCGACTGCTGCCGTTCGCGGCCACCGACGAGATCGATGCGTTCGACGATGAGAAGCCGCACGGAAGCGTCGTGACGGAGGCTGCCGGCTTCGAGGACGCGACCGAGTTCGGGGCCGGCGAAACGCCGAACACCTCCGGCCGACGCCGTGCCCAACGCCTCGAGATCCTGGAGCAGGCCCGTGAGGCAGGCCTC
This sequence comes from Planctomycetota bacterium, assembly GCA_037133115.1. GTDB lineage: Bacteria > Planctomycetota > Planctomycetia > Pirellulales > UBA1268 > QWPN01. Next base: position 8,993 of record JBAXOU010000012.1, on the reverse strand, counting down.
GGATACCAGCGTCACCGCCAGGGGAAGATCGTGTGCCGCCGCAGGTGGCTGGACGAGCGACGAGAAGGCTTCCCGCAGCAGCCTGGCCCACATCGGGAAGGCGGTCCGGTCGGACGGCCGATAATCGCGTCGGGAAGCCGGCATTGAAACCCCTGCGTCACCCGGAGCCCATTCGGCAGCATCCGTGCCACGCTCATCCCAGCGGCAGGCTATCCGGCATCCGACGGAGGGTGAAGCCCCGCCGCTACAAGCCCGCGAAACACGGCGTCGATTCTGCGGACAGCTTCCGCCACGTCGGCGGGCGTGGTCGAGGGGCCGAGGCTCGCGCGGATCGCGGCCCGCGGCACCCAGTCTGGCAGATCGAGCGCGACGATGGCCGGCGCCGGATCGCTCGATCCGCTCGCGCACGCCGTGCCTGTTGCCAGGCTGACGCCAGCGAGATCGCAGGCCATGACAAGCGTTTGCCGTTCGCAGCCACGCACCGCAATGGTGGTGATGGGCGGTGCACGGTCGGCGTCACTTCCAACCACCACGGCTTCGAGCCCATGGCGCCGGGCCGCGGCGACGAACAACGCCTCGAACCGGTCACGCAGTTCCGTCACCTGCCGCCGCGCCGCCTCCCGCGCCTCCGTGGCGAGTTCCAGCGATGCGGCGAACCCGACGGCGAGCGCCACCGCCTCGGTGCCGCCCCGCAGCCCGAGTTCCTGAGGCCCTGGGGTCAGCGGCGCGACGCCGATGCCGCCGCGGACGAGCAGGCCGCCGATTCCCCGCGGACCGCCAAACTTGTGTGGAGCCAGCGCCAGGCTCGTCACCGGTAGGCTGCCGAACGAGAGGGAGTCCCACGCGGCAGCTTGCGTGGCGTCGGCGTGCACGAACAGTCGCCCGCCGATGTCAGCCGCGGACAGCGCAGCGGGCGACTCGCGGAGGCCCGTCTGGCCGCAGACGAGCGTTGTCGAGACGAGCACGCGGCCCGGTTCGGCGGCGGCGAGCCCGGCGGCCGCGGCAATCGCGGAGCCGTCCGCGGCGAGCGGCAGGCGGTGCAGCCGCCAGCCGCGTCCGGCGAGATCCTCAGCAGCGGCGATCACGCTGCCGTGGTCGCGGGGAGAGACCCCGACCGTGCCCGGACGAGGGCCGACGGTGCCCAGCATCCCGAGTCGGTTCGCCTCGGTCGCTCCGCTGGTGAAGATCAGCCTGTCTCGCGAGCTCCCCGACGAGCGGCCGCCGAGCAGGGCGAGAATCTGGTCGCGGGCGTCCTCGAGGGCGACGCGGGCGCGGCGGCCCGCGGCGTGGGGGCTCGAGGGATTGGCGAAGGCCTCGGCGGCTGCACGACGCATCGCCTCGTCGACGCGGGGGTCGAGCGGTGTGGCGGCGGCGTGGTCGAGATAGATCGACTCCGCGGACTTTGAAACAGGCAGCGAAACGGCGGTGGCCATGGCGTCCGGCCCCGAGGGTCCCGTCACCCGTTGTCGAGGAACGCCGCGATCCGATCGAGGCCCGCAGCCAGCTTTTCCTCGGAGGCCGCAAACGACATCCGCACAAAGCCCTCGGCACCGAAGGCACTCCCGGCCACGAGGGCGACGTGGTGCTTGTCGAGCAGCGTCTCGCACCACTGCATGCTCGTGCCGATGCCGTGTGCCGCCATTCGCTGGAGAGGCTCGCGGATGTCGAAGAAGGCGTAGAAGGCACCGCCGATCTCAGGAATCCGGACGCCCGGCATCCCGCGCAGCCGCTTCGCCACGAGATCGCGCCGCTTCTCGAATGCCTGGAGCATCTCGGCGACGCATTCCTGCGGGCCAGTCAGCGCCGCGATCGCCGCGTGCTGGCTGATGCTGCAGGGGTTGCTCGTCTCCTGGCTCTGCAGGTTGCCGATCGCCTTGGAGAGCGGCTCTGGGGCGATCGTCCAGCCGATTCTCCAGCCGGTCATGGAGTAGGTCTTGCTCACGCCGGCCACCACGACCGTGCGGTCGGCAAGCCCGGGCCGCAGCGTGGGGAACGAGACGCTCGGCCGGCCGTCGTAGATGAGCTGGTCGTAGATCTCGTCGGCAACGACGGCGAGATCCTTCTCGATCGCGACGTCGGCGAGGCCGCCGAGTTCAGCGGCGGTGTAGACGACGCCCGTGGGGTTGCTTGGGGAGCAGAGCAGGAGCATCCGTGCCCGGGGCGTGATGGCAGCCCGCAGGGCCTCCGGGCGGAGCTTGAAGTTCTCCTCGATCCGTGTCTCGAGCAGGATCGGCTTCGCCCCGGTGAGTTTGATGAGTTCCGCGTAGCTCACCCAGTAGGGCGTGGGAACGATCACCTCATCCCCCTCGTCGAGCACCGCGGTGAACACGTTGTGGAGGGCGTGCTTGGCGCCGTTGGAGACCACGACCTGCGCCGGCGTGATGGCGAGACCTGTGCGGCGGCCGTAGTCGTCGGCCACGGCCTTTTTGAGCTGCGGGATGCCAGCGGCAGGGGTGTATTTCGTCTTCCCGGCGCGAATCGCCTCTTCCGCGGCCCGGCAGATGTGGGGGGGCGTGGGGAAGTCGGGCTCGCCCACGGAGAGGTCGATGACGTCGATCCCGGAGGCGGTCATCGCGGAGGCGCGGGCGGCCATCGCCAGCGTGGCCGACGGCTCGAGGGCCCGCATGCGGCGGGCGGTGGCGAGGCTCTTCGACTCCATGGACTCCATGCGGCGCAAACTCTCCGCTGCGGTTTCTTCGGGAGGGTGGGGGCGCCGCGGAGGAACCCGCTCTGACCCGCGGTCGCTTGACGCCCTCCAGAGCGCATCGAATGATACCACCCGTTCAACCGTTTCCCAGTCGCCGGATCACTCAAGTATGGCCAAGCGCCGCGTCGGAGTATGGCTGGTTGGAGCCAAAGGGGGCGTCGCCACCACGATGATGACCGGCCTGGCGGCGCTCCGCACGGGGGCGATCGATCCCGTCGGCCTGATCACGGAGACCGAGCCGTTCACGCGGCTTGGGCTCGTGGGGTTCGACGAACTTGTCGTCGGCGGCCACGACATCCGCTCTGGCCGGCTGGGCGACGAGGCGCGGCGGATGTGGAGCGAGAGCCGCGCGATCACCCCGGATCTCATCGACGGCGCTGCCGGGTTGTTCGCCGAGGTCGAGCCGCGGCTGCGTCCGGGGACCCTGGTCGCCTCGGGGGATCGGATTCGGAGCCTCGCCGATTCCGAGGCCGCCGCCGTGGTGGAGACACCGCGGGCGGCTGTTGAGAGGATCCGCCGCGACATCGTGGAGTTCGCCGCCACCGAACGGCTTGAGCACGTCGTGGTCGTCAATGTGGCCTCGACCGAACCGCCGCCGTCGCTGCCGATTCCGCGCACCTTCTCCGAGGTCGAGCCGCTGCTTGACGACCCGGCCCGCTGCCCACTGCCCTCGAGCAGCCTCTACTTCCTGGCGGCGGCCGACGCCGGGGCCAGCTACATCAACTTTACTCCCTCGGCCGGCGCGACGCCCGCCTGCCTCCAGGACTTCGCCGCTGAGCGGGGCATTGCCCATGCCGGGTGCGACGGCAAGACCGGCGAGACGCTGCTGAAGAGCGTGCTGGCCCCGATGTTCGCCGCCCGCAACCTCCAGGTGATGAGTTGGGTGGGCCACAACATCTTCGGCAACATGGACGGCAAGGTCCTCGACGACCCCCGGAACAAGGCTGCGAAGGTGAAGAGCAAGGACCACCTGCTCGCCGCGATCCTCGGCTACCCTCCGCAAACGCACGTGTCGATCGAGTACATCGAGAGCCTCGGCGACTGGAAGACCGCCTGGGACCACATCCACTTCCGCGGGTTCCTGGGAACACCGATGACGCTCCAGTTCACCTGGCAGGGTTGCGATTCGATTCTCGCGGCTCCGCTGGTGCTCGATCTCGTTCGGCTCGTGGAGCGTGCCCACCGCGGTGGCGAACGCGGGGCACTCGCGTGGCTCGCCTGTTTCTTCAAGAGCCCAGTCGGCGTGCAGGAGCAGTCGTTCGCCGCGCAGGTGTCGATGCTGATGGAATGGGTGGCGCGACGGCTCACCGACGATCGCGCTGGGACGTGACCACACGGTTGTGAGTGACATCGACCACGATCGAAGCAGCGCCGAGTGCGATGGTCGGTCGGAAAAAAGTCGGGATTTTTTCCGATATTTCTCTTGACAGTTTTCCCCATCATCATCCACAACTCTGTCATCGGTGTGTGGTTGATGGTGAGTGATCACCTTCAACACCGCATCGAATCGTCGTCCGCTCCCCTCCCAGAGCATCCGGGGGAGTGGATGTGAGAACCATGCACGGGTGCTCGTGGTAAGGAGCCATTTCCATGGCGAAGAAGAAGAAGAAGGCTGCCAAGAAGGTCGCCAAGAAGAAGAAGGGCCACGGCTGAATCTGATGTCGGGGAGTCGCTCCGGGGTTCACCTGATGGGTTCGCCCAATGGTTCACCTTGGGGAGTCGCTCCGGCACAGATTTGATGCCGGGATCCCGTCCTGGGGTCCGGTGGGTCGCCTCGTGCGGCCTGCGTCCCTTCGCTCCGGCCTCTCGCATTCGGGGGTTCGCCTCTGGTGCGGTTGATCGGGGCGTCCACGCTCAGACGAGAAAGGCCGGCCCGGGCCCTTGGGCGCCCGGGCCGGCCTGATTCGTTCTGGTGGTACGATTTCGGGCCATGCCCGCCCCGAACATGCCCGTGTCCTCTCTGTCGCCGATCGTCCGGGGTGGGTTCATTCTCTGTCCGTGCCACCCTGGGGCCGAGGCGGCGCTGGCCGCGCGACAGGCGGACGTTCTGCCGGCGTTTTCGCGGGGAGTCTGGCGCCGCGGAGCGGCGACGTTTCGGATCGGACCGGAGGGATTCGATCCGCCCGACGACTTCGCGCCCGATCTCATCTTCGCCCATACCGTCGTGCGGTCGCTCGGCCAGGTCTCGGCCGGTTCGGTCGCCGACCTCGCCGCGAAGACCAGCGCGGTTGTCGGGCCGGTGTCGTGGGACGCGATCCATGTATGGAAGCGCGAGGAGCGGCTCGACGTCGTGGTCGCCGATGCCCGCGCGGCGATCGCGGCAGCGTGTGGCGTCGCGGTGCCCGACGATCCGGCTGCCCAGCCTGGCGATCTCGTGCTCGACTGCGTGCTCGACTCCGCCGACCGCTGGTGGGTGGGCTGGCACCGCGCGGCATTCCCGGCGAGCCGCTGGCCGGGAGGCGGCTACCCGCAGCCGCTTCCGGGGGACAAGGTGTCGCGGGCCTGGCTGAAGCTCGACGAGGCGATCGCGTCGTTCGGTATCACGCTCCAACGCGGTGAGCGGGCGATCGAACTCGGTGCCGCGCCCGGCGGAGCCTGCCAGCGGCTCCTGGAGGCGGGCCTCGACGTCATCGGCGTCGATGCCGCCATGGTCGATGCCACCGTGGCCGCGCATCCGAGATTCGAGCAGTGGCGGATGCGGGCCCGCGAGGTTCCCTTGAAGCGGATGAAGGGCGTTGACTGGCTGCTCACCGACATGAACATCGATCCTTCAAGCACCATGGCGGCCCTCGAGCGAGTGCTCGGTGGTGGCGTGCGGCCCGCCGGCGTGATCGCCACGCTCAAACTCCCCGACTGGTCGCGGGCGGCCGATCTGCCGGGGTGGCTCGACGCCTTTCGGGCCTGGGGTTATGTGCCGCGGGTCCGCCAGCTGTCGACCGGAGGTCGCGAGGTCTGCGTGGTCGCCACGGCCCGGCCGGCTGGTCGGGTCACCCCGCCGAATCGTCACCGCGCCACTCGCCGCCCGGGGGCGTGAGGCTCCCCGAGCGGACCACGGTCCGACCGGTGTCGGTCTCGACGACGAGCCCACCGCCGTCATCGATGCCCCGGCAAAGGCCCGCGTGGATTGTGTCGCCGACGAACACGCGCACGTCGCGGCCCGTGAGGCTGCAGAGTGGCCGATAGCGACGGCCGAGCATGCGCGGGTCGGCTGCAAGTCGCCCCAGCACATCGAGCAGCCGCGGCACGAGCGCGGCGAGCAGTCGTTGGCGGGGCATGATTCGCCCGGTGACATCCGGCAGGGTGATGACACGATCCCGCAGCGGCTCCGGCGCGTCGCTGGCCCGGCCTGACGTGTTGACGCCGACTCCGAAGACGGCCCTGCCATCGGCGGCAGTTTCGACCAGAATCCCGGCAAGCTTCCTGCCGGCCACCTCAACGTCGTTCGGCCAGCGGACGCGAGCCGCCACAGACGGCTCGAGATCGCGGATGGTCTCGGCGAGGGCCACGCCGCAGGCCAGCGACCAGGTGGGCGTCACCCCGCCGGCCATCGAGGAACCGTCGATGACGAGGCTCACCGCGAGGCTGCCTGATGGCTGCCACCATGCGGCGCCCCGCCTGCCGCGGCCGGCAGTCTGCCGGTCGGCGATCACGGCCGCTGGCAGTCGCACGCGCGATCCAGAGGCGATCTGGCGGGCCCTGTCCATGGTTGAGTCGGCCTCCGCGAGTAGTTCCACGGTGGCCACTCCGGCCGCGGCGCGGAGCCACGCCTTGTCGATCGGGTCGTCGCGGAATGGCGTGTTCATCGGCAAGGTGGGAGGGCTCCACAGGCCACGGAGTCTAGACGGCACGGGGTGCCTCGGCACCCCGGTGGCTGGGCGTGCGGACTTGATTCCCGCGTTGTCGGCGCGGTACCCCCCCGGGCCTTTCTTTTCAGAAGGGTCGATTCCTCCCGAGCTGGCGGCAGTGCCGGCGGCGGGCGTGGAGCATGCACGGCATGAAACTGGTGGCGTCGCTTGCGATCGCGATCGTCCTGCTCGCCGCAGGATCGCCGGCCGCTGCGCAGACGTCGTACCTGCCGCCCACGGCATCTTCATCGCTCGACCGCATCGCGCAGGTGCCGCCACCCGCGACGTGGGATGCCTACGCGCCCCAGGCCGCGCAGGTGTTTCCAACGCCGGGCCCGTCGGCATCGACCTGGGCGCCGTCGGCGATCGGCGGCCAGCCGGGCTATCCCGGCTACTCGACGGCGGCGCCGTCGCTGGTGCCGCCCCAGACCCCGCCCCAGCAGGCGTCGCTGTTTCCTGCCGGCTATCCGTCGCAGAGCCAGACGCTCCAACAGACGATGCACGTCTTTCAGGGTGTTCGCGGGAGCTGGGCCTATCTGATGGGCGACGGCAACGACCTCAACGTCGGCGTCAATGAGCTCGACACAACGGCCACCTTCGCCCTGCCCTTTTTCCACAACTCACCCGCCAACATCAACCATGCGCCGCTCTTGATCACTCCCGGCTTCGGCCTCCAGCTCTGGGATGGTCCTGAGACGACTTCGACGCAGCTCGCCGACCTACCCCCGAGCACTTACGACGTCTTCGTCGACGCCGCCTGGAACCCGAAGTTCTCGCCGCTCTGGGGGGCGGAACTGGGCATCCGCGTCGGCATCTATACCAACTGGGACGTGCTCGTCTGGCAGAGCTGGCGCATCATGGGCCGCGCCATCGGCACGCTGCAGATGACGCCCACCTGGCAGGCGAAGGCGGGCATCATCTACCTCGACCGCAATCAGGTGAAGCTGCTCCCTGCGATCGGGGCCACATGGACTCCGAACGAACGGTCCCGCTACGACATCTTCTTCCCCGCCCCGCGGGCCTCGTGGAAGTTCGCGGGCACGCAGAAGCACGCCTGGTGGCTCTATCTCGCGGGCGAATACGGTGGCGGCGCCTGGACATTCCGCCGCAGTACGTCGAACTACAACATGATCACGCCGTTCGACTACAACGACATCCGCATCTCGCTGGGTACCGAGTTCGTGCCGCTGACGCAGACGGGCATCGCCGGCAACTTCGAAGTGGGCTACGTCTTCTACCGGCAGCTCTTCTACGTCGATGGGCCGCCGCAGATTGTTGATCTGCCGCAGACGATCATGTTCCGGCTGGGGTTGGCGTATTAGTCAGGCCGTACTCACGTCCGGGGCGGGCGGGAGCACGGCGTGGTCGGTGCTGTGCCGCACCCTGGTCGTCGTTCTCGTGCTCTCGTCGGGGTTGGCGACCCGCGCCGAAGAGCCGCGGCCCTTGCCTGAGGCCGATGTCGTCACGCCGCTGCCGCCGGTGGATCAGGGATTCTTCGAGAAGATTCGCCTGGCCGCGCTCGGCGACCCGCAGGATCTCACCGAACCGCTCCTCCCCGACGACGTGGCCCCACCGGGGCAGCCGCGACAGGAGTTTGAGCCGCCGTCCGGCCGCAAACTGCCCCCTGGCGCCAAGCCCGGCATGCTCCAGCAGGCGCTCTATCAAGTGACTGAGTTGCCGAAACTCGGGGCTGGCGGCCTCGGCCTCACCACGCTGGAGAAGACGATCACGCTCGGGATGCCTGCGCCGACGGTCGAGTCGCCGCTGCTGGTCACCGCCGGATTCGCCGGCACGCTCACGGACATTCCTGCGGGTGCCGACATTCCCGGCGAGTTGTTCGATGGCTACATCCAGGCCCGCTGGATGCGCAAGGTCGGCAAGCGGTTGGGCGTTGATCTGGCCGTCTCGCCGGGATGGTACAGCGACTTCCACAACGATTCGTCGCAGGCCCTGCGGATCACCGGTCACGGTTTCGGAGCGTGGGAGGCGAGCGAGGATCTGCGGGTCGTCGCGGGCCTGATCTACCTCGACCGTTATGACGTTGAAATGCTGCCGGCTGGCGGCTTGCTCTGGACGCCGGCCGATGACAAACGCTTCGAGCTCATTTTTCCTCGACCCCGGCTCGCCTGGCGGATCAGCGAGCGGCCCCGGGCGAGCCACTGGATCTATCTGGCGGCCGAGTTCGGCGGCAACCAGTGGGCGATGCAGTCGGCCACCGGCCAGGACCAGATCATCGTGATCCGCGACTACCGGCTCCTCGCCGGCTGGGAGCGGCGACCAGCCGACCTCGGTCTGTCATGGCGGGTGGAGGGGGGCTGGGTGACCGGGCGGAGTGTCGAATACTACCTCTCCGACCAGCCCTGGCTGAGCCCTTCCGACACGTTCCTCGTGCGTGCCGGCGTGTGGTACTGACCGGGCGTGGCGTGCCTCGTTCGTGAGCC
>JBAXOU010000011.1:0-32937 GCA_037133115.1 Planctomycetota bacterium | reverse complement strand
TCGGATGAGCGACTCGCTTGGACTCTGATTCACCAACACGAAATAGTAGGCGGCCGCGGATCGCCTGGCGTCAAGCGATGTCATCTCGATGCATCCAGGTATCCCAGAATCGCCGCGCGGCGGCATCGAGCGAGTATGTACGCCGATACGCGATGAAAGAACGCTGCCCCATGGCGATTGTTTCCGGCTCATTGTCGGCCATCTCACGGAGAGCGTCCGCAATGGCGACCGCGTTGCTCGGCGGCACGACGACACCGCACTGCTCCTCACACACGACCCGAGCCACCTCACTGTGCGGCGGCACCGCCGCGACGATGGCCCGTCCCGATGCCAGGATCCCGTAGAGCTTGCATGGCACAGCCACACCGTCGAGCCCCTCTCGCTGCGAAATCAGAGCGACGTTGGCACACGCGAGCGAATCAGGCAACGCGTCACGATCCTGGAACCCGAGCCAGGTGATGTTTCTCAGGCCAAGTTGGTCGGCGAGGTGCCTCGCCGGTTCCAGCCTCCTGCCGTCGCCGATCATGAGAAACCGGATTCGACCATCAGACTGAAGGATCTCCGCCGCCCTCACGAACGTATCGATGTCATGCCACAGACCCATATTGCCCGAGTACTGGACGACGAAGGCTCGCTCGAGGCCCAAGCGCTCCGTCAGGGACGATTCCGCCAGCGTCGCGGGCGTCTCTTGGTCGAAGGGACTCCAGTTTGGAAACATCACCAGTTGATCGTCGCGAACACCATACTGCCGACGCATCAAGTCGGCCATGTCACGGCCGAGAACGACGACCTTGCAGGCACGGCCGTAGGCCCAGCGATTGAGCGCCGTCCAGAGCTTGACGACCAAGGCCCCTGGCGGAAGATACCCGACTGCGACAAGGCCGTCGGGGTACACGTCGTGAACGATGATGTCGAACGGCTTGCGCCGTAACAAAGCCATGAAGGCCATCCAGACAGGGGAAAATGGCGGATTCGTCCCTGCCCAGAATCGGTCGGCGTTGGCGACGGCGAGCCTCGCTGTCGCACTGACGAAGAACGCGCCGTAACGCAGGGCTCGCACCGCCACGGAACCGCGACCTCGCAGCGGTAGCCCAACTCGTCGCACCGAGATACCCGCGAGGAGGGGAGCGGCTGCTTTCAGCAGGTTTTGACAACCCGGCAGGCGGTTCGTCACCACGTCGATCTGCAGGCCACCGGCCGCGAGCCTATTGAATAGCTCAGTGAACAGTTGGCTCGTGGACTCCGTGCTCGGATAGAAAACGTCGCAGACGAAACAGACACGAGTCACGATGCACACAAACTTCCAATGAACTGCTCGTATTGCGAGACGATGAGATCCTTGCCAAACCGCGTGCGGGTGTAATGGATCAGCGCCTCAGCGCCAGGGCCAGGCAACTCGTCCGCCAGGAAAGCCGCCACCTTTCTCCTCATGGCCTCCGGATCATCCGGCGAAACGAGATACTGTGGCAGAATGGGGGAAAGATTCTCCGGGATCGCGCCGACTGTCGTGCCGATCACCGGCAGACCACATGCCAGCGCCTCGAGGATGATCAGCCCAAAACACTCCAGTTCCCGCGTGGGCAGAATGAACAAGTCGGCTGCTTGGTAGGCGAGTCGCAGATGCTCATCCGTCAGCCGCCCGAGCATCGAGACAGAATCGCGGGCAGACAGGCGATCGATCTGTGCCTCCAGCGCCGCGCGGCAGGCACCCGACCCACCGATGAAAAAACGACACTCGCCCTTGGCTGCCAGTGGCGCGATGGCCTGGATTGCCGTATCGATGCCGTATCGATACCGAAGTTGCCGAACCGTAAACACGATTCGGTCGCCTTGTGGCCACCCCAACTCACGCCGGGCCTCGGTTTTCGACACGGTGCGAAACCAGTCCGTATCCGCCCAATGCGGGATCACACGGTAGTCCGTGACGCTCGATGAATACTCATGCTCCATTTGCGACACGGTGTATCGCGAGAGAGCATGCAACGCCGTCGATTGCCGCAAGCACTGCAACTCGAGTGCCCGCACCGTAGACGTCCCGAAGATGCGGTTTACTCTTCCGGCAACGCCCTGGTTCTGCCAGTTGTAGATGATCTCTTGGATGGCTGGTGAATGCACGGTCTGAAGCAAGGGAACATCGGGGCAAGCCTGAGCGGCCGCCCCCACGGTGAAGATGCTGTGGCAAAGCATCACCTCGGCCGAGAACTGTCGGTGCAAGTTCCTGATGGCCGCCGCGCAGTCGGCGATCTGCTTCCCGGCCCGCCACGGATCCCACGCACTCATCGCCGGCTTCGGATAGCGAACGACGCGAACTCCGTCGATGACCTCCTCCGTCACGCCCGCCGTCCGCGAGTGGGCGTTGCCGTCGCCTGCAACGAGCGCCATCTGATGGCCCCGCGCAGCTAGCGCCTTGGCGACGTCCCAAGCCACCCGGGCCATTCCACCCGGCACGTCAGGAAAGAACGTGTCGACGACGCACAAAACTCTCATCGTGAAAGATCAACTTTTTGCTAGAGATCGCGGCCGTCTCGCTGTCGTCGTTTCTCCACTATTAGGTTAACAGTCATCAGTTCATAGCAGAAGTAGAGCAGGCAAAAATTGAGCGACTTCCATCCCTCGAGGAAACCGAGTCGTAGCACGTACATGTGGAGAAAACGGGCGAGCGGACGCAGCGGCCAGAAACGTGCAGCAAGACGGCGCAGGCCCTTCTTTCGGGTGGTTCCCAGCGCCGCAACGCTGCCCGTGTCGAGCATTTCGATGATTCGATCGGCATCCCACGAGGCGTATCGATAGTGGCGGTCGAGCCAATCCCGGAGCCCCTTCGCATTGGCGTAGTGGTCGTATGGCTCCTCGATCCTGCCGACACGGATGCCGTCGACGAAGTGCTCCCATACCCCCCCCGCGAAGCGAGCCCGTCCATGACGGACAAGCCGTGGATGCCAGTTGGGGTAGCCCTGTGTGCGTCGCAGCCACGTGCCCCAGAAGAGATACCGCGGGGTGAGCTCGTAGGCGTCGAGTCCCGAATCGGGCTCTGCCGCGAGTCGAGCGAGGCGGCGAGCCAGGGCCTCGGGAACCACTTCATCCGCGTCGAGGTAGAGCACCCAAGGCGTATCGATCCCAAGATGATCCAGCGCCCAGTTTCGCTGCTCGGAGATCCGAAACGGCGGATCGGGCACGTTGACCACAAACTCTGCACCAGCGGCCTCCGCCACCCGCCGCGTGCCGTCGGTGCTCCCGGAGTCGAGGACAACGACACGGCGGCAGAATCGCAGCGAGGCGATCGCCCGGGCGACCTGCGACTCCTCGTTCTTGGTGAGGATGACGGCCGTCAGTGGAATCGTGTCGTGCATACCAGCAAGGGACCTCGTGGATGTGTTCGTCACTTGGCGACCCCGAAAACGTAGCCCAGGTTTCGGTGGGGCTTTTGCTCCACCGTGAAACCAGCCGACTCGATGAGCCGGGCCAGTCGCGCACCTTCCGCCTCCGTCCAGTGGTATTCGATGGCGAGACGGCGCACCCCTTGAAGCCAGGACAGGTCGCCCGCGAAGAGCGCGTGTTCGCCGCCTTCGACATCGCACTTCAGGAAGTCGCATCCGCCGAGTTGCCGGACCGCTTCGCGAGGGTCGAACATGGTGATCGTGGGATTCTTCTCCATCAAGATGCGCACCGTGGGATCATCGGCGACCCCTACGAGTTGGTTTATGACAGTTACCCTATTGGCGAATCCGTTACGTGCGGCATTGGCGATGGTTGCCGTCGCCAAGCCGGGGTTCACTTCCACCGCAAGAATACGACACTGCGGGTTGAGGGTCGCCGCCATCAGCGTAAAGATGCCGCAGTTCGCCCCGAGATCGATCGCGGTGCGGAGCTGACCCGCACACGAGGCCAACCGGTAGCAGTCATGGCCCAGGATCTCCCGACACACGCCGAAATCGGCGTCCGAGACCTGGAGCCGACGGTCACCACACCGTAATGTGAGGCCATGGCCAAGGAACTCGTCAGCACTCGCCAGCGAACGCGTGCGAAGCACGGTGGCGGCCGACGCAAAGCCCCCCAGGGCCCAGCGAACCGCCCCAATCGGGCCGAGCAGACGGCTGACCAAGAAGCATTCTTTGACGAAGCGGCTCACGGATGGATTGTCCCTTCCTTGCGGTGGCTCGAAACCGGAACCGGATCGGCTTCTCCTCCTGAGGCCAGGGCCGAGAGCATCTCGCGAATCGCGGCGGCGAACTTATGTCTTGAGCACAAGGCCTGCACGTACTGCCGTCCCGAGTCGCCCATGGCCACCAGGCGATCGCTTGGCAACGAACCGAATTCCCGTAGCACTCGTGCAAGTGTCTCCGGCGAGTCGTCCTCCGGAAACCAGCCGCAGGCCGTTGACTCCAGTTCACCACGCAGATCGTTACCGGGGGAGAGGATCACCGCGACCGCGGAGCCGAGCGCTTCGGCCGCGGCGTAGCCGAAGTTTTCCCGATGTGACCAGGATACGAACGCGTCGGCTGCCAGGAAAAGATCGTCCCGCTGCGGCCCGAGAAGAGGCCCGAAGATCCGCAGGCGATCCGACTCCGGCGGGGAGAGCCGCCGTAACTGCTCGGCCGCCACGTCGCCATCGAACCCCGCCATTACCAGCGTGGCGTCGGGAAGCGAGGCCCGCAGGAACGCCTGCGCGGTCTCCACCGGACGCTTCATGGAGTGGTATCGCCCGAAATAAATCAAGATCCGCCGCGCGACTGGCAGCCCGAGCCGGCGGCGGGCCGCCTGCCGCTCGGAGGCCGACGGCGACGCCGGCCGTGCCTCGACCGGCCAGGGCACCACGCACGACCTCGGCGCGAAGCCGAGCGTCTTCTCGGCCTTGGTCCGCTCCGCGCGAGTAGAGAACATCACCATGGCGGCAGCCCGGAAATAGGGTCGCCCAAAGGCGGCCATCCATGCGGCCTTGCCCGCCAGGCCGTGGCGAAAGACCCACGGATCGAGGCTGCCGTGCGGCACGGCGATGTAGGGCGTCGCCCGGCTGCGGCAGAATCGCCGCACCCAGTCGTCGTGGGAGCGGAAGATGGAGTGGCACACCACGACGCGTGGCGCGCCGGCGGCACGCTCCGCCGCCCGCGCGTCGGCCGCCGACAGCCGGACGACGCGCCGCCATGCCGATGCGTTGGCCAGATCGACCGTCCGCACGGGCACGCCGGCATCGCCCGTGGGCAATCGCCCCGTGCCGTCGCGGAACGACAGGATGGGCGATCCGGCAGCCTGGGCCAGATCGACCACCGCCCGATACAGACCTCCATGGCTGGGCGAGAGATCGAGACACACCGACAGCGAGGGCGGCGGATCATGGTTGGGGTGCGTCATCGACGTCAGGTTCCGGCACCGGACGGCATCCCGCCCGCCAGGCGGCGATAGAGCGATTCGAAGGCGGCTCCCACCGCCTGCCGTGAAAACCGGTTGGCAACGGCGTCGCGGGCGCCGGCAGGCAGCCGGGTCCTTCGTTCCGGCTGCATGGCCTGCAGCAGCTCGCCAGTCCACGCCGGGCCGTCGAGGGACCGGATCGTCACGCCGCCGAGCGACTCGCAGAGCTGGCTGGCCCCGACATACGGCGACGACAGCACCGGCGTGCAGCAGAGGATCGATTCGATGACGACGTTGCAGAAGTTCTCGTGCAGACTGGGAATGGCCATCACGTCGGCCGCGGTGTAGGCGGCACGAAGCTCACCCGGTTCGCCACTGCCGGGATCCACCACGAGCCGATGCTCCGGCAGCAGCGTCCGGAGGTGCTCGAGGTACGGCCGATCACGATCGGCCACCGGACCCAGCAGCACCACCCTCCAGTCGGCGGCGGCAGGCAGATTGGCAGCCGCGCGGAGGAGGAACTCCAGGTTCTTTTTGTGGTGGGTCCGGCCCACGTGCATGATCAGCAACGCCGCGTCGCCGATGCCCCTCAACGTCCGCCAACGGCCGGCCGCCACGCGGTCCTCGAACCACGCACCGGCGTCACAGCTGTTGGGGATCACGTTGATCGGCACTCCCAACGAGAGCGCCTCGAGCTCGTGCTGCTCGATCGGCGCCGTGACATGGATGGCGGCGGCCTGCCGCTCGATGCGGCGCTCGAAGAGACGATAATAGAGCCGTTTCTTCCAGTAGCCGCGGGTGAACGAGTAGGGGCTCAACGCGCCGCGGGGCGAGGTCACGTAGGGCACCGCCGCGGCGTGCAGGGCCCGCTGCACGCCGATCATCGACGGCTGCCAGACTCCGGTGAGATGCGCGACGTCTGCGTTGGCCGCGAGTCGGCGCACCTCCATGGCCATCGTCGGCGAGAGGATGCCGACGCGCGCCGTCCGGGCCGGACAATACACCACCCGGACGCCGTCCACCTCATCGTGAACCGGCGTGGCGGCACCCTCGTGTGGCGTGCCGGTGCTGGTCGTGACCACGACGAGATCGTGCCCCTGTTGCACCAGAGCCATCGCGATCTGATGGGTCGAGCGGATCGGGCCGCCATACTGCCAGGCCGGGGCGTAAAGCGGTGTGGCGTGGACGATCTTCATATCCGTGGGTGCATGAACCCTTTTGCTCTTGCATTCCTTGACGGCGCATCCCTGCCCGGGTACGGTCTCCAGACTCCTACCGACCCGCGATCCGCAACTAGAAGTTCAAATGTTTTCACGCGAAACACGCCATCGATCGCTGCAAACGATTTTTTGGTCCCAGCCCGGCCGCCTCGTTGTTCGCGCGGTGGAAAGGTTGTCTCAGCCGTGGAACTACGTCGTGATGAACCGCTCCCTCAACTCGGAGGTAAACGGTGAGGAATGGCTGGTCACCCTACTCCCTTCGAACGCGATGGTCCTCGATGTCGGTTTCAACGTAGGAGATTTTTCGGCGACGGTTGTTCGGAATCGACCTCATGCCCGTGCCATCGGATTTGATCCGGCCCGGTCGATGCTTCTGCGATTCCAGGCGGACTATGCATTCAAGTCACAAGTGGAACTGGTTCCAGCGGCTGTGTCCAACTCATCTGGGAGTTGTACATTTACTGATTCTGCGGACGGCGTAAGCCACATCGTATCCCAGGCAACGGCGACCGCCCGTGGCGAAGAGCGTTATGACGTGCCCCAGATCACGCTTGATGACTTTACGCGCGACAGAGGGATTGATTCCGTCGATTTTTTGAAGGTCGATGCAGAAGGCTACGATCTCCACGTACTAGAGGGTGCGTCGCGACTGCTGAGTTCGTCCCAGATTGCAATGTTCATGTTCGAGTTCAATGACCCTTGGATTGTCACGCGACGATTCCTCCAGGAGGCGGCTGCGTTCCTGGAGAGCAAGCCGTATCGGCTGTTCAGACTCTTCAACGGGTTTCTCGCCCCATTTCGCTACAGCCATCATGCCGAGCGCCACGATCTCGGATGTAACTACATCGGTGTGTCCAACGAGCGACTCGCGAAGGGCGACATACCGATCCGTCCGTTCCCCTGACCGGATCGTGTAACGCGCACCCAGACAACCCTGTCGTGTCACAAGTGCAGAGCGTTATCGAGAATTCCATCGGCGGCAGTTTGGACGCTGTAACCGGCGACCCGCTCTCGGCACAGGGCATGGATGGCGTCGCGGCGCACGAGAACCTGATCCGACAGCGCCCGGAGCGCCGACCGGAGGGCGGCACCTTCGCCGTGCGGAAAGACGTAACCGGTGTCGCCGGGCCGGATCAGATCGGCGCCGCAGCCTACGCGGTCGCTCACAATGCACGGCAAGCCGAACTGCATCGCCTCGTTCACCACGAGGCCCCACGTCTCGGTGTAGAGTGACGGAAGCACCAGCATGTCGGCGTCGGTATAGACGTCTCCGAGTTTTTCCTGCTGCTGAAAGCCCAGGAAGTGAACCCGTCCCGCCGCCGTTGCGGCTGCGGCCTGCTCAAGCTGGCCGCGGAGGTCGCCGTCGCCCAAAAACACGAGATGCACGGGCCTGCCATGGACATCCGGCACGCCGGCCACGGCGTCCAGCAGCGTGAGCGGATCCTTCTTCGGGATCAGCTTGCCGGAGAACAGCACGAGCAGGGCGTTCGGAGGAATGGCGAGTTGCGACCGGATGAAGCCCCGCTGTCGCCGGGCATACTGGCTTTCAAACAAGTCCGAGTCAACGCAGTAGGGCGCGAAACCGATTCTCTCGCCACGAACTCCCAGCCGTTCGTAGTGGGCCCGCGAGTTGTGCCCAATCGCGAGGAATCGTGACACGCCCGCATAAAAAACCTTCAGAGCGGCGTCCCGCCGCAGTCGGCGGAGCAGCGTGCGGTCCTGGTCGACGTCGGTCGTTTCGGCCCGGAGCATGACCGGGATACCCTCCAGCCGGCATGCGGCCAGGGCATGCCAGTAGAGGAGCGGGGAGTAGGCGTTGAGTAGGCAGGCCGTTGGCGCAAACGACCGGAGCCTGTTCGCCAGTGATGTCGCCCCGATCATCGGCCCCGTCGTCCGCGGCCCCACGGGACCGGAGCCGAGAAACTCGTGCTCGTAGCCGTCCAAGAGAGGCACTGTCCAGCGCACCTGCTGGCTGAACCCGGGGTCGATGTAGCCGCGGACGCTGAAGTCGGACGCGAAGAAGACCTTGACCAGCACGTTTGGACGCGCGGCGAGGTTCCGCCAGATCGGGCACTGATACTGGATGGGATGGGTGGTCACGACCGCGAGCCGGGTGACCGGATCGGCTCCGCGACCGCCGGGAGCAGGGTCGGAACGCATGGTGGGAAAGCCTGGGGGCATGGCCGGAGTGGAAACCATTCAGAACGGACGCGCCGTGGGCGTCATGTCGGCCGCGAGCGGGCGGCGTTCCGGGTCGCTTCCCGGAAGGCCCGCAGCCGCGGGCGGTACGAGTGGTACGGGAGGCCCTCCCCGTAGAGTTCCCGGGCCGCGGCCTCGAGGTCCGTCGCCCGGTCCTCCGGGACGAGGAACACCATCTTCGTGGGTCGCATCGCCGGCTGGTGAAACCACTGGAACGCCAGCCGCTCGCCTGGCAGCATCACGGGCGCTCCAACCCGATAACGCAGGGCCGCGGCCCAGGCGAGGAGCGGTGAGTCCACGATGGTCTCGCAGAGCAGCAAAGGCCGATCTCGCTCGATCGTCTTGGCAGCACCCGCGAGCACCTCCGCCTCGTGCCCCTCCGTATCGACTTTTAGTGCCCCGACAGTGCCACCAAAGCCGGCCGCCAGCGAGTCGATGGCGATCGTCGGCACGCGGACGCCGCTCGCGTCAGTGCCAAGCGCGCTGATCTCCGACGAAGCCCCCGAAGCCAGAAAGGCATTTCCGTCGGCCCTCGACACCGCCGCGGCATGCACGGTCAGTCTCGGGAGACCCTCGGCCAGGCCACGGAGGTGGGGCAGCGCACGCTCGTCGGGCTCGAATGCGTGCACCGCAGCGACCAGGGGATAGAGGTAGGCCGAGTAGTAGCCAATGTTCGCCCCCACATCGAGGAAGACCGACCCGCGCGGCACGACCCGGGCCAGCAACGCCTCCGCCCCCCAATCGACGTCGGCGTCCGTCAGAAACACCTCGCCGCCGATATGGCTGTTGGGCGGCACGACGAACAGCACACCCGTCGGCAACTCCAGGCTGCACCCCATCCGCAGCAGCCGCTTGCGAAACTGCCGGTGAAACGTCCGCACAGCCCAAGGGCCGTAGCCGACCTTACGGATAAAACTCCAGTTCATGGATTGAGATCCTTGGAGGGCCGCCAGGGGAAAGGCGACGTGACGTTCAACTCGGTAGTTCGTTCGCGGCAAGGAAGCGCGACCGCCCCCACGACTGGTCGAAGGCGGGCTTGCCCTCCGCGTCGCGAGTGAGCCACGGCTGCAGTCCGGTTCCGGGTTCCGGCGTGAGAATCCTGGCGGCGAAAAGATTCTGCTGCCGGCGGAGGATTCTCCCGAGCGGCACCGCGACCATGCGCAGTCCACGAATCAGCGCGGCCCGAAGCGGCGCACGCCGCATCACATCGGGCGTCTGCGGCAGGGCCAGGCCGTAACGGTAGTCGAAATGGTGCCGCAGATGCGGCACCGCGGTGGCGATCGTTTTCTCGACCTCCCGCTCCGTCCACCGGTACACATAGTTCGGCACGCCGGTGTCGTCCACGCCCCCCCTGGTGCCGCCGTTGTAGAAGACCGCTGTCGCCTCGTACGACTGCGTGATTCCCAGCCTCTCCGCCCACCGCATGAGGACGCTGTCGCGAGCCTCGATGAAGATCACCGTCCGCTTCGCCACACGCACCATCTCGAGGAGCGCGCGGTGCGGGGAGCGGCAGTGGTGGAGCGTCGCGTGCGTCACGACCGCGTCGAACGTGGCGTCGGGAAACGGCAACTCATGGCCGTTGCCGGTCGTAAAGCCCCAGCCGTCGGGAAGGTCGGCGGGGCCACGCCGGTCAAGGTTGAGCAGGGTGACGTGGGTGAAGCCGAGGTCGCGAAAAACGTCGATGTCGTTTCCCTCGGCCCCGACGACGAGCACGCTGGCATGCCGATCGGGCAGCCACGCCGCGATCGTCCGTCGATAGAAGTCGATCCGGTCGTCAACCATGGGCAGGGTGGGGCGGAGCGAAGCCGGCCTCGGCGAGCGCCGCGCGGAGCCGGCCGGCGTAGCTGTAGTCGTCATTGAGACACCGCTCGCGGCCCGCGCGGGCGACGGCCTGCCGCGCCGGCTCGTCGGCGAGGTAACGCTTCGCCTTGGAGATCATCTCCTCGGTACCCTCGAAATACTCGGCCTCCAATCCCTCCGCGAACAGTCCTCGGTGCTCATCGGTTCGCTCCGCGAGCATGAAGCCGCCGCAGGCGGGGATCTCGATCGATCTGGTGGTCTGGAGATCACGATTGGACTTCCGCAGGAACGCCAGGTTGATCCGCGTCGTGCGGAGCGCGCGGGCGTAGTCGTCGTTGATGGACTCGGGAAGAAACGTGATCCCGGGGATGCCACGGCGGCGCATCGCCTGCCAATCGTTGCCACGAATGACGACCGGCACACCCGCCTCCGCGAGCCGCTCGATCAGGCCGGCCCGGTCTGGCTCGAATGTGCCGATGAACCCGACATCGGCCGTGTACGCGATGGGCTCGGAGTCGTCCGGCAGCGGACGGTGCGTCGCCGGATCGTAGGCGTTCGGCACGAAGATCGTGCGGGGGCAGCCAAGGGCCGTAAGCTCGGCGACGTTGTATGACTTCGTGGTCAGATAGAGATCGTAGAGAGGCAGGGTCTGTCGAAAGAAGTGCGACGACATGTTTGCGTTGAGCATGTCGTCGGGACTGAAGCCGACGATCTTCACGCGGGGCGCCGCCCGGCGCAGGGCCCGCAACGCATGCGGTCGGATCGTCACGCCCTTGTCGATCCAGAGGATGTCGGCCTGGGGACCTTCGCGGCGAATCCGCCGATTGACTCCGGCCATGTCCAGCGGCCGCCGCATCTTGATCGCGATGTATTGCAGGGGCTGGCGTCGGGGAGAAATCCGGCCGGTGGCACTGTTGACCCCGGTGACGCGATAGCCCAGATCCTCGAGCGCCCGCAGCCGCATCTCCGCGGTCGATCCGGCCGAGAGATCGCCCACGTAGAGGACATGGCAGTCAGCCGCTCCAGGCACGGTCGTGGCACGAGACATGGTTGCTCGTCAGCCGCGTGGCCGCCCCACGATCCGCCGGTAATGGTCCAGCGCACGCTCGGCATAGTTGCGCCAGGCGAACTCCGATTCGGCCCGTTCGCGCGCCACCTGGCCGAGTCTTCTGCGGCCGGCGGCATCCGCATGCAGACGGCGAAATGCCGCGGCCATGGCGGCCGGATCGCGCGGCGGTACCACGATGCCGCAGGCCTCGTCACCCACGATCTCGCGTCCGCCGGTGTTGTGGGTGCAGACGATGGGGAGCCCGCAGGCCGCCGCCTGCAGCAGCACCATGGCCATGCCCTCCTCGACCGACCCCAGGCAGGCGACGTCGCACTGGTTGTAGTAGGCCGGCAGATGCGACTGCGGCATATGTCCATAGAGCGTGATGCCCGGGTCGGGATGCTTCGCGAAATACTCCCTCGCTTCGCTGGAGATGCCGCCGATGAACCAGAGTTCGGAGTTGGGTATCGCCGCCTGTCGGAACGCCTCGGCCACGTAGTGAAAGCCCTTGCGGATCGCGACGCCGCCCACCTGGACGATCCGAAACGGCTCGTGGGCCACCGGATCCGGCCTGAACGTAGAGAGATCGGCACCGTAGGGCGTGCGCAGCAGTTTCTCCACGGGAAACCCCTGCCGCAGGAACGACTCGGCGACGAATCCGCTCGGCACGGCGATGTAGTCGGCCTCCTCGTATTCCGCGAGTTCCTGCTCGATCGTCTCGGCGGGCGTATCGGCGAAGGCGATCCCAAACCGCGCGTACTCGTCCAGCAGCGTTTTCGTCTGCTCCACGATGTGGGAGCTGCCCCGCTCCAACACGGTGACCATGCCACGCGCCTTCGCGTCGCGGAGGAGCGAGAGCGACGTGCCGGACCAGCCCACGAAGACATCGCCGTTGACGCTGCGGAGAGCCCGCCGCGCCGACCGTTCGAAGACCTGCTTGCCCCGCAGGTCGAGGCCGGCGAAGCGGCCAAGCGCCGGCGCCTTGCGGCCCAATCGGCTGACCGCCTCGCCGAACGGGCAGGAGCGGATCCGGTTCCGCTCGACGCCGTATTTCTCGGCGGCATAGGCGGGATAACTGGTGATCAGCGTGGAAAGCCCGCCCAGTCGCTGCAGTTCGCGCGACAAGTCGAAGGCGTGGAACCTCCCCCACACCGAAATAATCGCTTGGGGATCTCGACCGACGATTCCCGGGTTCACCGTGACGACTCCAGGGGGCGGTAGGCACAGCAGAGGATGTTTTGCGTCCAGACCTCCTGCCGCCCGCCGGACTCGGCCAGCCGCACCACGTTCGCGAGCGCCCGCGCCACTTCCCAGATCACGCACCGCACGCCACCGACGAGGTTCTTGGGGATCGGGCCCGTCTCGTGGAACGACATCCGCTCAAAGCCGGCGTTGGCCAGGAGTTGCCGCAAGGAACTCTGATTGTAGATCGCCATATGCGTGAGATCACCGTATACGATCGGCCCGGCGAGCAGGGCGGAGCCGTTGGGCGTGCGAAAAATCACCCGGCCGCCGGGCCTCAGCCCCTTGCGGATCGAATCGCACAGCCGAAGCCCTTCGTCCTTGGAGAAATGCTCGAGCAGGTCAATCCCGACCACCGCGTCAAGCGAACCGGCCGCAGTCTCGAGCGCGGCGAACACGTCGCCAACCTCGGCGGCCAGGTTTTTCTCGCGGGCCATCGCCACCTGTTCCTCGGAGATGTCGATGCCCTGGGCGTCGGTGTAGCCGTGATTCCACAGGTATTCCAGGAAGTATCCGGGGCCGCATCCCAGTTCGAGAATCCGCGCCGACTTCGGCAGGCCTGCGAGCAGCGGCAAGAGTCGGGCATCGCACCACTTCCAGTGCGAGGCGAGGGCGTCGCCGGCGAGCGTGGAGTCGGCCTTGAAGGTGCTGACGTAGCGGTCGTAGAGGCGTGAGCGGAAGTCGGTCATGGTGGTCTCGAAAGGAAGTCAGGTTCCGATGGCAGGCCCCAGCTTGAGCGTCTTGAAAACCGGGATCGCGGCGATGCACAGAGCGATGACAAGAATCACCGCGGCACCGTGCAGCGCCTGCGGACCGAGGCCCTGCGTCGGCATCTCGATGCCGAGGTTCGACAGCCCCATGATGACGAGGGGATTGAGCACAAAGATGGGCAGCGTGCGTCGGCCAATGAAGGCGATGCCTTCGAAAACCTCGCTCACGAACGCCCCGGCCTCGCTCCCAGACGCGTCGCTCGGCCGGCCGTGGTCGTCGCGGCTCGCGGCGCCGGCCGGGCTCGCGCCCCCGTGACCAACGAGCGCCGCCGCCAGGAGGGCAAGGCTGCCCAGGTACACCGTCATCAAGCAGTACGGCGAGCGGATCGGGCCCAGACGTTCGAGCAGGGCCTGCTCGAACGGCGCCACCGCCAGCAGGGCGACCCCGGCGCCGGTCCACGCGCTGCGTGAAAGCACAAAGGGCGGCCGCCATCCCCGCGCCACCGCAACCCCGAGCGCCGCGTAGGGCAGCCACTGCACGGGGAGTCTGTCCCAGACGAGCGCCAACGGCCGGATGCGCACCAGCCAGAGTTCGAACATCGCGAAGACCCCCAGGCCACCCCACAGCCAGAGGCCCCCAGCCGCCTCCGGCATCGAGCCGCGGAGCATCGGAAATAGGAGGAGGAGTTGGAACATGATGATGAAGAAATACTGACCGGCCCAGAGCCCACCGCCCAGCCAGCCGCCGACGATCGTATGGATCGGCGTCGTATTCCACTCCTTCAGCCGAGGGCCGATCAGGAAGTACACGACCGACCAGACCGCGTACGGGATGAAGAGCTGAACGAACCGGTCCCGGACATACGTCGCCAACGGCCGGTCGGGGTGCCTGCGTGCCGATGCCTCCGCGAAGTAGCCCCATAGGCCGATGAACACGGGCACGCAGAAGCGGAGGCTTGGGTCGGCGACGTGACTGCCATACGGCACGTGGATCGCTACGACGGCCGCGATCGCGGCCGCCTTGAGGCAGTCAACCGAGAGGTCACGCGACGCCATTCAGGCGGCCGACGGCATCATGCGTTGGTGGGGAGGCGACCGCCCAAACAGGACCCGGCCGCCGGCAAGCAAGAAGGCCAGAAAGAAGAGGAACTTCGGGAAACTGTAGAGGTAGTAGGAGCCGAGTGAGAGCACCGTCCAGTGATAGAGCGGATGACGGAAGCCCATGATGACCAGCATGATGAGCATCAGCAGCCCAAACGCCGGATCGACCCGCCGCATGGTGACGATCGACAGTTTCATGTACAGCATCACGAGGATCGCCGAGACGAATCCACCCAGGATGACGGCAGGAGTCCCGCCGCGCCGATAGAGATCGGCGTTGATCGACACACCCGCGGCTGTGCCCTTTTGCCGCACGCCCGTGTATTCGACCACGATCTCGTTGCCGTCCAGGAGAATCGGCTTCGTCGGCAGGAAGTAGCGGGGAATAAGCACATACGCAAGGTTATGAAGATCACCGAAGCCCACATAGGGCATCGGATTCGGCGTCCGCTCGTAGATGATCGGGTCGGAATACTCCAGGATGGCCTTGCCTGTGACGAGGGTGGACTGCGAGCGGCGGCCCTCGTCCTCCCCACGCAGCGATGTCAATGCCTTCCCCGCAGCACCAAGTCGCCCCCCGATGTCCGTCACTTTGGTCTCGTGGAAGAAATCCGAGTTTCGCAGGTAATCGGTGAAGTCGATGACGGGATAGAAGCATATGGCCGCGATGAGCGCGTAAATCTCGAACCGCTTTGGAAGCCGCTCTGTGAACGCGACATACCCGAGGGCGAAGAAAAAGAGCGGGAATAACGACCCCGATCGCGTCCCGGACAGCATGTAGAGAACCGAGCGGGCGAACACCATGGCATAGATCGCAAACTTGGCGGGCGGAAGCCAGCGACGCACCGTGAGCGGGAGCAGGAACACGCCCATGTTGGTGATGTCCTGAAACAGGGCGAACCAACTCCACCATCCCATCTCGCCGTAGCCATAGGCTTTCTCGGTCGAGATCGAGCGGTCGAGACCGCCGGTGATGATAAGCACGAAGTCGAGCACGAGGGCATAGGCGAACATCAGAATCCCAACACGGCCCAAATCCCTCTCCGCGAGTTGAATCTGGTCGGCAATCCCGAAACTCTGCCGCGCGGACGGGCCGAGCACGTGGAGCATGCAGAGGAGGGTGGCGATGATCGTGAACGCAAAGCAGCCGCAGTCGAACGAGGCCGCGCTCGTGACCTCCAAGCCGGCCGACTCGGCGAGTGGCAGGCCGATGCCAAACTTCATGAACAGCACGAAGGCCGCGAACGTGGTGGGCCCAAAGACCGACAGGGCATGAAACGGCCGATCGGCCGCAATCGCCGGCAGGATCGTCCAGGCGAGCATCACGGCCCAGCCCAGGCTTCCCGAGCGGGTGCCGAAGCCGACGAAGATCGCTGCCACCACCGCCAAGGGCAGAAGCCACCAGCGGAGATCCACGATGCCGGCGGCAATCGGCATCTTGCGCCGCAACACATCGGGCGAGCCTGCCGCGGCGGGGCCCCGACGTGACGCGGGCGGCGGGTGACCGAGGCCCGCGTTCAGGTGGTGTGGAAAAGCGATTCCAGACATCTTGCCTCCCGGTCTGCCGACGGCTTGGTCCGGTCAGCCCGCGACCACATGGCTGCGGGCAAGGGCGACGCCGGCCCGTGCCGCCGGCACGAGCCCGCCCACGAACCCGCCAAACGTATCGTGCGTGATTCGAAGCGCCTTTGCAATCGAATATGGGATCAGGAGGGCGTCCACGACCAGGGTGCTGCCTGCCGCCCCATAGAGCCCCCACAGCCTCCCGAGCGGATAGCAGAGGACGACCGCCAGGAGCGCTCCGAGGACGTACCGAACCGCCACGCCCTCGTGCTGGTTTGCCGCCAGCTGGACGATCAGGCTGGCGTGCCAGAGCGACTGCAGGAGCATGGAGAGGCCGAAGATCGCCATCAGGCCGTGCGTAACCGAGAGTTCATGGAGCGTCCAGATACCGAACACCCAGGGCCCTGTCAGCGTCGCGCCGATCGCCGTGGCGATCCCGGTGCCGATCGTGAAGGCGGCCGCGGTACGATGAATGGTAGCCGCCTGAAGATAATCGCCCGATCCCAGGAGCAGGCTCATTTCCGGCCAGACCGCGAAGTTGATCAGTTCCATCGCCTGGGTTCCGAGCCGAATCATCGTGCGGGCGGTTCCGAAGACGGCCACGGCCATCGGCCCGATCGCCGCGCCCACGACCATGAGCATCGCCTGATTGGAAAGGGCATGGCCGAGCGGCAGCGCCTGGTAGGCGAGCCCCTTCGAGAGCAGGGGCGCAATCAGCGACGCCCGCACGTCGGGCCACGAGAAGTAGAGCTCGTCATGAGCCCGCCGGCTGATCCACCAGTTGACCGCCACGTAGAGGCATCGCGACACGAGCGTCGCCGACGCCAGGCTGACGAAGTCGGCACGCACGATCAGCGCAAAAACGCAACACGCCGCCTCGATCCAGGGCATCGTGCCGCCGAGTGCGATGCCGACGTCTGCCTTGCCGGCCGCACGCAGCCGGGCGGCGAGGGGCTCCGCAAAGAAACTCACGAACACCGATCCGCAGAGCAGGCCGATCGCCATCAGCGTCGAGCCAGGCACGGCGACCGACCGCCCAGGCAACGTCATGATCCCCGCCTGAACGAGCCACAGCAGCGCGGCCGCGATCGCCACTCCGACGGCGGCAAAAACGGCCAAGGCCACCATCGTCGTCGAATAGACGCTCCGCGCCTCGCGATGGTCTCCCTTGGCTGCGTGCAGCGTCATGGCGTTGGCCGCCACGCTGCCGAGGCTGAAACTCGACAGCGAGAGCCAGGATGGCAACGCCGAGAGAAGCAGCCACTCGCCGTACCTCTCCGCCCCAAGAAACCAGATCAGCAGCGGGATGATCGCGACTCGGTAGATCGATACCGATGCCTTGGCCAGGAGGGAGGCGGACAGGTTGCGGGTCAGCCTGCCTGCGATCGTCGAGCGGGTCATGACGGATACCCTGTGCATACCGGTATCTGGTGCACGATCATCGTTCTCGGCGCAAGCGACGGCGCGACCAAACGGGCGACTCCCGCCGAGTACTTGTGCATCCCGATCCGAAGGCGATCCCACGGACCGAGCGAAATCGACCTCTGGTTGACCATGATCATGTCGCCGTACGTCCAGTACGACATCCGGATGACGACAAAGCCCAGCCGCTTCATCCGTCGGATGACAGCTTCGATGCGGGGTACGTGGGCCGCATCGAGGAAGTCGTGAAACTCGCACGTGATCTGGTCAACGCTCGCGAGAAACTCGGGGCAGGCGGATTCGAGCACGTCGAGTTCCGCCCCCTCGATGTCGAGCTTCAGGAGATCCACGTGCCTGATACCGTGTTCCGCGCAGAACGAATCCAGCGAACGGCACGCCACCTGAAAGGTGTCGGCTGACTCGGCTTGGGTATTGAACACGCCGCTCGTGCAGCGATCGTTGGCTCGCCGAAGAGTCATCCGGCCATCCTCTCCGGCGATCGCAACATTGAACCAATGCACCCCGCGACACGCCGGCAGCCGTTTCGCAAGCACCGGATCAGCCTCGAACGAGTAGACGGTGGCCCCGAAACGGTCGGAGGCCCACTTCGCGAAATCGCCTTGATTTGCGCCGCAGTCAAGGACGACCGCTCCCGCGGCAGGAATGGCGCTCGTCAGAATCGAGTGGTCGATGATGTGCTCTATGCGAATCACGTGCTGGATGCCACTGGAGAGGATGAGATGCGAGTTGGGGTGTTTCGTACCAGAGCCATTGCCGTCAAGAATCCCGCGATGCGAAGCCTATAGTCCTGCGGACCCAACAGTCCGCACCTCGCGGTCTCTCAGTCTCAAGGTCTTGCCCTTGTGCCGCCATGCCGTCGTCACTGCCTCGCGCCGCGTCTCGATGTAGGCCGCCCGCGCATCGGTCTTGAGATCACCCGCCGTCACGGCGCCGCCGGTGGGATTGACCACGACCCACTGCTGCCGGCCGTCATCCCCGTCGATGCGCAGCACCGTTGCTCGATCGTCGTCGAGCACCACGCTGATGAACCGCGTGTCGAGTTGCGGGCCGACGTCAGCGCCGCTCGCTTGGGCATCGCTGCTCACTGCCGTGGTGGCCGCCGCGGGCGGCTGGGGCCGCAGGAGGGTCGTGAAATGCCGCTGGCGGTCTGGCGCCAACGATCCGTTCCATTCGTACCGCACCTGCCCGCGGACGAACTGCGTGCGGGGGTCCGTCGCCGTACGGTCGGCCGACGCCATCCTCGCGCCATCCTGCGGACACTGGTAGACAAGCAGGTCAACTGCAGGATTCAGTAGGCCGATGTCGAGCGCCGCCGGCTGACTCATGTAGGTCAGCGCCGCCTCAGCCGACACGCGAGGACCGATGTTCTGCGTGTTGAAGACCGAGGCCACGCTGCCCTCGAAAGGTGCCGATGCCTGAACGTCGTCACGGAAGAAGAGAAACTCGTTCTTGACGAACACGAAATGCCGGGCGCACGTGATCGGCAGGGATTCGTAGCGGTCCACTGATGCCGAGGCATACGTGGCGATTTCCGAATCGGCGAAATCGAGGATCAGTGTCTCGGGCTCCGCGGATGGCGACGGCAGATTCCGGGCGGTAGGATGCGGCTTGATGATGACCCGGTTCTCGTCGGCAAAGCCCTTGGCGGAGATGGCACACGTGAGGGCCGCACCCCAGCGTGTCATGCCGAGGATGCCCAGTGGATTGAGCGGATCGTGCCGAGGAAACAAGTCCACGAGCACATAGAAGTCGCCGGGCTTCCAGCCGCTCCGTAAGACCAGCTTGGAGGGCTTCGGCGTGTCTTTGAGCAGCAGGCCGCAGTCGATGAAGCCACGATCTTCCCGTTGGTCAACCGGGCCGATGATCTCTTTCGCGAGGGCCTTGTCTTGCGGCCCAGTGCCGTACCCCGGCAGACGAACCGTCTCCTTGCGGTAGAGGATCGTCGATCCCGGGTCGGGCGCGACCGGCGCGATCGAATCGTCGGTAAACAGAAAGGCCAGCGCCAGCGGTTCCGTGGTCTGGGGTCCGAGAAGCATGTGGTGCTCACGATACCGGAGTCTCTGATAGACGAGATAATTCATCAGACGGTGGGCCACGTAACGGTAGCGGCCATCACCCGTGCGGCTCGCCAGCATCTCGAGCATCGCGATCCTCATGCCGGCAGTGTCGTTCCAGCCGAGGTTCGCCCCGTATGGCGGCACACTGCCGTCGGGAGACACTTCCTCCATCAGCCTGTCCCAGACGGGCGCCATTTTCGGGTCCGCGAAAAACTCGTCGTCGTTGAGCAGCGTGGCCCTCAGGAATAGCGGCTGAAGGGTGGCAAAAAGGTAGTTGGTGTCGTTGGCGGCAAAGTCGCGGAAGCGCCACCAGTCTTCGTACACGAGGTCCGAGTAGCTGCGCCACTCATCCGCCTCGGGGGCATCCGGATACCACCGCGCTGCGAGCCCCCGAACCACGCCCTCCCCTTGCGCGCGATGCATCGGCCCCCGCCAGTAGGTCTGTGGCGAGCCCCAAGGATGGAGCCCTCGGGCGAAGTCGAGGACCAGTTCCCTGAACCAGACGTCGTCTCGCGACAGCAGCCGTCCGCGGGCAAGGTGTTCGCGGTAGAGGCCGATGTAGCCCATCTCCTGGCAGAACAGCGCGTGCCAACCCTTCGCTGCCACTTCCTGACGCACCCACTCATGAAACGCCTTCAGCATCGCGATGCACGCCAGCCCGGCCTGACGGTCACCGCTCTCGACGTAGTAGGCAAGGACCGGCAGGAAATGCCGCGGGCCATACTGCCCGTGGGTGGCAGGGTTGTCGGCGTAGCGAAAGTGACGTGAAAACTCGAGCCATTTGTAATACGTCGAACGGTTCACCGGCAGTTCCGGGATAGGACAAGCCTGATCCGGCGGTTGGCTGAGGTAGTCCGCTTCGCGGTTGAGATCCGGCGTAAACAGCGGCGCAGGCCGACTGGTCGTGCCGTCCGTTTCGGCGGCCGTCGCGGCGGCTAAAACGAATCCGTGAACCACCACCGCCCAAATGGCCAGGCCCATCGTGGGCCAACGAACTCTCAGCCCTCGGGTGATAACCGTGCCCCCGGTCATGATTTGGCACATCACGTGGTTTCGAGCCGCAGTGCAATGCGACCTGGCACGCCAAAGATGAGGGAGTCGGGCGGTGCTTGACTCAGGGCCGCCGAGTTCGCGCTGATCTTCGATCGGGCGCCGATCGACTTGCCGGGCCCAACCGACGCATGCAAGCCCAGGAACACATCTTCGGCGATCGCCGCATTCCCTCCCAGGGTCGCGTAGGGCGACAGCACGCTAAAGTCGCCTGCAACGGCGTCGTGGCCGAGAGATGAGTGGTAGTTCACCAGGGCGAACCTTCCCAGGCGAGCGGAATCGCTCAGAATCGCATAAGGGCAGACGACTGACCCTTCTCCGATCGAAGCAGACGCGGCGATCACAGCTGTCGGGTGCGCAAGTGTCAAAAACGATGCGTTAAGTTCCATCAGAGCTTCGGCAACGCGACGCCTCACGTATGGCACCCCGATGCCGAACACGAGATAGTCGCCGGGTTGCTTGGCATAGCCCGCCACCGGTCCGACGACGGCGACTCCCGTCGAGTAGTTGTCGAGGCATCGAAGGTCATCCGAGAGAAAACCCGCGATCCGATCGGCGTGGTCGGGCCACGCGTCGCGCGCCCAGGCAAGCACCTCGCGACCAAATCCGCCGGCACCGACGATCAAAATCCGCCGACAGTCGCCGGGGGGATCGAACCCGGGCCGGCACCTTGAGGATCCCATCATTTGGGGGGTTCGTTGCTTTTGCACTCCGTTCCCGTCGGTGGCCGGCAATCGCGGAGCGGAGAAACCTGTCTAATGCTCAAGAATACCACAAAAAACCTGCTCACTTCCGGAAAACGACGCCCGGCGGCACTCGCGTTCGTGACGGTCATACCGTCCGTCAGGCCCCGCCATCCACCGCCGCCACCTGGCCGGTGAGGAACCTCGCCGCCGGACTCGCGAGGAAGGCGATCAATCCGATGACGTCGGTGGCCGACCCGAGCCGGCCGAGCGCCGTGCGACGGGCGATCCGAGCACGGTTCTCGGGCGACAACGGGGCTGAGAGATCGGTTTCCAGAAACCCCGGCGCCACCGCGTTGACCCGGATCCCTCGTGGACCCAGTTCACGGGCGAGGTTGGTGCTGAAGCCCTCCAGCGCTGCCTTGGTGGCGGCATAGACCGAGAGGCCGGGAGATCCGCGTTCTGCGACCACGGAGGAGATGAGGGTCACCGAACGATCGCCTGAGGAAGTGACGAGCATCTGCCGAACGCACTCGCGAACGAGGACGATGGATCCCTTTACGTTCACCGCGAGCATGGAATCAATTTGATCGTCTCGCGTGGTCGCCAGCACGCTCTCGTGGGCGATGGCCGCATTCGCGATACAGTGATCGACACGGCCGAAGCGGGTAGCGGTGCGTTTCACGAAGGCTTGGATCGCAGCGGAGTCGCTGGCGTCTATCTGCTCGGTGTGAAGTTGATCGGGATGGGTGGCGGCAAGCGCCGACAGGGCAGGCGAGCCAGAGCGGGAGAACGTAGCCACGCGATCGCCACGGGCCAGCAGCGATTCGACAATGGCGAAGCCGAGGCCACGCGAACCGCCGGAGATGAGTGAGACGGGAGATGAGGACAAGGATGAGATGGTCGGCGAAAGGGGTGCGCAGGTTGGAAACCTGTGCTACGGGGTGGTGGTGGCGACGGGACGGCGGGATGTTTTGCCGGCCGAGGTGGTTTTGATCCGGGAGACGATGTCGAGGATTCGGGGCACGCCGTGAGGATCGAGGGTTCCACGACACGCGGCGAGGGCGGCGGCGCGAATACTTTCAGGGGTCTGCCCCTCCGGCAACGGATCAACAAGCACAATCTCCGCCGCAACCAGTTCGCCGGTGATCGCACTTGGCTGTCCGTAGACCCGAGCCTCGGCGACACCCGCAACGCTCCGTAGCAGGTCTTCGACCCGCCTTGGCAAAACCTTCGCTCCGCCCACCACGATTACGTCGCTCCGCCGTCCGCTGAACTCGTAGCGGTCGCCACGAAGTTCCACGAGGTCGCCCGTGGCCACGTCGGTGGAGTCGCGAGACAACTGCACGAGCAACTCGCCGTCGCGCCGCGTTGAAAGCCGGATGCCGCCAGGCATCTCTCGGCCCAGCCACGCCGCTGGAAACCCGGGCCGACCGTCGGTCACCCGAAACACCTCGCCCAGTTCCGTGGTCGCATACACGTGGCTGATCCGGGCGCCGGGAAAAGCCTCCTTGGCCTGCTCCAGCAGCGGGCCATCGGCCGCCTCGCCGCCAAGCGTGATCCGGGCGAGCTTCGCCTGCGTCAGCAGACTTCGGTCGGCCGATGTGAGCAGCCGCCGAAGGAGCGTTGGCGTGGCGGGAAGGATGGCTGCCTGCTCATCGACGATCGCCCGGGCAACCGTGTCGGGATCTCGTAGCGCCGGCACCACCAGCCTCCCACCCGTGAGCAGCGACTGCGCCCAGACCTGGATGCCGGCCCATCGTGTGGCGTCGTACACCAAAAGCCAGCCAAGGCCGTGCCATTGCTCGGCGAGCCGGGCGGCCGCGAGGACGGCATCCCACGTCCTCTGCACAAGTTTTGGCGGCCCGCTCGTGCCCGACGTGGCCACCACCACGTGCGGCGGCCCCTCCTCGTAGCCGCTCGGCCTCGACTGGCCCGATGACGGAATGGCAAGCGAATCGTCCACCACGGCCCAGTCCCGGAGTTCCCCCGCCAGATCGCGGGCATCGTCGGCCAGCAAGGCGACCGGCACGCCTGTGGCACCGCAGGCTGCCGCGATCGCCACGAGCGATTCCACCTTCCTCGCCCGCACGACGACTCCGACCGGGCTGGCAGCAGTCACCGCCTCCTCGAAACGGCCCACCATTGCAGCCAGGGATGCGTAGTTGATCCGGCGACGATCGGGACCTCCCGCCGCGGCGACGATCGCGGTTTCATCCGGCGACCGCCTTGCGAGTTCGCGGACCGCCACCGCAAGCCGGTGCGGAGCGGTTGCTTCAGCGTGGACGCGGGAAAGGTCGAGTGTCGTCATCTTGAGCAGGCGTGTGATGGTGACTCTGGCAGGCCCCGCGGCTTACGCCGTTGGGCTTCCTCAGGACTTGTTGGAGGTGGGCGCGAGGGCTTCCGTGTAAATGGAGATCAAATCGCCCACGGTGCGGATCGCCGGGCGTGAGCCGCTCGGAGCCCGAAATGGATCGACGCCCAGCGACCGTTCGAGCAGCACGATCGTTTGGGCAAGGTCGAGGGAGTCGAGGCCGAGGTCGGTGGCGAGCAGCATCGATGGTTCCACCTCCCTGGCCGACCGGCCGGTGTCGTGAAGGACGGTGCGGATTGCGGACGCGATTGCGTCGGGCACGGATGCGGTCATGGGGTAAACTCCTGCATCGTCGCGGATCCAGGGGCGGCGATACCGCGGCCCGTGAATGCCTGAGACACTATTTGAAACGCCGTCGAGGCGACAATCCAGAGATCGGTCAGACAGGCCGAAGGCCGGCCGAGCATATCGACGTACCGGGCGTCGTATTCCAGTCGCTCCGGCCAGTTCACGGCATTACGGCCGTGGATCTGAGCCCAGCCGGTGATTCCAGGCCGAACGAGTAGTCGGCCCGCCTGGCGGGCGCTGTAGTGGGGCACGTAGCGCATCGGCAAGGGCCGCGGGCCGACCAGGCTCATGTCGCCGGCCACCACGCTGAATAGTTGTGGGAGTTCATCCAGGCTCGTGCGACGCAGGAATCGACCAAACCAGCCTAGTCGCTCAGCATCCGGCAGCAGGGCTCCGGAGGCGTCCGTGACCTGCGACATCGAGCGAAACTTGGCGACACGAATTAGACGCCCCCCAAGACCGGCGCGGTCGTCGTGAAAAAGGACGGGCGGGCCGAGGACGAGGCGAACGGCGATCGCAACCAGGGCCATGAGGGGGAGAAGCAGGACAAGGAGGAACGCGGAGGCGAACAGGTCGAGCAAACGCTTGACGACGCGGGCGTAGAGGGTCGTGGGGGCGGCGGGCGGCGAAAAAGGAGTGGTATCGATTGGGATGACGCAGGGTTTATACAGACGCGCCCGGGGCCTTACGGCCCTCGGCTTTTTCGGACACATGGACGAGGGCAAGAAGGAGGGCGATGCCGACGGCGATCGTGGCGGCAGCGAGCGTGGTGGCGGTGCGGGCGAGGGCGGCGTCACAAAGCGGCGCGAGCGCCACGGCTGCAGCCACGGCTGAGAGGCCGCCGTAGAGACTCGACACGGCACGATG
Organism: Planctomycetota bacterium; assembly: GCA_037133115.1. GTDB lineage: Bacteria > Planctomycetota > Planctomycetia > Pirellulales > UBA1268 > QWPN01. Next base: position 7,949 of record JBAXOU010000011.1, on the reverse strand, counting down.
CGACCAGCCCGCGATTACCAAACGTTGGTAGAGGTGGCTACGGTGGGCCTTGAAGATGTTTTCCCGCTTCGCCGTCCGGCGACAGAGCGTGAACGCCGTGTCAAAGATGAATGGCCACATGGCGACGGCGGTGATCATTGTAAGCATCGATGTAACAGCGGCTGCGCCAAGCAAGGGCAGAACGGCGATCACGAAACCGCAGAAAGCACTCCCCACATCGCCCATAAAGATTCGGGCCGGGGGCCAGTTGCACGTCAGGAATCCAATCGATGCTCCGGCAAACGCCAATCCCACCGCCGCAACTGGTTCCACACCCAGGCATCCGGCCGCGGCAGCAACTGCCACGCCGGCCACTGCCCCCGTGATGCCGGCGATGCCGTCGATACCGTCCATGAAGTTGAAGGCGTTCGTCATACCCACAATCCAGAGGAGCGTGAGCGGCCAGGCGGCACCGCCAAGATCAAACGTGCCGAGGCTGCCGAGGTCGGCACTTCGAACCGGCCCGAGCACGGCGGTTGCAGCCGCTGCAGCGGCCAGGTGCACGCCGAACCGCACTCGGTTGCGGAGGGGCTTCAGATCGTCGAGCCAGCTGACCGCTGCGATCGCGAGCGCCGGGACGAGAAACCCTGCCAATCGAAACCGCGCCTCCGGCCAGAGCACGGTGGCGAGGATCACCGCCCAGGCGGCGATCGCGACGATCGCAATCCCGCCGCCGCGGGGCGTGGCCCGCGTGTGGCTCGACCGCTCGTTGGGACGATCCATGACGCCTCGAGCGCTCGCCCAACCGACGAGCCACTCGGTCGCGACCGACGCGACTGCGGCAGCCACAAGAAACCAGGCCGCCCAACAGGCGAACGGAAACCAGGCCGTCACGCCACCTGCTTCGCGTCTGCGATCACGTCACACACCTCGCAGACGATGCGTTCGTCTACCTGGGCGCCAATCGGCAGCGATAGGCTGCGGGCCGACAGCGTGTCGGTGACGGGAAGCGGCCGCATCCGGTCGTGGAAGTGTTCGTAGGCGGTCTGCCGGTGACATGGCGGATCGTAGTAAGCACGCGTCTCGATCCCCTTGGCCGCGAGGGCCCGACGAAGGGCATCGCGGGTCATCCCAAACCTCGTGGGATCGATCGTGATCGAAAAATCCTTGTGGCTTGATCTCGCTCCCGGCATCGTCTCCACGAACCCGATGCCCGGAAGTTCGCAGAGTTCCTTGCGGTAGAGGGCCGCCAGTTCGTTGCGCCGGTCGGAGACTTGATCGAGAATCTCCAGCGACGACAGCGCCGTGGCCGCGCTCAACTCCGGCATCCGGCCATTCACGCCCGGAAAAAGTGCGTCGTACGAGCCGTCATTGCCATACTCGCGGCCCAGCCGAATGAAGTGGGCGAGGCAGTCGCAGTTGGTGGCCACGATGCCCCCTTCGCCCGCGACGAGCAGCTTTGTGGGGGAAAGGCTGAACACCTGAGCCGTGGCCCCGGCCCCGACCGGCCGGCCGTGGACGCTCGCCCCGAACCCGTGGGCCGCGTCGATCACCAGCGGAAGGCCGTGCTCGTTGGCCACTGCCTCGAGAGCGGGAATGTCGCAGGGATTTCCAAAGTTATGGCATGCGGCGATGGCAACCGTCCGTGGGGTGATCGCAGACCGAATCGCCTGAGGCGTGACGTTGGTTGTGCGGGGATCGACCTCGACGAACACGGGGCGGAGGTTGTTCCAGACAATCGCAGCCGCCGCGGCCAGGAATGTGAAACTCGGCATCACCACCTCGCCGAGCGGCTCAGTGCGGGTGCCGGTGCGGGCCACGCCAAACCGCGAGAGCGGCTCCATCGAGGCGACAGCACACGGATCGAGCAACGACCGCCGACTCCGACAACTCCCTGCAGCGAGATCGAGCGCCCGGTACACGAGCATCAAACCAACGGTGCAACTGCTGACCGCTACGGCGTGCCGCACCCCGAGCCGCTTCGCGACTGCCTGCTCGAGCCGCTCGCAATACGGCCCCTTCGTGAGCCGACCGCTACGGATGATGTCATCGAACGCCGGCTGCAGCGACTCCGCGGCCGGGAGCGCCGGACGGACGAACGGCACGCGGATCCCCTGCTTCGAAGGATCGCCGCTGGCATGAACTTCGGGAATCATCTGAAAAACGTCGCGTTTCATCGGCGGGCTCACAACAGACTACTTAGCGTGGGTGCGGCGCACGGTGGCGATCGGCTGCCCCTCCGTACCGTCAGCATACTCTGGAACGAGGTCGCGGAGCCGTGCCCGGACCACCTCCGGCTTTTCCTCAAGCACCTCGGCGAGGTCCTCGAAAACAGACTCGACGGCCGCGATTTCAGCAGGCCGGTGCATCGCACAGAACACTTTTGGGTGGCGGGTGGCGACGCGCCGCTCGTCGTCGAAGTAGAGCTCCTCAAAGAGCTTCTCGCCCGGCCGCAGGCCGGTGTAGATGATCTCGATGTCGTCTGGCTCGAGGCCCGAAAGAGCGATCAGGTCGCGGGCCAGGTCCACGATCTTCACGCTCTCGCCCATGTCGAGCACAAAGATCTCGCCTCCCTCCCCCTGCGTGGCCGCCTGCAGCACAAGTTGCGATGCCTCAGGGATCGTCATGAAATACCGCTCGATGCCCGGGTGGGTGACGGTGATCGGACCGCCGCGGCGGATCTGCTCCTGGAAGATCGGCACCACGCTGCCGTTGCTTGCCAGCACGTTGCCAAACCGGACCACGATGAACTTCGTCCGCGACGTCGCTGACAGGGCCTGCACGAACCGCTCGGCAAGGAGCTTCGAGCAGCCCATGACACTCGTGGGATTCACCGCTTTGTCGGTGGAGATGGCCACGAACTCGCGGACGCCGTGCCGATCAGCCATCGTCGCCAGCAGCCGCGTACCGAACACGTTGTTTTTGATCGCCTCAGCAGGATTCCACTCCATCATCGGCACGTGCTTGTGGGCCGCGGCGTGAAAGATCACCTCCGGCTGATGGGCAACCATGATCTGCTCAAGCCGAGCCTCGTCGGTGACATCGGCGATCAGCGGCTCAAAGGCCGGCCTGGGCTCCATGCGGGCGAGTTCCTGCTCGATCAAGAAGAGCGAGTTTTCGGCTCGCTCGACCAGAAGCAGTTTCTTCGGATTGAACCGCAGCACCTGGCGGCAGATCTCTGACCCAATCGACCCGCCCGCACCGGTGATCATCACCGTGCGACCCTCGACGAGAACACGGATCGCGGTGTCGTCGAGCTGAACCGGTTCGCGACGGAGAAGGTCTTTGATCTCCACCGAGCGGAGCCGGACGTGCGACAGATCGCTCTGACCACTCATGAGTTCGTCGATGCCCGGCAGCACCTTGACGTTTGCTCCCGCATCGTGACAGTCGTCGATCAGTTTCCGAAACCGTTTGCCGGTGAGCAACCCGGACTGTACGACGACCTCGTCGACACGATGCCCGGCGACCTCTTTTGCGACGGAGTCGATGCTTCCCAGCACCTCGTGCCCCGCGACTCGTGAATGCTTCAGTTCGGGATCGTCGTCGAGAAACCCCGCGATCATGTAAGGGTTGCTGGAGCCGGACGAGAGACTGCGGGCAATCATTTCGCCGGACGCGTTGGCGCCCACGATGATCGCGGTGGTGACATCCTGACTCGACCAGAGCGGCTTGAGTTCCTCGCGAATGCTTCGCCAGAGCATTCGCATGCCTCCCACCAGCATGATCGTGGTGCCCCAGTCGAGCAGGATCACGCTGCGGCGAACCCGCGGAATGCCTGTCCAGCCGGTCGAGAGCACCAGGCTGTCCACGGCAGCGAAGACGAGCATCGAAAGCGTGGACGCCCACACGAGGCTCGTAAGGTCTCCAAAGGCCACGCGGCCCCACGAGACGTGACAGAGGCCCGCGAGGTAAAAGATCACCACCTTGGCAACCGCAACACCCACAACGGTGGACAGGTAGACCCTTAACCACGATTCCTGAATCGTAAAATCGTTTCTCGTGAACCACGCCAGGAAGTAGGCCGCGACGAACAGCAGGGCGTGCACAACGGCAAGTCGCATCACCCGCCGATTGATGCGGCGGAACGTAATCGGCGACTTCGGATTTGGAATATTCATGTGGCGTTCATGCCCGGCATCACAGCCGCTCCAGATCAACGTCTTCCATTTCGATCGAGGCACCCTGATTCAGAAATCGCACGGCGACCACAAGCCGCTGCTCACCCTTCCGGCTAACCACGGTGCCCTCCATGCCCCGCAGGGGCCCGCTTCGCACCCGGACAGGCTGTCCCTGTTCGAGCCGCGCCTCCGGCGTGAGTGGCATCTCGCTGTCGATGAGCCGCTTGATGCCCCTGAGGTCGCCCTCAAGCATTCGCTGGTCGGGAACGGAAAGCCAGCGAGAGATCGTATTGGTGGCGAGCGCCGTCCGCCGCTGCTCGTCATCCACGAGTGAAAACACGTAGCCTGGGAAGAGTGGCACCCAGGAGGTGCGAGCGCGGCCACCCGCTGAGGAAAGTCTGCGACTGACGAGCGGCGCGTAGAACGGGATCTTAAGAGCCTCCAATCGCCTCGCGAGGTCCTTCTCACGTCGAGCCAGCGTGTAGAAGGCGACCCACGCGGCGGAACCTGACTCCAGTAAACCCTCCGGATCACCTTCAAAGAGGTCGGCCGGAAACAGGTCTCGCTGCTTGGGCAAGATGGGCATGACGGGCAACGCGCGAACTCCGTTCCCGTCGGTGCCGCAGGACGCGGCACAGACCAGGAATTTCAAACGATCCACCGCAAAAGTCTAACTCCCGCCGAGGCATATTTCCCGCGACTGGAGCGTTTCCCCGAGAAACCGGGGGCCGGGATTTCTTACCCTGGCGGAAGGAAGGGCAAAGTTTGACGGGGGACTGTGCCGATAAAACCGACCGGAGTGACCGTACCGGTCGTAAGGAGTGTGCCATGGCCCGGATCAAGAATCATGAATCCTGTGGGAAGACCGCCCTACTGCAACTGCCAGTCCGTCGGGACAGGCGGTTTGTGACCGGCCCAGTCGCCCGGTCGCTGGCCGTGGCCGCGATGCTCCTCCAACTGACCGGCTGCAACATATACGGCCGCCCGCAACGGAATACGACCCAGCAGGTGATGCTCGACGCCCAGTGCCCGCCCGAACCAGGCCGGATGCCGGCGAAGGAACTCGCCAAGGTGACGCTTCCGGCCTACGTGATCGAGCCGCCAGACATCCTCCTGATCGACGCCCTCCGCGTAGTGCCGAAGCCGCCGTTCAAGATTCAGTCGTTCGACACCCTGCAGGTGATCGTGGAGGGGACGCTCCTCGAGCAGCCGATCAACGGGCTCTACGTTGTGGAACCGGGCGGCATGCTCGACCTCGGCCCCTCCTACGGCAAGGTGATGGTGGGCAATGCCTCGCTCGAAGAGGCGCAAGACGCCGTCTTCAAGCACCTCAAGCGGGTGCTCAAGGAACCGCAGGTGTCGCTCACCCTCGCTCAGGCCGCCGGCCAGCAGCAGATCGCCGGCGAGCACCTCGTGGGCCCCGATGGCACGATCAATCTAGGAACCTATGGCAGCGTGTTTGTGACCGGCCTGACGCTCGACGAAGCGAAGGTTGCAATCGAGAAGCATCTCGGCCAGTTCCTCGACGCACCGCTCGTGAGCATCGACGTGTTTGCCTACAACTCCAAGGTCTACTACGTGGTGACGGAAGGGGCGGGCTTCGGCGACAACATCGCGAGATTCCCGGTGACGGGCAACGAGACCGTGCTCGATGCGATCTCCCAGATCAGCGGCCTCTCCCGGCTTTCCAGCAAGGACATCTGGATTGCGCGGCCGGCTCCGTCGGGCGTGGGCTGCGACCAGGTGCTCCCGGTCGATATCGATGCAATCATGAAGGGTGGCTCGACCGCCACCAACTACCAGCTGCTCCCGGGCGACCGCGTGTTCATCGCCCAGGACCAGTGGATCGCCTTCGATTCGATTATTGGCAAGATCACAGCCCCCTTCGAGCGGATCTTCGGATTCACTCTGCTCGGCACGAGCCTCGTGCAGCAGATCAACCGGTTCCCGTTCGGCTTCAATCCTAACTTCGGTGCTTGCTGGGTGGCTCGCGAAGTCTACGGTGCCCACAACCCGCAATGGCTGCTCTTCCGGGCCTGGCTGCTGACAGAAGCCCCGGTATGGCTGCGTGACGGCTACCTCGCCTACGGCGAAGATGTGGCCACTTGGATCCACGACAAGCCGGTCATGAAGGCTGCGATCAAGGGCCTCATGGATCAGGTGATCGGGCAGTATGAGGCGGCGATGCCCAAGACGAGCGGCAACTGAGCACGAACTGGTAGAATCCATCTGAGAACTTCGGTGTCGAAAACAATGCAAGGCAAGCTAGTCATGAGCACGTTTCCCATCCGCTTTACGACTTCGACATGCGTTATCGCCCTGGGATCGTTCGCGATTCTGACCTTGGGGGGCGCGGCGGCTCAGGCCCAACCCGCTCGGTCGACCTTCTCCGCTGGCCGAACGGGCGGTGGCGGAGGTAGTGCCGAACTTCCCTTCTCAAATAGCACCTACCGAAGGCCGACGGTCAGCCCCTACATGCAACTCCAGCAACAGGGCTACAACCCGATGCAAAACCAGAATATCTACCAGACGATGGTGCAACCGCAGGTCCAGCAACAGCAGCAGCAGGTCGAGCAACAGACGCAGCGCCGCCAAATGTCGAAACTGCAAAACCAGGTACAGCAGATCGGCCGCGACACCAGCGGACGGCAGATCGACGAGTCGATCCGTGCCACCGGTCACCGTGCGACGTACATGAACTACTCGCACTACTACCAGTAACGCGACCGCAAGCGCCGCACGCACCTGCTCGTCGCCTGAGCGAGGGGATTCGTAGGACAGGGCCTGCTGACCTTTCTGAGCAGCCGTGGAATCGGCATCCTCGCAGCGGGCTTCCGCCACCCGCAGACGACGCGAGAAGGCATCGCCGAAATGGTCGCGTGGGCCCACGCTACGTAGCGCCCAACGTAGAAGCCCAACGCCGTAAGGCGTGGGACGCGGCCAAAACCCGCCCCATCACCCAATCAACCGCCCCGAGCCTCACGGCCAGCGGTGACTCGGCACAGGTTGAAAACCTGTGCTACGGGTCGGCACAGGTTACCAACCTGTGCTACGGGGAAACCTGGGCTACGAGGAGACGGTGGGCACCGTCACGGCCCTACGATCAACTCGTCGTGGCGGATGGCGGCCTTCCGCGCTGCATCGATCGCACCCGCACGCTGCCACCCGCGCACGGCGAGATTGAGTGACATGATCGCGAGGTCGCGGCGGCCGTCACTCTCCGCACGACCCGCCACCTTCTCGGCCACCTCCGCAAACGAGGCGGCCCGCTGCGGAGCCAGCAGCCGCACCGGGATCTCCTTGAGCGACCGGTATTCCTCCTCGTCGGCATCGAAGTCGTACGTAGCCGACGCTAGCACGATCGCCCGGTCGAGCGATGCGGCGTTGCCCGAAACCACCGCCATCCGCCGAGCTTCCGCGAGCATCAGCCACTTGACGTCGCGATCCTCCTCGGAGGCAGCCGCCTCGATCAACACATCGGCAATCACCGTGGCCCCTGCGGTCGTCCGCCCGCGGGCGAGAATGCCCGGATAGCGACGCTCAAACTCAGCCCGGGCATCGACCAGTTCGCGGGCCGTCGGCGGAGCCTCCAGCGACGCGGCTGATGGCAACTGCTGCATCGTGGGGCGGCCCGGGGTCGCAGGCGGTTCGTCGCCGGCAGCCGCCGGAAGGGCCGTGAGCAGCAGGACGATGGCGACGCACAGACGCATACCAGCAGCGTAGCGGCCGCCAGACCCGCGAGCCAGCGAGTCGCACAGGTTTTCCAGTAGCACAGGTTTTCAACCTGTGCATTCGTAGGTGCAGGTTGGCAACCTGCACCCGAAGCAGGCCGGGGTGGGATGCACCGCA
>JBAXOU010000010.1:0-34966 GCA_037133115.1 Planctomycetota bacterium | reverse complement strand
GACCGCTCCAGGATCCGCTCCGGCCCGTCGGGCCCCTGGAAGTGGATTCGGGCGTGCGGGTTGGAGATCGCCGTCTGCTCGAGATACTCCTCGACGCTGCCTCTTCCACGCTGGAACTTCGCTTCCATCTCGATCGTCACGCGGGTGCCGTGGTTCACCGGCTCGCCCTTGTCATTCTCGGCGACCCACTCGATCGAATGCTTCTTCATCAACTCCGCGCCGCCCTTGCCGGCGGGGATGTCGACGCCGTCCCCCTTGCCGTTCAAGATCTCCGGCTGGTTGGTCTTGGTGTCGATCCGTAGTTCGGAGTAGTGGGCGGGGTGCTTGGAATCGATCTTGGAGATGATCTTCACCGGCTTGCCGGTGGTGAGCACGCCATACATGCCGGCGGCTGAGATCCCGATGCCTTGCTGGCCGCGGCTCATCCGCAGGCGGTGAAACTTCGATCCGTAGAGCAGCTTGCCGAAGATCAGCGGGATCTGCTTGCTGACGATGCCAGGGCCGTTGTCCTGCACGCCCATCCGGTAGCGGGAGCCACTCTCGCCCACCTGCTCGATGTGCACCCAGATCTCGGGAAGGATGCCCGCCTCCTCACAGGCATCGAGCGAGTTGTCGACCGCTTCCTTCACGCTCGTGAGCAGTGCCTTGCGGGGCGAGTCGAACCCGAGCAGGTGGCGGTTCTTGGCGAAGAACTCGCTGACCGAGATGTCGCGCTGGCCGGCGGCCAGGCTCTGGGCGGTGGCCCGCCGCTTGGCAGTCGGCTTGGACGGGGCTGCGGCCTCGCCATCGGTGGACGGCGCGGGCTCCTTCACCACCGCGGCGGCCTTCTCAGGCTTCGCGTTCGCTGCCTTCTTCGCGGCTGGTCGTTTGGCGGTCTTAGCCATGGGTTTTCCGAGGTTTTGGCTCCCAGACTGTGATCCCGGATGGCAGGCTTGGCAAGTGGGGACGGCTTTGCCGGTCGCGGAGACTTTGACTGGAGACACGGACGAGACGCCGGGGGTGGGTGAAAGCCTCGGCTTCGGAAGGCACAGCCCTGCCTACTCGCCTCGACTTCCATCCACCCCCGGCTCATCCAACGGTAGGGCTTGGCTGCCGGCACCCGTTCGGAAGAGGACAGCTGTTGCGAAGAATGCAGAAGGTGTGCCTGTCAGGAAGAACCGGCATCCGAGGCATTGGCGGAGTGATGCGTAGGACGCGTTCCGGCCGAAGTTTCGGGTGCCGGGGCGATCCCGGCAACGTCTGGCTCCGTCCACGAGGTGCCCCGATGCTGCGTGCCCGCTCAACCCAGCCCTGGATGCTCGCGACACTACTCGTCGCTGAGGCGTTCGCTGCCACCTCCGCGCTGGCGATCCCGATCGACGGGGGCGTTGAAGGACCCACGCCCGACGTCTTCTACAACTTCTACGTGCCGCCGGTGGCGGCGGGCGGCTATCCCGGCATGGGGGCGCAACTCTACGTGTCGCCGCGGCCGGTGCCGCCCCGCGTGGGCCACACCTGGAACACGTATCCACCCTTCATGCCGCACGAGTTCCTCTACAAGCACCGCCGCCGCTACATCCGCCCCGCGGGCGTGACCGGCATGCGGACTGACGTGCACGCCTACTGGTACTGATCCCGGAGACCCTTCCATCATGGATCGCCGCGTTCTCATCTCGACGCTCTTCGCGGGCTCCGTCGCCCTCGCCACCGCGGGCCTTGGCCTCGCGACGGCCGGCGATCATGGTGCCCGAGCGCCTGGTTGCGCCGGCGCCTGCTGCGCCTCGGGGCAGTGCGGCCCGGGTGGCCATGGTCATTGCGGCCACGGCCGTTGCCACCACGGCCATTGCGGCAAGCACTGCGGTCACTGTGGCCATTGCAGCCTCTGCGGCACACCAGTGGGCGGCCCGTGCGGCTACGGAAAGACGGGCGGTCTGCATGAGGACTGCAAGTACAACGCCTGGGAGAAGCGATACTTCCTCCGCTCGCAGGGCAAGAGTTGGCACAGCGCCTGGTACGACCCTGCCGAGGGCCGGCCGATCGCGTTGGTCGTGCCGCCGACGAGCGAGTTCATGACGCAGTACTCGTGGGGCGTGCCGAGCAGCCGCGTGGCACCGATCTACCATCAGTTCCATCGTCCATATCCAGGCCCCGGCGCGGTGGCCGGAAGCGGTGGCGGCGGGTTCCTGCCGACGCCCAACCAGCCGAGCGACACCGTCCAGTTTGGCGTCAACGCCGTCCGCGGCCCCTGGGGCGCGTACTGACAGACGCGCCTCGTAGCACAGGTTGTCAAACTGTGCCGCCCACGTAGCACAGGTTTTCAACCTGTGCGTCTTTCGGCTTCGCATCGGGCTCAGGGCTGCCCATGCCCGTCGCCGGACGCTCGCTGCGGGCATCCTGCCCTGCGCTCGCTCGATGCTGACTGCGCTCCGGCATCCATGCCTTCGCTTGTCAGCAACGCCGGCTCCCGGGCACGGGCAGCCCCTCGCTGCCGCCCGTAGCACAGGTTGCCAGCCTGCGGCTACGTTGAGGCAACGCTCCGTCATCACGTAGCACAGGTTGCCAACCTGTGCCTGTTCACACCGCAGGTTGCCAACCTGCGGCTACGTTCAGGTATCCCACTGCCCTTTGGTAGCACAGGTTTTCAACCTGTGTCCTTCAGCGCTGCTCGTCGAGCCGGGCGCGGGCCAGGGTGGCCCACGGGCTCTCCGGGGCCAGTGCGAGAAACTGGCCGAGATGGTAGTCGGCGTCGTTCGCAAGCCCCATCTCACGGAGCACGCCCGCAATGTGCCAGTGGGCGTCGGCGTAGTCAGGCTCCTGGCGGAGCACGCCCTCGAGCGCCGCGACCGCAAGGTCGTGCTCGCCGAGTTCCGCGAGCACGCAGCCGAGGCTTGCGCGGGCCTGGAGGTGATCGGGATCGATCTCGATCACCGCGTAATACCGCTCCCGCGCTGCCGTCAGGTCGCCCGAGCGGTAGAGCAGTTCGGCCAGCATGAAGACCACGCGGGCCGACGGACCCTGCGCCTGGAGCACCGCCCTGAGGGCCTCCGCCGCCTCGACAAACTCGCCGGCCGCCTCGAGGTCGTCGGCAAGGTCGAGGATCTCCGCGGCATCAGTTCCCGGGGCAGGGAGGTCGGGCGACATCGTGGCCGGAGCCTGCGTCTCGGTCGGTGGCGTTGGCCGAATGCCGACGATCGCCGGCTCTTCCACCTCGTCCGCAGTGTCGGCGAACGACGACGTGTAGAAGCCGAGTTGGAGTTGGCGGCCAGGAGCGAGCAGGCGGCCCCCTTCGTCGAGGTTCAGCCGCCGGCCGTCAAGCCGCACCCGCGCTGCAGCCTCCGCGGCAGCCCGTGCTCCGCCGGGCGCCAGGCCGCCGAGTTTGGCGTCGATCTCGCGGAGCGAGAGCCCGCCTGCGAGCAGGCGGGCGAGATGGCGGCCCACGACCAGCTGCGGAAAGTCAAACCACTCGACCGAGCCGGCGACGTGTGCGGGCACGAGCAGGCCGCCGCGAGACCAGTGACGGATCGCGGCCGGTGGCACGGCGAGCACGTCGGCCATCATTGCAGCCGTGTGGAGCCTGTGAACTCCTGGCGAATCGGACGAGTGCTCATCGAGCAGCAGAGGCTGCCGCGGGCCGCGTCTCCGCGGAGCGGCTTCCGCTGTTGGCCGCCGCCCGAGTTCCCGTGTGTCGTCGTCCGTATACTCGGGGGGCATGCGCGAATCCTGCAAGGATCGCAGGAATGTACTCCGCGCATCGGCGGCTGCCAATCGGCGAGCGTTATCCCGCGACGGCATGATCGGACCGCCTACCCAGCACAGTCGCCGCGGTTCTGGCCTTCGATGCCAAAGCTCGATGCGTCGGCAAACGACACGCTTCCAGGGACCGTCAGTGGCCCAGCCGCATTGAAGAGGAACCGCGACCCCGCGGCGAAGGTGATAGCACCAGCGAGGCTCCCCGTGCCGCTGCCCAAGCTGCTGGCCGTGTTGACGTACACGATCGCCGAGCCGGAGATCTGCGTGATGCTGGCAGCGGTGCGGGGGCTTGTGGTGAACCTCCAGGTGAAAGCCGAATTCGCCATGGTGGCCAGATCCACGGTTGCCGAGTTCAGAAGAGTCACCACCCCCCAACCACTGGTCGAAGGAGTGCCATTGGACAGCGCGTCGCCCGTGATTGGCGAACGGATCCACTGCGGAAAAAAGGGGGGTAGTGACGGGATTGCTGGCTATGAACTTCGGAGGAGGCGAGCACTGTCTCGGCAGAGCTCATCGCGTTACGTGCCGCAAAGCGTGTACGAAAACACGATTTTCGTATACACTTTTGGGGGCTTCTGGAGGCATGGCATGATTTCGGCTCAACTGCTTTTCCCGCCCCGAGTCATCCCCGGATCTCCCGCCATGCGCACCCCTGCCACGCCGCCGAAACGCTCGCTTGCCGTCCGCGAAATGATCGAGGAACGGATCGTTGATGGCCGCTACCCGCCCGGGATGCGGCTCGACGAAGTGGCCCTGGCGAAGGAGTTTGGCGTGTCCCGAACGCCAATCCGAGAAACACTCATTCAGCTCAGTTCGTCGGGTATGGTGGAACTCCGTCCACGGAGGGGGGCGGTGGTGGCCGACGCCAGCCCGCACCGCATCTGCGAGATGTTTGAGGTGATGGCCGAACTCGAGGCCATGTGCGCGCGGCTTGCCGCCCGCCGGATTACCGACGAGGAGCAGGCTGATCTCGTGGCCGCCCATCATGCCTGCGAGTTGGCTCGCGACACGGGGTCTACGGATGGCTATTTCGTCGAGAACGAGGCGTTTCACCAGGTGATCTACGGGGCCGCGCACAACGCCTTTCTCGCCGAGCAGGCGCTGCAGTTGCAGCGGCGGTTGCGGCCCTTTCGGCGGCTCCAACTTCGCATCCGCAATCGCGTGGGCACGTCGTTTGCCGAGCATCAGGCGATCGTCGATGCGCTGGTCGCGGGAGATGGCGACAAGGCTGCCCAGGTGCTGCGCGACCATGTGATCGTGCAGGGCGAACGATACGGCGACCTCGTGGCGTCGATCAGCCACATGAAATCCGCCACCGCTGAGCCCGCCAAGGCGCAGCGAGCGAAGGCCGTGAAGCGGCCCGCGGCAGGCCGGCGTGTTCGGAAGTAGTCGGTTCGGGAGAGAACACTATGGCGATTGCCGTGCCGGGCGGACCATGGATCGTCGTCATGTTGGTCATGCCAGCTGCGTGGTCGGCGGCCACCTGCGCCGCTGCGACCCCGGCGGGAGGGCGTGTGATCGAGGCGGCGGTCAAGCCCGGGAAGCCCTTCACGGAGCACGCCACCACCACGCTTGGCGACCTGCCGCCGCTGCCGATCGACGCCCCGCTCGACCGCTTCGGTGGACTCGAGTCTCGCCGTGAGACCGCCTCGGGCTTCTTTCGCACCGAACGGATCGACGACCGCTGGTGGCTCGTCGATCCCGATGGCGCGGTTTTCATCAGCCGCGGCATGAACTCCATCTCGCCGGTGCGAACCGATGGTGGCCGAGCGGCCCTCGAGCGGCTGTTCGGCTCCGAAAGCCGCTGGGCGGCCGCGGCCACGACCCAACTCCGCGCGGCGGGCTTCAACACCGCCGGCGCCTGGTCGGCACACGATCTTTTAGATGAGGCCCCGCAGCCACTGGCCGCCACCCGCCTCTGGAGCTTCATGTCGGCCTACGGCAAGAAGCGGGGCGGCACGTTCATGCAGGCCGGCCACGTCGGCTATCCCGGCGACTGCCCGTTCATCTTCGATCCGGAGTTCCCCGAGTTTTGTGCCGAGCACGCGGGCCAGCTTGCAAAGCACCGCGACGATCCGCTGCTGCTTGGGCATTTCTCCGACAACGAGATGCCGTGGAGCCGGGCGATGCTCGAGAACTACCTCCGCCTGCCGGCCGATGATCCGGGTCATGCCGCCGCCCGCGACTGGCTCGCCGCGCGGCGAGGCGGGGCCGCTCCTGCTGCCGGTGAGATCACCGATGCCGATCGTTCGGCGTTCCTCGAGTTTGCGGTCGACCACTACCTTTCGATCGTGGCGGCCGCCATCCGCGGGGTCGATCCGAACCACCTCTTCCTCGGCGTGCGACTCCACGAACCAGTGTTCGATCTGCCCGAGGTGTTCCGCGCCGCCGGCCGGCACTGTGACGTGATCTGCGTGAACTACTACCGCGTCTGGACGCCGGACGAAGAGCAGATGGCGATGTGGGCTCGCGAATCATGCCGGCCATTCATGGTCACCGAGCATTACGCCAAGGGAGCCGACAGCGGCATGGGCAACACCGGCGGCGCGGGGTGGCTCGTCCGTGGCCAGCGGGACCGCGGCCTCTTCTATCAGAACTTCGCGATCGGCCTCCTGCGGACGCGGAACTGTGTCGGCTGGCACTGGCACCGCTACGCCGACAACGATCCCGACGATAAGAACGTCGATCCGTCGAATCGCGACTCGAACAAGGGCATCGTTTCGTCGCGGTACGAGCCCTGGTCGCCGGTGATCGAGGAGATGACGGCTCTCAACCAGCGCGTGGTCGGGATCGCCGACACGTTCGACGGGAGGGTCTCAACCTGGGATCGCGCCGCCGCGCAGAAGCCAGCGGTTGAGAAGAAGGAGCGGGTCGTCGTGTTTCCAAACGACGTCCGCGTGGAGCGGGACGTGGCCTACCTGCCGGCCGACCGCAAGCAGAAGGCCGACCTCTACTTTCCGCTGGAGATGCCCAAGGATCGCCGCCTGCCGGCCGCGATCATCATCCACGGCGGCGGATTCAACGACGGCGACAAGGACCGCCGCCGCGAGATCAACATTGGCTCGCACCTGGCTCGCAATGGCTACGTGGGCATGAGCATCGACTACCAACTCTGGTCAAAAGGCATCCAGAAACCCACCTGGCCGCGCAACCTCCAGGACGCCAAGACGGCCGTCCGCTGGCTCCGTCAGAACGCCGACCGCCTCGGCATCGATCCAGATCGGATCGGAGTGATCGGCGGCTCGGCGGGGGGCAACCTCGCCACGATGCTGGCGGTGACGGGGCCCAAGGACGGCCTGGAGCCCCCCGACGGCGACGACACGTCTACGAGCGTGCAGTGCGCGGTGAATCTCTACGGCGCGGTCGACCTGATGAACTACCACGACATGAAGATGTTTCTGAAGACGCGGGAAGAGGATCCCGAGAGCTATCGCCGGGCATCGCCGATCAGCTACTGCGACTCGGGCGACGCGCCGGTCCTGCTCATCCACGGCGCCGGCGACGAGGTCGTGGACGTCTCCCAGAGCAAAACCCTCGCCGCAGCCTTGGCCAAGGGGGGCGTGGAGCACAAACTGATCGTGATTCCCGATGCACCACACACCTTCGATCTCGATTACGAGCCGTTTGACGTGAAGGCGGCCGTCTTCCGGTTTCTGGATCATCACCTCAAAGGCAGCAAGGCCACTCGCTAAGGGCGGCCCTCGGAGACCACGCTACGATGTCCACGAAGCCTCTTGCCGGTATCAGGGTTCTTGACCTCACGCGGGTCTTGGCCGGCCCGTTCTGCACCATGGTGCTCTCCGATCTGGGGGCCGAGGTGGTGAAGATCGAGCGGCCCGATGGTGGCGACGACGCCCGGCAGTACGGCCCCTTTCTGCCGAGCGGCGAGAGCGGTTACTTCGCCAGCGTGAACCGTGGCAAGAAGAGCGTGGAGCTCGATCTCAAGGATCCGGAAGACCGGGAAACGTTCCTCGCGCTCGTTGATCGGGCCGACGTTCTGGTGGAGAACTTCCGGCCGGGCACGATGGAGCGGCTCGGCTTCGGCAGCGACGTGCTGCGGGCCCGCAACCCACGGCTCGTCTACGCCTCGGCCACCGGATTCGGTCGCTCGGGCCCCGATGCCGGAAAGGCGGCGTACGACGTGATCGTGCAGGCTCGCAGCGGCCTGATGAGCCTCACGGGCCATGATGCTGACGAGCCCGCCCGCGTCGGCTCATCGATCAGCGATATCCTCGCCGGCATCTATACGGCGACCGGTGTCTGCGCCGCCCTGCGGGAGCGGGAGCGGAGCGGGCAGGGCTGCGATCTCGACCTGGCGATGCTCGATTGCTCGGTGAGCGTGCTCGAGAACGCCGTGGCGAGATTCGCCCTGTCTGGAGAGCCGCCTGTGCCTCTGGGCACCCGCCATCCCTCGATCGCGCCGTTCCAGGCGTTTCGGGCGGCCGACGGGCAGTTCGTGATCGCCGCGGGCAACGATCAGCTCTGGCGGACGCTGTGCAGGGCGCTGGGCGACGATTTACTTGCCGACGATCCGCTCTTGGCCACAAACCGGGATCGCTGCGCCAATGCCGAGCATCTTGAGTCACAGGTCAACGCCCGGCTCACCGCCCGGCCAGTCGCCGAGTGGCTTGTGATCTGTGAGCAGGCGGGTGTGCCTGCGTCGGCGATCAACGACATGTCGCACGTGCTCGCCGATCCCCAGCTTGCCGCCCGCGGGATGTGGCATCCGCTCGTCGATCGCGACGGCCGTGAACTCCTCACTGCCGGCACGCCGTTTCGGATCGATGGCGAGAAGCCGGCCCTTCAGACCAGTTGGCCGCGGTTGGGCGAGCACACGGCGGAGGTTTGCAAAGCCTGGCTCGCTCCCGCCCGCGGTGCTCCTGGGCAGGTCCTGCCCGCCAAGGGGGTCGCTGGAGGCCCCGTGGCCCCGGCCGCGGGCCGTTCCTGAGCGGAAATCGCGGCAAAAACCCCCTCCCGCACGGCTCTGTCATTATGTATACTTTCGAAAGTCTTTGGCATACATGGAATGCCGTGCCGGCCACTCTGCCGGTGCGGTGGAGGGTTCTCACGATGTTCACGCCTCGCTCCTGTCGTCCTGTTTCTCTGCGAAACCATGACGGTTTCACACTCGTGGAGCTTCTGGTGGTGATCGCGATCATCGCCACGCTGATCGGCCTGCTGCTGCCGGCTGTGCAGTCAGCCCGGGAGGCGGCTCGCAGAATGGCGTGTTCCAACAACGTCAAGCAGATCGGCCTCGGCATCCTCTCCCACGAGAGCGCCACCAAGACGCTGCCCGCGGGCTTCGAATACATCAACACCAATCGGTCTGCCTGGGGCTGGGGCGTGTTTATCCTTCCCTACACGGAGAACACGCAGCTGTTTACGTCGCTCAACACGGGCACCACTGAACTCGATACCTACCTGCCGGCGCCGCCTGCAACGATCAAGGCTGCTTTGCAGACGCCGATCAGTATGTACCGCTGCGCCTCCGATAACACCGCGGCACTGAATGAACTGTGCGACTTCGGCGACAAGTCCACGCTGGCTTCGGGATTCTTCCTGGCGACGAGCAACTACGTCGGCAGCGCCGCTGACGGAAAAGCCAACACCGCTGGCAATGCCTCAAACGGTCCGATCAACGCCAGCGATTCGGGTGGGGCCTTCTTCGGGTTTCGCGACACGACCCGTGGACTCCAGCTGAAGAAGTTTCCGGACGGCCTCAGTAAGACCCTGATGGTTGGAGAGCGGGCGGGGGCTGTCTCGATCGCAGCCGCCGATGCGGGGCAGGGGAGCTACGGCGCCGTGTGGGCCGGCAACGGCAAGCCCGCCAACGGCACAAGCCGGAGTGGCGCCGGCCGCTGCCTGGCACGGACCGCCGGTCCGAGTGCCCCCAACTACTCGACGGGCTACCCTCACCCCTCAGCAAGCGGTTGGTATATCAACGACTTCAACCCGGCATCAGGATCTTTCGGGAAGGGATTCAGCAGTTGGCACCGCGGCGGTGCCAACTTCCTCCTCGGCGATGGCTCGGTGCGGTTCTTCTCCGATTCGATCGAGCCGCTCGTGCTCTGTGGCGTGGCTCGACGGGACGATTCGATCGGTGCCGACGGCACCGACAAGTGAACCGCTTCCGCCTTGGAGAACGCCCGATGGCATGTGGAAGATTCCCATGGGCACGCCTGACCCCAGTCATTCTCGTCGTCTGCCTGGCGGCAACCGGGTGCGGCGATTGGTGGCTACGGATCACGGAGGTTTCCGGCACCATCCGGATCGACGGCAAGCCGGCGAAGGGAGTGCAGGTGGTTTTTCAGCCGGTCGACACCTCCCGGCCCCGGGCGCTTGCGCAGACTGACAAGGAGGGCGTATTTCGGCTCGGACGGCAGGGACCTGGCAACCGCCAGGGGGCAGCCTCAGGCAAGTATCGGGTGCAACTGCTGACTGATACCGACAACCCCAACGCGGTGATCATCCCACCCGAGTACAACGTCAAGAGCACGCTCGAGTTCGACGTGATCCCGGGCAAGGCCAACGTCTTCGACGTCGACGTGAAGATGAAGAAGTAACCGCCGCCGACTCGGACCACGCGGCCTCAGGAAACTCAACGGCGCAAGACCGGTAACACGTGATCCTCGCACTCAAGTGCGTGGCGAGTGAAAGCCGACTGGCCGTGAGGCCGCGGGCGTCCCACACTGACGCGGCGCCTGTTGGTGGCTCACCCCACGCCTCACGGCGTTGGGCTTGTACAAACCACCGCGCAAGGTTCAGGGAGAATCCGTGCAAGCGGTGGGGACCGCCCGGCGTCGTTTAGAGCACCGCCCAGCAGGCGAGTGCTCCCACGACCGTCATCGCCAGGCCCCAGGCGAGCCCCTGCCGGTAGAGGACGCGACGCACGTCCTCGTTTGGGCAGGCCGCCACGCAGAGGGCGCCAATCGTCGACACGCTCGACACATCCACCACGTTGCTGCCGACGTTGATCGCGGTGGCGGCGGCGAGCAGCGTCGCCGTGGTCGGCTCCTGGCCAGTCTGTCGGATCACCTCGGGCACGGTCGGCAGGAAGGTGGGCAGCACGACCCCCGAGGTGCTGCTGAACACGGAGATCAGGCCGGTGAGCCCCGCCAGCCAGGCGGTGAGCGTGCCCGGCGTGGCGCAGGCCGCGATCCAGCGGCTGATCACCACCACGGCACCCGTCTTCTCGCAGAGCGCCACCAGCACGCTCATTCCGCAGACCATCAGGATCACGCCCCAGGGCATGTCTCTGAGCACCCGTGGCTCTTCGCCGGCACCGAGCATCATGAGCAGCGTTGCGGCGGAAAGGGCGGCGAAGCCGACGTGCGCCTTAAAGACGGCCGCGGCCACGATCACCGTAGCCACAGCCGCGAGCGTGAGCCAGTGTCGGGTCTCGGCGCGAAAGGCCGCCGTCGCGTCGGCATGATCGGCCGCATCGCTCCGGGGAGCCACGGTTCGCCAGCCGCGGAGCAGCAGGTAGCCTGCCCCGGCCACCAATGCGTTGACGAGCACATTCATGGCGAAGGTGTAGCCGGCATGCCCGGCGAGCCCCATGTCGGCGAGTTTCTCGTCGGCGACCACGCCCATCGGCGTGATCGGCGACAGGCCGCCGCCGATCGCCCCGTGGCCTACCATCACCATCATCACCAGCGGCGACACTCCGGCCCGAAGCGCCGCGAGCATCGCCGGCGGCGCGAGGACGGCCGCCGTCGGCACGTTGCCCGCCCCGGCGGCCGAGACGGCCACGGCCAAGGCGAAGAACAAGGGCCCGAGGGCGGCGGGCGCGGAGCCGCAGAGCCGCTCGGCCGCCCGCGTCACCAGGCCGAGCGTGCCGTTGGCCCGAGCGACTGTGAAGAGCATCGTCACGCCGAGGAGCGTGAAGAACAAATCGGCCGGGAAGAACCCTGCCACGGCCTTCGCGGAGAACTCCACGCCATAGCCCGGGGCCACGAAGACGCCGATCAGCCAGGCCAGCACAAGCGCCAGCAAGCCGACGTTCGTGCTGCTGGCACAGCTCACGGCGACCACTGCCACGAGCGCCGTCACGCAGATGGCGGAAAGCGTCATGCGGCACCGCCCAGTCGCGGCAGCATCACTGCCGCCGGCGGAGCATCATCAGGGCGAGCACCACGGTCGAGGCCGCAGCCACCGATGTCGTCGGCTCCGGCACGGCCGTGAACAGCAGGAACACGTCCTGGCCGTCGTTCGTGATGCTGAACGAGCCCTGCGTGCCGGTGTCGAGCACCGCGCCGGTCGAATCGGTGAACGTCGTGCCGCTGATCGTGTAGTTGGCGAGGGCTTCCGTGCCGGCCCCCGAGAAATCGGTGATCTTCCACGAGTGGCTGGCGCCCCAGAAGGAATCAGACCAGGCGACGGTCGAGAGCTGCGTGCCGCTGAGAAGATACTGGAAGTTGAGGTTGATCGTCGCCCCGCTCGTCAGCGTCAGGTTCCCGCCGTTGACCCGCGTCTGCGAGTAGCCCGTCGGAGCGCCGGCGCTTGCCAAGGCGTCGGTGTTGGAGAGCAGGTACCACTGGGTGTTCGAGGTCGCGTCGGCCGTCAGCCCCTTGCCGAACGTCAAGGCGCTGGCTCCCGCTCCATCGACGAGCGCCAGAATCGAGCCGGCCTGTAGCGTGGTGGTCGAGCCGATCGTGCCGTTGCCGCCGAGTTGGGCGCCAGACGCAACCGTCACCGTGCTGTCGTTGGTGATCGAGCCGTTGACACGGACGCTGCCCGCCGTGATCGCCGTGGGGCCGGCGTAGGTGTTCACGCCGTCGAGCGACTTGGGGCCATTGCCGATCAGGTTCAGACCCCCCGCGCCGCTGATGGCGCCCGACATCGTCAGGCGGTTGGTGCCGTTTGGCGACTCGATGGTGAGCGTGTCGTTGAGGACGATCGGATTGGTGACCACGGCATTGCCTGCGTTGAGGCGGGAGATGAACTTCGACGACGTGCTTGTGTTCGTGATCGTGCTGGTGCCCGTGATCGTCGAGCCATGCAGGTGAATGATCGCCCCCGCGAGCGTGACGGGTGCATCCCAGTTGCTCGTGCCGGTGACGTTCTTCTGGCCACCAGACAGGGTCGTCGTCCCTGCGGCGAGGTCGAGTTCCATAGGGGCCGACGACTGCGTGCCGAACTGGCCGCTCAAGGTGAGACTGCCGGTGCCGGTCTTCACGACCCGGTAGCCGGTGGCTCCGGTGATGGCCCCGGAGAGGGTGACGTCGGCACCGGCGGCGATCGTCGCGCCGCCTGAGCCGACCGCGATGCCATTGGCCACCGTCCCGACGGCGGCGTTGGTGACCGCCAGCGTCGCCCCGTCGATTGCGACGCCCGCGGAGCCCAGGGCGCCGGTGGCATCAGGCACGATCGTGCCTCCCGTCACGCTCCAACCGAGCGCGTAGGAGCCCGACGAGGCGAGCACGAGCGTGCCGGCGCCCGATTTCGTGGCTGCCGCGGTGGCGCGCACGCTTCCGCCCGTGAACTGGTAGGTGCCCGAGGCGTTCGTCACGGCGAGCGTGCCGGGGCTGACGGTACCGCTGACCGTCACCACGCCGCCGCTTCCGCTGAAGGTCACGTTGTCGCCATTGGTGAAGGGCGACGAGGCACCGCCGGAGTTATTCGTCCAGACCTGATTGCTCGGAGACGTGTCCCACGTGCCAGTGCCTCCCGAGGCTGCCCACGTGAGATTGAGCGCGGGCGTGACGTCCACGGTGCCGAGCATCGTGAAATCGACGGCGTCGGTCGTGCCGATGCCCATTCGAGAAGCGCCCGAACCGAAGCCAACGAGCCGCCAGATGATCCCGGTCGTGCCGCTCACGAGTCTGATCGGCGAAGTGCTCATCGTGGTTGAAAATGTCGCGGCTGCGGGTGTCAGCGTCGAAGAGGTGACAAAGGTGCCTCCGGTCTGCGAGAAGTTCACGCCACCGTCGGTGCTGAAGAAGAGCCCCGCGTTACTTGGCCCGGTGCTCGTGCGATTGATGTTGAGCCCGGTGAGTCCGTTGAACGAGTACTCGTAGCCGGTCGCAGCGGTGGTGGTCCAGGTAATCCAGTTGCCCGCTGCGAGCGACGCGGTGGCGCTGGTCTGTACGTTCGGATACGTTCGATTCCATGTGCCGGCCGGCGACGAAGTATTGCCGGTGGTCGTCGAGCCACTGGATCCGGTCATCAGCGTCGAGGAGAGGCCGGTGACCGTTGTCACGCTGCCCGGCATCGTGGCGGCGCCGGTGGTGGCGGTGGTGATCAGGAACTGCACCAGCGTGTCGGCCCGCGACGTGCCAAAGCTCGAGAGAAGCACGACCACCACCACCGCAGCAACGCGGAGCGAACCCTTACCAGCAGGATTGATTCCAAGATTCATTTCCGATTCCTTCGTGAGTTCACGATGACCTGTCGTGCGTTCTGAGAACTATCAGGCGTTGGATCGCCGGCGTCGGCAGACACATAGGGCAACGAGCCCTGCCGCGAAGACTGCCCACGTGGACGGCTCCGGCACCGCGGCGATCGCTCCAGCGGTGCCGGGCGGCGGGTTGTAGCTCCCGGCGTCGTAGAGGCCCGTGCCGAAGAAGTCGGCGGCGTCTTGAATGTCCACGACGCCGTCGTAGTTGAAGTCGCCCTCCAGCCAGGTCGACGGCAGGCCGGTGTCGTACTTGCCGAGCGTCAGGAAGTTGCCGGCGTCGAGGATGTCGACCTGCCAGTCGATGTTGGTGTCGCCCGGCGCCGCGAAGGCCGCCGTCACCGAGCCGTCGCCGTTGTCGAGCCAGCCCACCGACCGCGGGATGCTCGCGGCCACGTCGGTCGCGGCCACGCTCGAGGTGATGCCGCTCGTGCCGGTCCAGGAGCCGTCACCACGGCCGGCCTTGATGGCCGTCACGAGGTCGGTGGCGGACAGGCCGCTCGCCACGGTCACCAGGCCGTTGCCCAGGTTCACCAGGCCGCCGGCGTTGGGGGCGAGGCCGCCCACCGTGGTCTGCAGGTAGGGCGCGAGCGACACCGTGCCGCCGGCAAGCGGGACGATCTTGCTCGAGGCGAGCGCTGCTGAGTTGGCGAGTTGCAGCGTGCCCTGCTGCACGGTCGTGCTGCCGGTGAGGGTGTTGACGCCCGCCAGCGACAGGGTGCCGGCACCGACCTTTGTCAGCTTGCCCGCCCCACTGATGACCCCCGCAAAGGTGCCGGACGCGTCACCGACGCCGGCCGTGAGGGTCGCGCCACCGGTGGTAATGGAGCCCGAGCCGGCGAGCGCCCTCACCGACTGATTGCCACCACCGAGGTTGAGCGTGGCGCCCGACGCGACCGATACGGTCGACGAAGTGACGATCGAAGCAGTGCTCGCCAGGGTGAGCGTGCCGCCGTTGATCAGCGTGGGGCCTGTGTAGCCGCTCGTGGCGGTGAGCAAGAGCCTGCCAGTTCCCAGCTTGACGATGCCGCCGCCGGTGGTCGCCGGGATGTCGGTGATGGAACCCGAGAGCGTGAGGGCGTTTGAGCCCGTGTCGAACTGGGCATAGATGCCCGTCCCGCTGACGACGCCGACCGTGATCGGCCGGCTGATCGTCGTGGCGGCCGCCTTGGCGACGAGCACCGAGGACGTGCCACTGAAGTTGATCGGCCCCGTGCCGAGGTTGTCGTCGCCGGTGGTGAGCACGGTGGCGTTACCGATCTCGACGCCTCCGGTGCTGGTGTTCGTGCCCGCGTTCTGCTGCGTGAGATCGAGCACCACGCCGGAACTGGCACGCAGCTGTCCGCTTCCCGATACCGCCGCGGTGAGCACGATCGTCTTGCCCGTTCCCGCAAAGCCCAGCCGGTCGGTCGCCGCCGTTCCCGTATTCAACGACTGGTCGAAGGTGACCGTCGTTGCGGTACCCGTCCAGAAGATCCGTCCATTCGGCCCGCCAGACGAGATGAGACCCGATCCGAGCGAACCCGACGTGCCATCCCAGAGTTTGGTCACGCCGACATCGCCCGAGAGGAGCGTGCCGCCCGTGTAGGTGTTGGCGGCGGAGAGCGTGGTCGTCTGCGAGCCTTCCACGCTCACGGTGCCGGTGCCGACGATCGGCGCTGAGACGACGGCTGCCGTCGTCGAGTTTGCAATTCGCAGGAGGCCGTTGTTGGTGACGCCCGCGGCGCTTGCCATCGACTGGGCCGTGAGGTTCATCGAGCCCTGGGTGCCCGTGTTGGCGACGACGTTGAACGTGCCCGCAAACGTCGATGGAGTCGTGCCCGTGAGGACAGCCACGCCGTTGCCGGCATTCACGATCGTGGCGGAGCTACCGCCGAGCACGAGGCCAGTGAGCTTCATGGCGCCACCCGCACTCGATGCCAGCGTGAGCGTGAAGCCGTCGGCGATCGACACCGTGTTGGCGATCTCGGCGTTGTTAAAGTTGAGCCGCGACTGCAGGGTGTTGGTCGTCGGGGTGTCGCCCGCTACGCCGACCGCGATCGTGCCACTCCCTTGGATGTTGCCGCCGTTGACTTGAATCGTGCCGCCCCGCATGTTGACGTTGCCGTCCCACTGCATGCCGTTGTAGGTCGTGGAGGCGGTCGTCACCAAAATGCCCGACGCCAGATTCCACGTCTTGGCACCCGTGATTTCGACCGTGCCCTGTTGAATCTGAAGGTTGATGCCGCCGGCCGACGACACGAACTTGTTGGTCGTGTCGTATGTCATCTGCGTCCCGACGCTGCCAGCCAGGGCGAGCGTGCCGGAGCCGATCTTGGTGAGCGTGTTGTAGGTCACTGGATCGCCGCGAAGAACGCCGCTGCCCGAGACGGTGCCGACGGCCGTGATGTTGCCGCTCATCGTGCTGGAGACGAGCGTGCCGATGTTGATCGTGGCTCCGGCGGTGCCGCTGGAGAAGGGATTGGCAATCGTGGTGACGATCGAGTCGGCGACCTTCATGGTCCCGCCGTTGAACAGCGCGCCCTGGGTGCCCAGGGCTCCCACGGCGGCCACGGTGACCGTGCCGCCCGTGGCCGTGACGCCTCCGGCGAGCGTATTCGCCGCATTGAGCACCAGCTCGCCCGCCCCGCTCTTGGTGAGCGTGGCGCCCGAGAAGCCGTTGCCATTGCCGATCGTCATGGTTCCGGAGGCATTGGTGACGGCAATCGACCCGGCGGTCACGCCGGCATCGACCGTCACGTTCCCGGCGGCGCCGAACGTCACGTTGTCGTTCGTCGCGAAGGACGTCGCTGACGTTCCGGTCGTCCACGGCTTGTTGGCAGCGACGGTGTTCCACGTGCCAGTGCCGCTGGCGCCCACCCACGTGAGATTCTTCGCCGAGCCACCTGACACGGAGCCGAGCATCGAAAAGTCGTCGGCATTCGCCTTCCCGATACCAAACCGAGAGGTGGAGTTGTAGGCCACGAGGAGCCACGTGAGCGTCGCGCCACTCGCCCCCCCATTGAGGACGATCGGCGTCGTGCTCATGGTGCTGGAAAAAGCAGGGGCGGCCGACGCCAAGCCGCTCGTCACCGTATACGTCGATCCAGTCTGGACGAAGTTCAGGCCGTCGGTGCTGTACCACAGCTCGGCCAAGTTTGGCCCGGTGCTGGTTCTAGAAAGATTCATTCCTGTAAGACCGTTGAACGACACGGTGTAGCCGGGATCTGCCGTCGTGGTCCACGTGAAGGTGTCGCCACCGGCGATCGCATCGGTGGCGGTCGTGTAGAGCGTGGGGAACGTCCGATTCCAGGTATTGGCGGGCGATGTGGAGTTGCCGGTGGTCGTGCCGGCGTTGGCCGTCATGGCACTGCCGCTCACGCCGACGGCGAGGGACGAGGCCGCCGAGCCGCTGGACGTGCCGGTGGAGCCGGTGATGTCCCAGGTGAGCAGTGTGGCGGCGCGGGCCTGCGGCATGCCGGTGACGAGCACCAGTCCGGCGAGCACGCCTCGGCAGAGCCCAGCGATGAGCCCGGTGAGCCGGTGTCTGCGAGCCGCTGTGAAGGCAACCGAGACTGCTCTCGATCGGCGCAGAAACGAACTGCGAGCGTGCATGATGAATCCTCCGAAGGCGGAATCCCCGAGACCGCAGGTAGCCGCCGAGAAACCCTGGGGCGGCAAGCCCTGTATACAACCCAGGCGAGAGTTTATACGAGATCCGGCAGGGGTTTCAACACCCCGGTCGCTTCCTGCCGGCGACCACCCCGATCGCTGCAGCCAAGCCGATCAGGGCCATCCCGGAGGGCTCCGGCACTGCGGCCACCGCTCCCGCCGTGGATTGCTCATAAAAGCCCGTGTCGAAGAGTCCGGTGCCCATGAACGCGGCTGCGTCGATGATGTCCACGACCCTATCGTAGTTGAAGTCTCCGTCCATCCAGCCTGCTGCTAGGCCCGTGTCGAAGAGGCCTGCGGTAGCGATATTGGCGGCGTCCAGCAGGTCGATCGTGCCGTCGAGGTTGGTATCACCCGGGGCAACGAAGGCCACGCGGATTCCCCCGTCGGGGTTGTCCATCCAGCCGATCGTCCGAGCCTGACCAACAGCCTGTGCCGAGGCCACTGCGGACGACACGATGCCACTCGCGCCGTTCCAGGCGCCATCGGCGAAGCCGGCGTTCAGGTCGGCCAGCAGATCGGTTGACGACATGCCTCCCGACGCGATCGTGATGCTGCCTTTGCCGAGGTCGAGTTTTCCGCCAGATGCCTGGTCGATGGTGAGCGCCGAGAGGTCCAGCGACTGGACCGACGTCGCCGACAGCGCCAGCAGGCCGCTGCCGCTGATCGACACCGACGGTACTCCGGCGACCACTCCGGACGAGACCGACAGGATCCCGATACCCGTCGTTCCATGGACGGTCAGCGTGGACGCCGTGAGCGTTCCGCCCGCGAGCGTCACCCGTGGCGCCTTGAGCGTGATTCCCGGGTCGATCAGCAGTTGGCTTCCGGCTTGGATGGTTGTGGGGCTCGCCGCGAGTCCCAGCGCATGGGCCACGCGCAGTGTGCCGGCCTGGATCGTGGTTGCTCCGGTCGTCATGTTGGCGACGTCGTAGATCACCGTGCCTGCCCCCGTCTTCGTCACCGGGCTCGTGCCCCGGATCATCGAGTTGCCGGTCTGGAGCTGGGTCTGGCTGCCGGAGGCCACGGAGATCGTGATCGGTGCGGTGCGGGTCGAGAGCGTGAGCGTGGGGGCGAGCGTCGTGTTGGCCCCAGCCCCCTCCCGGCTCGTGATTGCCAGGGAGTGGAGGTTGTCGAA
The DNA here is from genome assembly GCA_037133115.1 of Planctomycetota bacterium. GTDB lineage: Bacteria > Planctomycetota > Planctomycetia > Pirellulales > UBA1268 > QWPN01. The sequence goes on along the minus strand of JBAXOU010000010.1, from coordinate 16,052 downwards.
ATCGCCGTCGAAACGCACGTCGCGGGTGATCATGAAGCTCACGCTCGTGTCGCCGGCGGCGACCCGCTCGGCGATCCAGCGGCTGACGTCGACCGAAAGCGTGGTCGCCGTGCCCGTGGCCGCGAACTGGCCGATGATGTCAGCCGAGGTGCCCACGCCCGACAGGTAGTTCTGGCTGATCGTAGTCCGCGTGGTGGGGTGGCTCGACTGGCTGATGTTGGGCGCGGTCGACCAGGTGATCCCCGCGGCCGTGCCGCTCGCGGCCTGCCGCCAAGCCGTGTTCGTGATCCCGTAGACGTGACAGATGATGCCGGCCTTCGTGGGATCGGTCGCGGCGGGGTCGAGGGCGGTGATGCTCAGGGTGGCATCGGCCACGAGCGTCGGATTGAGCGACCCGATCGCAAACTTCAGGTACGCGGCGTTGTGGTTGGCGGTGGTGCTGCCGCTTTTCACGAGCAGTGTGGCGGAGCCGCTGTAGTTGGTCGTCAGGCCGCTCTCCTGCACGTAGGCGTTTTCGGAGGCGGTGAACGGTCGTCGCTCGAGGCCGCTGACGGTGGGGGCTGTGACGAGCACCACGCCGAACGGATCGGCGTTCACCGTGACCGTGCGGTTGGCGGGCACGGTGAGCGTCTGGCTGATGCCGCCCTGATGCAGTCCGCTGACCTGCTTGACCGTCACCGTCGAACCGACAGCTACGTTCCAGGAGGTGAGATCGAGCGTCATCGACTTGCTGGCCGAGCTGCTCTCGTTGGCGATGTAGGCATATCGCTTGCCCTCGGCCGCATCGGAGGAGGCTGCCATGGTGAGGGCGGAGTCGGACGACGTCGGGGCTTTGAGCAGCGTGTTGGCCGTAAAGCCCTCCGTGAAGAGCTGGTACGCCATCGCCGACCGTGAGGCACCGCCGACGTTGTTGACCGAGCCGCTGTCGGCCTGCCAATAGACCCCGTTGTTGGCCCCGCCGGCGTTGCTGAACTTGAAGAGGTAGAGCTCGTCGGGCTTGTTGTTGGCGAGGTTGACGAGAATCTGGCCGAGGCGGCTCGACATGTCGAGCGTGTCGGGGGTGTAGTTGTTGGGATTATTCGTCGGGTCGTTCGGCGTGTAGTCGGTGCTGGTGCGGGTGTTGAACTCGCTGATCGTGACGGGGTAGCTGGCCCCCTGGCCGCCGGTCGTTGTGTTGATATCGGAAATCGCCCCGGCGAGTTTCGTGCCGAATGTGGCCGGGCTGCTACCGTAGTTGTGGTAGTCGAAGTGGTCGAACAGCTGATATCCGGGCGTCGGGCCGGTGATCACTTGGTTGGTGCGATTGAGCAAGAGCGTGTTGCCCCAGTCGCCCGACGTGGTCGATGGCCCGTTGGTCACTGGTCCGTAAACGTGGGCCTTCAGGCTCTTGCCGTAGAGCCGATTCACGTCGGCGATTGCCGATTCGATCGCGTTGGCCCCATACCGCATCATCTCGATCCACTGCTCCTGAGAGAGCGTGGCGCTCGAACTCGTGTACAGGTCGGGTTCGTTGAAGAGTTGGTAGTTCTCGACGTTGTCGTACTGGGCGTGGATGAAGGCCTGGGCGTACCACTGCTGCCAGGCGAGCCAGCGGTCCTGCCAGTCGCTGGCGGTGTTCGCCGATGCCGTGGCCGGCCAGGGATAGCTGGATGGCGAGCGAGTCATGACGATCAGCGGCTTGACGCCAAGCGACTTCATCGAGTCTTCGGCGTACTTGAGCTGGATGTTGTTGTTGCCGGTCGTCGTGCCGCTGGTGAAAAGCGTCGTGATTTTGTCCCACCGGATATAGGTGGTGGCCGTGCCGCTGGCCCGAAGGGCGTCGCGCTGGGCGACGAACTGGGACTGCGTGGTGGCGTCGAGGGCTGTGCTCGATCCGGACCGGAAGTAGCTGCTCGTGCCCGGCGTGAGGTAGCTCGGGCTCGAAAAGATGCGACCGCCGTTGACCCCCGAATACTTCCACCACGACGCCGTGTTGGATCCGGGCATGAAGTGGCCGGAGTTGTAGCCCAACACCGATGGCGTGGAGCCGACCGCGCTACTCGAGAGGGTGACGGTTTGGCCGCGGGCAGCCGCGGCCGTGAGCACAAGTCCGGCGCAGACCGCGAATGCGGCGGCGGCCCGCACGGCGACCGAGGCACTCAGCGACGGGGGGTGGCGGGGATGCGGTTCCACGCGTGTATCCAAAAAAGCCTGTGAATGTATATGGCAGCCTCCCCTTCACGCTTGTAGCACGCGCGGCTTCAGGGGGCAAGGAACCGGACCCCGCCCGCCGTGGGTACGGCTGGCGAGGCCATTTCTACGGTCTGCTCCGGCGGATGGGTCGCCGGAATGCGGGCAGCGACCCCGCCGTCAGGTGACCCCCCGCGCAGCATGGCTGCGGGCTGCCGATCCGGCCGCCACCTCGGGCACGCGCACGCTCGACCGGATCCTGCTCGTGGGCTGAAACGGTTGCGAGACATGCGGCCTTCGGTCGCCGTCGTCAGACGGCGGAAAGCAGCGGCTCGAGCTGGAAGATCTGCACCATCGTGCCGCTCGTGAAGGCGTGGACGATCGCGCCGCTCGCGGGCTCCATCACCACGGCCGCCTCGCGGACCCTGCGGCCGGTCAGTCGCTGGATCTCGCGGCGGAGCTCGTTGCACGACACCGCGAACAGCGCCCGGTGGTAGTCCTCGACCTTCGATGCGCCGGCCTCGGTGCGGACGAGGATCTTCTCGGCGGGCGTCAGCGCCTCCTGAAGCGTCACCACCACCGTCTCGTCGCTGGCGACCACCGTCACCGCCTTCGGCGTGTGACCCGTTCGTTCCGACTGCATCGCCAGCGCGATGTCCGCCAGTTCCTTCGACATGGCCGCCGACGACATCTCCCCGCTCATCTGCTGGTCTCCGGAGAATCGCACCGCATGAAGAACGAGCGGCGTACTGCGTCACTAAGTGACACAGCAAGGGGCGTCCCGGCAACCCCCCACCACCGAGGTTAAAGCAGCGATCCCGGTGGGTGGTGCAGGGAAGCGTTCGCCGGGTCATCCGACGGCGGTGGTTCTGGGTCAGGCCCGTGAGGCCGCTGAAGAGTCTGATGACCGATGAATGCGGCCTCGGCGGCCGCGCCGATCAGGTTGTGTGGTCTGGCGTGAGGATCGGCTTCAGGAAGCCAGCCCCCGAGGTCTTCGCGGCGGGCACATCGCGAAGATCGTGAGCCGGCTGGGCCGGTTCGACCGCGGGGCCGGCCGGTGCGACCGTCGGGGTCGGCTCGGCAGGAACGGTCACGGAGGGCACAGCGGCGGACGGGGAAGGAATCGCCTCAGCGGCCAGGACGGAATCCGCTACCGGTTTCTCGGCAACCATGGACTTCACGCCGGCGGTCTTCGCCGGATCGATGTGTTGCAGAGGAGACGCCGTCCAGCCCTCGCTGACCGGAGCGGCCGCTGCGGCCGGCTTGTCGCTGAACGTCTTGAGCGGAGCGGCGGTCGGCGGCGTTTCGGGGCGGGCCGACGAGGCGGCCGGCGCGGGCACCGTTTCGTAGGTGGCCGCCGCCGGCAGAGCCGGGGTCATCGCGGGGGGAGCCATCGCCGGGGCGGCGGCCGGCAGTGGATTGCCGCACGGGTCGAGCGGCACCTTCGTGACCACCGTCCGCGGCATCCGCACCGTGTAGGTGTAGGGGGTCTTCTTCTCGACCACCCGCGGCACCTGCACCGAACGCTCCTCGGTGACGACCTTCATCACCTGGACCTGCACCGGCTCGACCTTCTCCTCGACCACCATCTTGCAGACCTGGAACGCCACCTGGCGGACCTGCTCCTCCGGCACCATCTTGCAGACCTGCACCGGCACTTTGTTGTCGACCCGCTCGACCACCTTGCGGACCGTCTGCACCGGGACTTGCCGGACCGCGGTCTCGGCCACCATCTTCATGGTCTGCACCGGCACCTGGGTCACCACCTGCTCGTCCACGTAGCGGACGGTCTGCACGGGCACCTTCTGGGTGACGACGCGGTTGACGTAGGTGGTTTCCGGCACCTGCACCGGGGTGTAGGTCGGCTGGTAGACACGGTTGACCTGGTTGACCACCGCGCCCGGCGTCATCACCCACTGGTAGCCGCCCCGCTGCCAGACGGCGAGCCCGGTGTAGGGATCGACGGCCCAGCCGCCCGGTGCGTAGCCGAGGCCGGTCGCTCCCGGCGTGACCACGGGCGTGACGGTGTCGACCGGCTGGCTGCCGACCGAGTAGGCCGTCCGCATCTGCGTGACCGGTTCGGTGACGGTGTAGGCCTGCTCACGCTCGCTTGTCTCATAGACCGGCTTGCGGACGACCTGCACCTGCTGCTGCATGGCGGTCTCGTAGACCGGCTTCATCACGGTGTACTGCTCGTCGCGGGTGGCCGTCTCGACCACGTCGCGGGTGACGTCGTAGCTGCGGTCTTCGATCACGGTTTCGTAGACCGGCTTCATCACCGTGGTCCGCTCCTCGCGGGTCTGCGTCTCCCAGACCGGCTTCTGCACGGTGTAGCGGCGCTCCTGCGTCTGCGTCTCCCAGATCGGCTTCTGCACGGTGTAGGTCTTCGTGTCGTAGACGGTCTCGTAGCTGACCCGCTCGGCGGTCACCTGCCGCTCGTCGAAGACGGTCTGGTAGTCGAGCCGATAGGTCTGCGTGGGCACCGCGACGGCGACCGGCGCGGGGGCAGCACCGCAGCCGCACTCGGCGGTGGCGCGCTGCATCGTGGGCGCCTGGGGCGCGAGCACGAGGCCGGCGCAGGCGAGCGACTGCAGGCGACGGAGAAGGTTCGAACGGGGCGAGCGGGCACCGGACGCGGACATGGGTTCTCTCCTAGGAAGGACCCTTCGAGACTAATCCGATGTACGCAGGCCACAAGCGGCTTGTTGAGAAAAAATCACTGTTTTTTCCAGGAAAAATGGCCCCCTGTTCCGCACGAACGGTGCAATCGGCCCATCTTCCGGCATGGAGCCCGAGTTCCGCGTCGCCCGGCTTGCCGCCCCGCTCGGGACTGCCCATGCCCCGTCGCCGGACGTTCGCTGCGGCCTTCCAGGCCTTCACTCGCTCGATGCTGACTTCGCTTCGCCATCCATGGCTGCGCCGACCAATCCGCCTGCGGCGGATCGGTGCCCGAGCAACGCCGGCTCCCGGGCACGGGCAGCCCCTCGCTGCCTCCCGTAGCACAGGTTGTCAACCTGTGTGTCTTCCCGCTTCGCATCCGTAGCACAGGTTTTCAACCTGTGTCTTTTCGGCTCGCATCGGGCACGGGCAATCCCGAGCGGCGCACGACGAGTAGCCCGCGGCCTTACGGCCGGTCGGCTTGCCGAGGAGGCAGCCTACGAAAGCTTGTCGAGCAGGCGGCGGCTGGTGGCGTCGAGCGCCGACTCGCGCGGAATCCGATACCGCATCCCGAACGTGTCGGTGATGAACACGCCGCCGTCGGGTGGCCGGGCGATGTCGTCGGCGTGGGCCACCTTGAACCGGTGTCGACCGCGGTCAGTGATCACCATCCATTCCGATGGCTCGGAATCGGAAACCGCCTCGATCCGCTCAATCAAGGGAAGGAACTCACGCTGGGCGAGTTCCCGCTCCAGGAGCCCGCGGAGCTCGGCCGGCTGGTCCGCGAGCGATTCGATCCAGGCGAGCTCGCCGCCGTGTGCCGCGATGATCGCGACCGGCCCCGCGGCCGCCGTCACCGGAAACGCCCGCAAGACGTCGACGTCGTGGTGTCGCGTTCCATGCGCGTCGACGAGGTCGAGACGGCCGTGGTCGTGCCGTTCGATCCGCCAGCCCTCGGGTGACGCGACAGAGATCATCGTGGAGTCGGATGCGTTCATGGTCGTGCCCTCGCTGTGGCGCCAGAGGAGGTGGTCAGGCTGAGGCCGCAGCCTCCTCGGCCGCTTTCATCTGAGCGTGGTAGAGCCGGGCATACATGCCGTCGGCGGCGAGGAGCTCCTCGTGGGTGCCAACCTCGACGATCCGGCCTGCGTCAAGCACGACGAGCCGGTTGGCACGCCTGAGCGTCGAGAGGCGATGGGCGATCGCGATCGTCGTCCGGCCCGTCACGAGCCGGTCGATCGCCGCCTGGATGATCGCCTCGGTCTCCGCGTCGACGCTCGACGTCGCCTCGTCGAGGACGAGGATTCGCGGATCGACGAGCAGCGCTCGGGCGATCGAGAGCCGCTGCCGCTCGCCGCCGGAGAGGCCGCCGCCCCGCTCGCCGACGCGGGAATCGTAGGCCAGGGGCTGCGAGAGGATGAAGTCGTGGGCCCCGGCGGCGCGGGCCGCCTCGACGATCTTGTTTCGAGGGGCATCCGGCCGGCCGTAGGCGATGTTGTCGGCGATCGTGCCGAAGAACAGGAACGGCTCCTGCAGCACGCAGCCGAGGTTGCGGTGGTAGTCGGCGATGTCGACGTCGCGGAGATCGACGCCGTCGACGCGGATCGAGCCGCTCGATGGGTCGTAGAACCGGCAGACGAGATTGGCGAGGGTGGACTTGCCGGAGCCGCTCGTGCCCACGAGGCCGATCATCTCACCCGGCTCGATGACTAGGTCGACGCCGTGCAGCACCTCGCGGGCACCGTAGCGGAAGTGGACGCCGGAGATCTCGATCCGCCCCTCGACCCGGCCGAGCTTCACCGGCCGCGGCGCCTCGGCGACGGTCGGCTTGCAGTCGAGGATCTCGAAGATCCGCTGGGCGCTCGCCGAGGCTCGCTGGGTGGCGGGCACCATCCGGATCATCGACTCGACGCGGCCATAGAACCGGGCGATGTAGGCGAGGAAGGCGGTCAGGCCGCCGACCGTCACGCTGCCGGTGAACACCAGCCACGCCCCGCAGGCCCAGACCACGAGCAGGCCGATCTCGCTGATCAGGCTCACGACCGGCCCCGTGAACGACCAGATCACGTTGACGCGGTCGTTGGCTTCGAGCACCCGCTCGTTCGCGGAGACGAACCGGTCGATCTCCCGGCGCTCCTGGGCGAACGCCTTGACGACGCGGATGCCGGGGATCGTGTCGGCCAAGGCGCTCGTCATGTCGCTCCAGGCCACGGCCGCCCGGGAGAATCCCCGGCGGAGTCGCTCGCGGACGGCGTAGATCAGCCAGACGACGAACGGGAACGGGACAAGCGTGAGCACGGCGAGGAGCGGATTGAGCCAGATGAGCACCGCTGCGGTGAGCACCAGAAGCATCACGTTGGAGGCGAACTCGATCAGATTGACCGACAGGAAGACGTTGATTTTGTCGGTGTCGCTGCCCACCCGCGACATGAGATCCCCGGTCCGCTTGCCCTGGAAAAAATCGAGCGAGAGCGTCTGCATGTGGGCGTAGGTTCGCGTCCGCAGGCCCGCCGCGATCCGCTCGCTCACCCAGCCGAGCACCCAGGTCTGGGCCCAGGAGAGGAGCCAGGCGGCGAGCGCCGCGGCGAGCAGGCCGCCGAGATACCACCAGACGAGCGAGAACGGGACATCCTTGCCGTTCTGCCGCGGGATCAGCACCGTGTCGACCAGCGGCATCGTGAGATACGGAGGCACGAGCGCTGCCGTCGTGCTGGCGAGCGAGAGCAGGCCGCCAAGGATCGCCATGCCAGCATGTGGCCGGGCGAAGGCGATCACGCGGAACAGCGCCCGCCACGAGGCGGTGCCGCCGCCATCGTCACCGAGCCCGCGGCCGGCAGGGGCGGGCTTCTCGTCCGACTCTCCGGAGGCGTCGTCGGTCACCACCGAAGGCTTCCGGCCTCCCTCGGGTTCCGTCAGCCCGTCGGGGCCTGCCACCCGCGCATCGAAGGCATCCTCGAGGACGTGGATCGCGTCGGCCTTCGCCGGCGTGAACAGCCAGCGAGCGACAACGCGGTCGCTCTCGGAGAGCTCTACGCGGCCAACGGCCGAGCGGAGTTGGACGTCGAGCCGTGTCTGCGGCCCGATCGTCCACGTCCAGGGCCCCGACCCACCGAGCGGCTGTGTTGCGGAAGCCGGTCGGTCAGCGATGACCCGCCGGGTGGTGAGCACGATCCATCCATCGCTGAAGCGAAGGCTGGAATCGAGGTCGAATCGGCCCGTCGCCAGAACCGTTTCCCCAGGGAGAAGCCCTCCGGCGGCCTCTCCCCAGGGCAGGGCGGAGACGGGGGGCTGCTCGCTAGAAGCGGATCCTTGGGTCATGAGGACAGGGCTGGCGGGTGGGGCCTAATCCGCAGCAAAAAGGTGCGAAAAGACCTAATTTTTACAGGAAGATACGGGTTTGGGAGGGGGGCACGGCGGTCGGCAATAGAAATTTGCGTGGCTTACCGAACATGCCTAGATTACCGTCACCCTTTCGTGGTTTTTTGATGGAACGTGCGGCCGCACAATAAACGGAGCCGTCCCGCGTCGGCTCCGGCAGTCGCCAGACTGTAGAAATTTCCAACTGCCTGCCTCGACCATCCCCATTTTGACACGTCCCTCGGTCAATCTTTCCGTGCCCCCGGCCCCCTGGCTCCGCCGCGATACCGTGAATCAGCCTCCAGTGACGAGTTGTCGTCGGATTTCCGGGTTTCGGCACGGGACGTGCATTGTCGGGGAGATGTTGAAAAAAAGTTCGCAGTCGTCGCTCGGAAGCGTAAACTCTGGCGATCGTTCTGCGAAGTCGGTCCCGGTTATCCGAGATCGATGGATGCGACGATGCGGCGTCGAACAGGGCGGCTCCTGGCGGCGTCGTGGTTGGAATCATAGTGCCGCGAGGAACGGGTATCGCAAGCGAACGCGCGTCCGTGTGGCGTGCGGCGTTACCATCCGGCCCCGCGGTGTAGGAACTTTTTCGTCCCATGGCCACATCGGCCGGTCGGTTGACGGTTCGTTTCTGCCCCCTGTTGTTTCCCTGCCCGTCCGCGAAGAACCGCTTCGCTGGGGGCATCTCTCCCGCGGCCCCGGACTGCCAGCCGCCGCCCTGACGGTGTCCACCGTCGGGTTCGTACGGATGTCCGCCCTGGCGGACAGCACTTCGTGGGCGACGCGCCTGCGACGTGCCGTTGTGACCCGTGCGACCTCCGCTCCAGCGCATCCTGCCGGGCTGTCCGGCGGCTGGGCGAGGCGCACACGACCAGACCGGCGCATGCGTCTGCAGCAGGTCTAAAAGAGCGCACACACTTCCATGGAGATTCTTTCGGTCAAGGTGCTTCGCGGTCCCAACCAATGGGCGTCGTTCCCCTGCCTCGAGGCATGGGTCGACCTCGGTCGGCTCGAGGACTTTCCGTCGAACACGCTGCCCGGGTTCAACGACCGGATCATGTCGTGGCTGCCCACGATGATCGAGCACCGCTGCTCGATCGGCGAGCGGGGCGGCTTCTTCGAGCGACTCACGACAGGCACCTGGATGGGCCACGTGCTCGAGCACGTGACGCTCGAACTCCAGACACTCGCCGGCACGCCGGTGGGCTACGGCCGGGCCCGCGAGGCCAAGACCCGCGGCGTCTACAAGGTGGTGATCGAATACAAGGAAGAAAAGTTCGCCCTCGAGTGCCTGTCCGCGGCCCATCGACTCGTGATGGCCGCGATTGAGGATCAGGCCTTCGAGGTCACGGCCGAAGTGAAGCGGCTGCGGCAGGTACTCCTTGACGTGCAACTCGGGCCGAGCACGCGGTCGATCGTGGAGGCGGCCACCGCTCGCGGCATCCCGACGCAGCGGCTCACCGAGGGCTCGCTTGTGCGGCTCGGCCACGGGTCGAAGCAGCGGCGGATCTGCGCCGCGGAGACCGACCGGACTGGCGCCGTTGCCGAGACGATTGCGCAAGACAAGGAGCTCACGCGCACCCTCCTTGCCGAGTCGGGGATTCCGGTTCCTGAGGGCCGGCCGGTGACCGATGCCGCCGACGCCTGGGCCGTGGCCGAGGAGATCGGTGCGCCCGTCGTGATCAAGCCGCGGTATGGCAACCAAGGCCGCGGCGTCTCCGTGAACCTCGTGACCCGAGACGAGGTCGAAAAAGCCTGGATTCTCGCCAACGAGGTTGATTCGTCGGTCGTCGTGGAGCGGTTCGTGACCGGCGGCGATTATCGCGTGCTCGTCGTCGGCGGCCGGATGGTGGCCGTCGCGCGGCGGCATCCGCCGATCGTGGTGGGCGACGGTGGCTCGACGGTGCGGCAGCTCGTGGACCGCGTCAACGAGGATCCGCGGCGGTGTGGTGACCACGCCACGTCACTCAGCCCAATGGTGATCGACGAGGTGGCCGTGGCCGTGCTCCGCGAGCAGGGCTTGAGCGAGCAGAGCGTGCCGGGAGCGGGCCGGGAGGTGTTCCTCAGGCGGAACGCCAACCTCAGCACGGGCGGCTCGGCCGAGGACGTCACCGACATCGTCCATCCCGAGGTCGCGGCCCGCGCCATCGAGGCCGCGCGGATCGTGGGCCTCGACGTGGCCGGCATCGACATGGTGATGGACGATTGCACGAAGTCGCTGGAAGCACAGCGGGGCGTGGTGATCGAGGTAAACGCGGCGCCCGGGCTGCGGATGCACCTTGAGCCGACCGTTGGCACGCCGCGAAACGTGGGCGCCGCGATCGTCGACTCGCTGTTCGGACCCGGCGATGACGGGCGGATCCCGACCGCTTCGGTCACCGGCACCAACGGCAAGACGACGGTGGTGAGGCTCATCTCCCACCTCGCCGCCACTGGCGGGGCCACCGTGGGCACGACCTGCACGGAGGGTGTCTGGGTCGGCGGCCGGCAGATCGACGCCGGTGACTGCAGCGGACCGAAGAGCGCCCGCCGCGTGCTCGCCAACCCGGCGGTCACCACGGCCGTCTTTGAGGCGGCCCGTGGCGGCATTCTCCGCGAGGGCTGCGGCTTCGATGGCTGCGACGTCGCCGTCGTGACCAACATCGCCTCGGGCGACCACCTCGGCATCGCCGAGATCGACACCCCCGAACAGATCGCCTGGGTGAAGGGAGCGATCGTGGCGGCGGTTCGCCCGAGCGGCGCGGCCGTGCTCAATGCGGCCGACCCGCTGGTCGTCGCCATGAAGAAGTGGTGCAAGGGCCAGGTGGTCTACTTCGACGCCAACGCAGCCAACCCCGTGATTGTCGAGCACCTCGCCAAGGGCGGCCTCGCGGCCACGGTCCGCGACGGCTGGATCGTGCTCTGCGACGGGCCCCGTGAGACGAGGCTCGCGCACCTCGATCGCGTGCCGCTGGTGCATCGCGGGCTGGTCGATTTCCAGGTCGAGAACGTGCTGGCCAGCGCCGCAGCGGCCTGGCGGCTGGGCGTGCCGCTGGAACTCGTGCGGCTGGGCCTCGAGAGTTTCTCGAGCGGGTCGAGCGGCTCTCCTGGCAGGTTTAATCTCCTCGACCTCAACGGCGCCTCGATCGTGGTCGACTACGGCCATAACGTGCCGTCGCTCGAACGGATCTGCGGAGCGGTCACGAAGTTTCCGCACCCGCGGCGGACGGCCGTCTACTCGGCGGCCGGCGATCGGCGAGACGACGACCTGATTGCTCAGGGGCGACTGCTGGCTGCGACGTTTGACCGCGTGGTGATCTACGAAGATGCCTACATTCGCGGCCGGGAGCCGGGCGAGATCACGAAGCTGATCACGCAGGGTATTCGGGAGGGGATGCGCGGCGACAAGCCCGTGCGGATTGACGTGGGCGGCGACTGGGCGACCAGCGCCGCGCTCGTGCTCGACGCGGTGGGGAAGGGCGACCTCGTGCTGCTCCAGCCCGACACCATCGAGCAGGCGATACCGTGGCTGGCGGAACGATACGGCAACCGGCTCAAGGAGGCGGCGCTCGACGAGATCGCCGGCACGGCACCGCCCGCTGCCGATCCCGCCCCGGTCGTGGCGAAGGCCGACGAGGCCGTGCCGGCCGCGTCACGGCCGGCCAACCGGCCTACTTGAGCCCGGCGCGGCGATCGAGGGCACCCTTCACGCCGAGCTGCTCGGGGTGGCGGGCGATCTTGTCGGTGAACACGCGGACGTCGTCGACGATCGGGCGAAGTTCCTTCGTGAGTCGGTTGACGTTGGAGGCTGCCTGGGCGAGGTCGTTGTAGACCTGCGGGTCGCGAACGAGCTTGCCGAGCGTGCCCTGCGACTCGTTGAGCGCCTTGGTGAACATCGCCGCCTGCTGGAGCGTCTCATCAAGCCGGCCGATTGTCACGTTGATCTGTGCCACCATCCCCTCGCCCCGCTCACCGAGTGGTTTTGTGAGCCCCTCGAGGTTGCGGAGGTTGCGGTCGGCCGTGTCGACGGTCTCGCCGATCCCCTGCACGGTCGTCCGCAGGTCGGTGATCACGTCGGGCAGCGAGTTGAGCGTCTGCTTGAGATTCGCCCGGGCCTGCGGGTCGCCCATCACGTCGTTGATGTTGGCCATCGCCGTGTTGAAGGCATCGAGGGCCGCGTCGGTCTTCTGCACCATCGTCGAGAACTTGTGGTCGTCGCCAAGCAGCATCCGGTCGAGGTTGTCGGAGAGTTTCTTGACCGACTCGCTCGCCTCGGCGAGTGACTGCATGGCCCCACCGAGTTTCGGTTCGAGCGTGGCAAACACCTCGAAGGGGTCGCGGGAGACGGTACCGACGAGTACCTCATCCTTGCCCACCCGCTGCCGCGGCGGCTTGACGATGCCGGGGACGAGCTGAATCTCGGCGTCGCCGAGGAGCGTGGTGGAGATCCGGGGTTGTTCGTCCTTGTAGATCGGAACGTAGGAGTCGACGCTGGCCACGACGCTCACGCCCCCCTTTTCGTCGAGTTCAACGCTCGTCACGCGGCCGACGAGGATGCCGTTCTTCCGGACCGGGGTGCCGTCGGCCACGCCCCGGGCGTCGGAGAAACTCATCTTCAGGGGATACGTCGCCTGCACCAGCGACGGCAGGTCGCCGAAGAGCACGATCAGGATGCCGGTGATGATGGCGGTCGCGAGGACCACCACGCCCACCCGGAACTGCATCACGCGGTCGTTCATGCGTCGTCCTCCCCCTCATCGCCCCGGTCGGCCGCGGCATCATTGGCCGCCTCACGGGCCTGCTCTTCGCGGAGCTCCATCAGGCGGCCACCGGCGCGGCCCTCGACGAACTGCCGGATTCGCGGGTCGTGGGAGCGATCGAGGTCATCCACGGTGCCGTCGAACACGATCTGTGGCTCGCCCGGCTTCAGCCGAAAGAGCGGGTAGAGCATGATCACTCGATCGGCCACCTTGCGGGCGGTGTTCATATCGTGCGTGACGACCACGCTGGTCACGTTGGGTCGCCGGCAGACCTTGAGAATCAGTTCGTTGATGACGTCGGTCATGATCGGGTCGAGTCCGGTGGTCGGCTCGTCGTAGAGCACCAGGTGCGGATCGAGGGCCAGCGCCCGGGCCAGGCCGGCCCGTTTCCGCATGCCGCCGGAGAGCTCGACGGGCTTCTTGCGGAGCACGGTGCGGGGCAGGCCCACCTCGTCGACGAGCGACTCCACGATCCCGCGGATCTCCGCCTCGGGCAGGCGGGTGTGCTCGCGGAGCGGGAAGGCGATGTTGTCGAGGATCGTCATGCTGTCGAACAGGGCGGCGCCCTGGAAGACGAATCCATAGCGGGTGCGAAGATGGGCGAGTGCGCGGTCGTTCAGGGTAGCGAGCGACTTGTCCTCGAAGAGCACGTCGCCGGCGCTGGGGCGGATCAGGCCGATCATCGACTTGAGCAGCACCGTCTTGCCGCAGCCGCTCTCGCCGAGCACCACGAGAGTCTGTCCGGCATCAAGGTCGATCGAGATATCGCGGAGCACCTCCTGACTGCCAAATCGCACACAGAGACCCTCGACCCGCAGGAGCGGTCCAGCGGGTTCCTCGCGACTGCGGGGTGGGGCGGGGGCGACGGCCGGCATGGGTCAGAGCAGCCTGCGGGGGCCTTCGGGGCGGAAGAAGTCGTGGACGTTGTTGAGCCAGATCCCCAGGAACAAATCGAGGATCAGGATCAGGACGAACGAGTGCACGAAGGCATTGGTCGCGGCGCGGCCCACGCCCTCGGCGCCCGGCTGGCAGTGAAAGCCGTGGTGGCAGCTGACCAGGGCGATGGCCGCGCCGAAGAACAGGCTCTTGAAGATGCCGAGCAGGAAGTCGAAGGCGTCGACATATTCCCGGGAGTTGGTCCAGTAGTGGTGGTAGTCGATGCCGAGGAGCACGTGGGAGTAGAAGTAGCCTCCCAGCACGCCCATGAAGTCGGCCATCACGGTGAGTGAGGGGATCAGCACGAGGCAGCCGAGGAAGCGAGGCACCACGAGGTAGTAGAGGGGGTTGGCTCCCATGCTCTCCAGGGCGTCGATCTGCTCGGTGACCCGCATGGTGCCGAGTTCTGCGGCCATGGCGCTGCCCACGCGGCCGGCGAGCATCGTGGCCGCGAGCACGGGGCCGAGCTCGCGGACGAGCGAGAGGTTGATCACGGAACCGAGCCGCGTCTCCAGGCCGATGGCCTTGAACTGCGCGTAGCTCTGCACGGCGAGCACCATGCCGATGAACAGGCCCGTGAGGGCCACCACCGGCAGCGACATCACGCCGATCCGGTAGAAATTCGGGATCAACACGTCCCGCCGCTGCCTCCGCGAGACAAGCCAGAGCAGCGTCTGGAAGGCGAAGACGGTCACGTCGCCGACGCCGGCGACCCAGTTGATGGCGAACGCACCGAGATTGGCCACCTGGTTGGCGAGCCAGCCGGCCACGCCGGCGGTCGGCTGCGTCGTGGTGGTGGGTGCTGTGGCCATGGTCCGTCCGGGTAACGGGCGCGTGATAAACCCTGTGGGTTGTATCGGCTGTGCGGCCTGGCAGCATGAGCACCACTGCCGCCGGGACGGCAATCGTGAGAACCTAGGCAGGCCAGGATAACCAGCCGATACGGCCAGCAACCCATCCGACAAACTCGCCCGGTGGTTCCGCAGACTGTCTGCTGCCGCAGAAGTGGGTGTTTTTCGCTATCGGACGCTCGTCCGTGCCCGTCGCGGTGGCCGTCTCTACCCTCCTTCGTGCGTCCCAGCCCAACGGAGGTATCCCGGCCATGCAGACCCAGCCCCAGGTGTCGTTCGATGATCTTCCGGTCGACGAGGTGGTTCGCGACGCGGCCCTCGACCACATCGCCCAGCTCGAGCGGGTGTTTGGTCGCATCACCGGCTGCCACGTCGTGATCGCGCAGCCCCATCGGCATCATCGCGAGGGGCGTCCCTTTTCCGTTCGGGTCGATCTGGTGGTGCCCGGCGGCGAGCTCGTCGTCAATCGCGATCACCACCGCGACCACGCGCATGAAGATGTCTTCGTCGCGATGCGAGACTCATTCCTCGCCACCCGCCGCCGCCTCGAGGACCACGTCCGCCGCCTGCAGGGTGAAGGGAAGCGACACGCAGCCCCGGCCCGGCGCACACCATACGAAGCCATCGATGAATCACCGCACCTTCACTGACCGTGAGGAAGCCGGCTGGATCCTCGTGGAGCGACTCCGCGGCCAGCCCCTCCACGATCCCGTCGTGCTCGCGATCCCCCGCGGCGGCGTCGAGACCGGTGCAGCGATTGCCCGCGGCTTGGGCTGCGAACTTGACGTGGTACTCGCGCGAAAGCTCCGGGCTCCGCATCAGCCCGAGCTCGCACTCGGTGCCGTCTCCGAAGACGGCGACGTCTCCCTGAATGACTTTGCGACCGCCCTGACGGACTCGGGCTCCGCCTTCATCGAGGCCGAGCGGCAGCGACAGCTGGCCGAGATCGCCCGCCGCCGCACGATGTTTCGCGCGGTTCGTCCACAGGCCGACGTGAAGGGACGCACTGTCATCCTCACCGATGACGGCATCGCGACCGGAGCCACCATGATCGCCGCGATCCACACGGTGCGGGCGGCGGGAGCGAAGGAGATCATCGTGGCCGTGCCCGTCGGTGCCACGGCTCGAATCGACGCGATCCGGCCGCTCTGCGACCGCGTCATTTGCCTCCAAGAACCGGAGGACTTCTGGGCGATCGGACAGTTCTACCGCACCTTCGAGCAGGTCGAAGACGAGCGGGTCGTGGAACTACTCCGTGACTACGGCCTGCCGCAGGCGAGGGGTTAGCAACCGCAGCCTTGATCGCCTGCGTGTCGTCGCGGCGCCGCAGCCGGCC
>JBAXOU010000009.1:0-35498 GCA_037133115.1 Planctomycetota bacterium | reverse complement strand
ACGCCCCTCTCGGGCGCCCAGTACGGCGGCCGCAAGGGGCTCAATGCCGTGTTCGACACTGAGAATATGCGGCCTGTCGTGGGAAGCGACTACCTCCGCACAAGGCAGTTCCCCGACGACGTTCAGAATCAGTTCATCTACGCCTGCGTGATCAACATGAACGGCATCCCGCGGTGGACCATGTCCGATGACGGTGCCGGCTACAAGGGCGAGCGGGTGCGGCACGACCCCGCCGATCCCAAGACTCCCTTCGACCTGCTCAAGAGCACCGACAAGCACTTCCGGCCGGTCGACCCGCAGATCGGGCCCGACGGAGCCCTCTGGTTCGGGGACTGGGCCAACCCGCTGATCGGCCACATGCAGTACAGCCAGCGCGACCCAAACCGCGACCACATCAAGGGGCGGATCTACCGGCTCTTCTACACGCAGAAGCCGCTGGTCACTCCCGAGACGCAGTTCGGCAAGTCGACTCGCGAGGTTCTCGATCAGTTCAAGGCCCACGAATGGCGGACGCGGTACCGCGCCCGCGCCGACCTCCAGTCGCGACCACGAGACGAGGTCCTCGCTGCGGCGCGGCAGTGGCTTGGCACAATCGGCTCCGATCCCGATGCCGACCGCCTGAAGACCGAAGTCCTCTGGTTGCAGCAGAGTTTTCATGCCGTGGATTCAAGCCTCCTCGGCGATCTCCTGCAGGCACATACGCCCGACGCCCGGGCCGCGGCCACGCGGGTGCTCACCGACGAGCGGGACCAGATTCCGGGGGCCATCTCCCTGCTGACCGCCAAGGCCACCGACGCCAATCCACGCGTCCGCTGCGAGGCCGTCCGTGGCCTGAGCTTCATCCCTAACCTCGACGCCATGAGGGCGGTCATCGCCGCAGCCAACGTGGAGCCGACCGACCGATACGTCGACTACACGTGCGATGCGGCACTCGGGGCAAACATTGGGGTCTGGAAGGGCGAGTACGACGCCGGCCGATTCGTGACGGACGATTCGCGTGCTGAGAGCATCATCGACAGCGTGCTCGGCCTCGAGCGGAAGGCGCAGGAGATCGTGCCCTACCTCTCGATCCTCACCAGCAAGGATCCGCAAGCCGAGGAGGCTCGGAACAAGGCGATGCAGGCCCTCGCCGACGTCAGGGGAGGCGACCGCCAGAACGGCAAGGTCGTGTTCCGCCGCGTCTGTGCGGCCTGCCACAAGATCGGCAACGAGGGGTCGGACTTCGGGCCGAACATGGACGACGTCGGCAAGCGGCTCTCGCCCTACAAGCTCGTCGAGTCGATCATCAATCCCAACGCCGACATCGCCGAGAAGTATCTCTCCACGTCGGTCCTCACGAATGACGGCCGGAGCATCGTCGGCCTGCTCGTCAGCGATACGCCGGAGGAGGTCGTGATCTTCGACGGCAAGGAGAAGAAGACGGTCGCCGTGGCGGACATTGACGAGCGAACGCAACTCCGGCAGAGCAGCATGCCTGAGGGCCTCGCCGCCACGCTCTCGCCCAACGAGTTTCTCGACGTGATCGCGTTCCTGAAGTCTCTGAAAAAATAGTCGAGCCCCACGGGCGTTCATGGCCACGCGTTCCATCCATCATCCGAGGCGTAGCCCGGTTGCCTGGCTCGTGGTAGCCGCAGCCGTGGCGGCGAAATCCGCCCAGGCAGTCGATTTCACGCACGAGGTGGTGCCGATCCTGCGGAAGCACTGCGGCGAGTGCCACACCGGCGACGCCCGGCAGGGGGGCTTCTCGCTCAACACCCGCGAAGACCTGCTGGCCGGGGGCGATTCCGGTACGCCCGGGCTCGTTCCGGGCGCTTCGGCCACCAGCGAACTCGTGGCCCGGATCACGAGTGACGATCCCGACTATCGGATGCCAAGCGACGGCGAGCCGCTGCCGCCCGAGGCCGTTGCCGTCCTGAAGGCGTGGATCGACGAGGGGGCCCCGTGGGAGCCTGGCTTCGCGTTCAAGGGAACGGCGTGGGAGCCCCCGCTGGCCCTTCGTGAGGTCGTGCTGCCACCGGCCATCGATGGCCGCACAAACCCCATCGACCGCGTCGTCGATGCCGCGCTTGCGGCGCACGGCGTGCCGCGGCCGCCCCGGTGTGACGACCGCACCTTCATCCGCCGGGCGAGCCTCGATCTCGTGGGCCTGCTGCCCGAGCCCGACCGGGTCGAGGCGTTCGTGGCCGACACCGATCCCAACAAAAACGCACGGCTTGTCCGTGAACTGCTCGACGACGACGTCGCCTACGCCGACCACTGGATGACATTCTGGAACGACCTCCTCCGTAACGACTACACGGGTACGGGCTTCATCACTGGTGGCCGGCGGCAGATCACCACCTGGCTCCACCGCTCGCTTGCCGCCAACGTCCCCTTCGACCGGTTCGTGCGGGAGCTCGTCTCGCCTACCGATGAGTCGCGCGGTTTCATCGACGGCATCGTCTGGCGTGGCACGGTCAACGCCAGTCAGACCGTACCAATCCAGTTCGCCCAGAACATCGGCCAGACGTTTCTTGGCATCAACCTGAAGTGCGCGAGCTGCCACGACAGCTTTGTCGATCGCTGGACGCTCCAACAGACCTACGACCTGGCCGCGGTCACCTCCGAGCAGCCGCTGGAACTCGCCCGCTGCGACAAGGCGACCGGCGTGATGGCGACCCCGGCGTGGATCTTCCCAGACCTTGGGCAGATCGATGCCACGCTGCCGCCACCAGCCAGGCTCGCCCAACTCGCCGAGATCATGACGAAGCCGGGCAACGGCTGGCTCTCGCGGACGCTCGCCAACCGCCTCTGGCACCGGCTCATGGGCCGCGGCATCGTGCATCCTATTGACAGCCTCCGCACGCAGCCGTGGAGCGAGGATCTGCTCGACCTGCTTGCTGGCGATCTCGTGTCGCACGGCTGGGATGTACGGCACCTGCTCGAGACGATCTGCACGTCGGAGGCCTACGCCGCGGCAACGCCGGCCGTCGAGGGCCTGCCCCGGGGAACCGACTACGTGTTCCGCGGCCCGCTGCCGCGGCGAATGACCGCCGAGCAGTTCACCGACGCCGTCTGGGCGCTCGCCGGCACGGCTCCCGCGAAGCCCGACGCCGAGGTGCTCGCGGCCCCGGCCCCGGCCTCAACGCCGATGGTCCGCAGCGCACTTGTGAAGGCAACGCCGCTGATGGCCGCCCTCGGCCGGCCGAACCGTGACCAGGTCGTCACGAGCCGTCCGTCCGATCTGACGACCCTGGAGGCGATCCTGTTGGCCAACGAGCAGTCGCTCGCCGACGAGATCGCCAAGGGAGGCGGCCGTATCCTCGCGGAGCATGGCCCTGATCCCGATAGAATCACATCGTGGATCTTTTCGGCCGCTCTCTCGCGGCCGCCGACGGCGGCCGAGGCTGCCGTCGCCCGGGATCTGCTTGGGGCCGCGCCGACCGCGGAAAGAGTGGCTGATTGCCTCTGGAGCGTGGTGATGCTGCCGGAGTTCCAGTTGGTGCGATAATGGAGCAGGAGTACCCGTCATGAAAAGCCGCCGCGAGTTCCTCGAGTGTCTGGCCGCCGCCGCGACCACCACGCTCGCCCTGCCGGAGCCACGGGCCCGCGGCTCGGAGCAGGGCTCCCGCATCGTGCATCCCGCGCCCCGGGCCGACGCGATGATCGTCCTCTGGATGGCCGGCGGCATGGCGGCACCGGACACGTTCGACCCCAAGCGATACAAGCCGTTCGAGCCCGGCCTCGCGGTCGCCGACGTGATCAGCACGTTCCCTGCGATCCCCACTGCGATCGACGGCGTACAGATCTGCGACGGCCTGCCCGAGATCGCCAAGGTGCTCGACCGGGCGACGCTCATCCGCTCACACGTCCAGCCTGATCTCGGCAGCATCCTCCACTCGCGACACCAGTATCACTGGCACACCGGCTACATCCCTCCGCAGACCGTGGCCTGCCCGCACATCGGCGCGTGGATGGCCCGCGTGCTTGGGCCGCGCAACCCCGTCATGCCCGCGTTCGTGAACATCGGCCAGCGACTCGAAGGACTGGGCGAAAACGAGGAGATCAAGGCGTTCACCACCGCCGGCTTCTTCGGCAGCGAGTTCGGACCGATGAACCTTCCCTACCCGGAGCAGGCGGCCCTGGCCGTACGCCCCCCGGAGGGTATGTCGGCGGAGCGGTTCGCCGAGCGATACGCGGCCATGAAGCGGCTTGCGGCGGCGTCGGCACACCGCGAGTTCACGAGCGACTTCCACCAGGAGTCGATGCTCCGCAGCATCGACAACGCCCACCGGCTGCTCGGTGCCAAGGAGCGGGAGGCCTTCGACATCACGCGCGAGCCGAAGGAGGTTCAGGAGCGGTATGACACCGGCCGCTTCGGCCGTGGCTGCCTGCTCGCACGGCGGCTCGTCGAGAACGGGGCCCGCTACGTCGAGGTGACCACGGAATACGTTCCCTTCGTCCACTGGGACACGCACGAGAACGGCCACGAACGGGTGGCGGCTCTCCACGCCGAAATCGACCGCCCCATCGCAGCTCTCATCCGCGATCTCGAGGAGCGGGGCCTGCTCGATCGCACGCTCGTGGTGATCGCCAGCGAGTTCAGCCGCGACATGATCACCGAGGGTCAGCCCGGCTCGGATGCCCAGGACCAGGCGAGTTCGCCGAAAGACTTCCTGCAACTGCCAGCCCACTACGGCCAGCACCGGCACTTCACCGCCGGCTCGAGCGTGGTGCTCTTCGGCGGCGGGATGAAGCGGGGTTTCGCGTATGGAAAAACCGCCGACGAGCGGCCCTGTATCGCGATCGAGAATCCCGTCTCGATCACTGACCTCCACGCCACGTTCTTCACGGCCATGGGCATCAGCCCGAGAACAGTGTTCGACATCGAGAACCGCCCCTTCTACGCGACGCTGGACGGCAAGGGCCACGCCGTGGAGCCGTTGTTCGCGTAGCCTTCATCACTCCCAACCCGTAGCCGCAGGTTGATAACCTGCGGCGCATCATCGCCGACCTTGCTTCATGTGCAGGTTGACAACCTGCACCTACTTTTCCCGTATCCGCAGGTTGATAACCTGCGGTCCATCACAGCCGATCATGCTTCCTGTGCAGGTTGACAACCTGCATCTACTTTTCCCGTAGCCGCAGGTTGGTAACCTGCGGTGCATCATCGCCGACCTTGCTTCCTGTGCAGGTTGACAACCTGCACCTACAGTGAAGCGTCGGGTATCCTCGCACCATGGTCTGGGAACACACCTACGATCCGCTTGGCTCGCCCGTTCTCTCCACGCTCGTGGCGGCCGTGCCCCTCGTGGTGCTGCTCGGGCTGCTAGCCTTCGCCGGATGGTCGGGCATGCGGGCGGCGGTGGCAGGGCTGGCTGCAGCGCTCCTGATCGCCGTCAGCGTGTTCGGGATGCCGGCCGATGCGGCCGTCGCGGCCGCGGTGCACGGCGCGGTGTTCGGACTGTTCCCGATCGGCTGGATCATCGTGACGGCGATGTTTCTCTACCGGCTCTGCGTCGAAGCCGGCGCGCTCGACGTCATGAAGCGGTCGGTGATGGGGCTCTCAGCCGACCACCGCCTCCAGGCGCTCCTGATCGCGTTTTCCTTCGGTGCGTTTCTCGAGGGGGCGGCCGGGTTTGGCGCCCCCGTCGCGATCTCCGCCGCGCTGATGGTGGGCGCCGGATTCCCGGCCTTGGAGGCGGCATGCCTGGCACTCTTGGCCAACACGGCGCCCGTGGCCTTCGGTGCCCTCGGCACGCCGATCATCACGCTCGCGAAGGTCACCGGCCTCGACGAACGGGCCATCTCGGCGATGGCCGGCCATCAGCTCCCCTTTTTCTCGCTCATCGTGCCGGCCTGGATGGTCTGCATGATGGCGGGCTGGCAGGGCCTCGCGGGTATCTGGCCGGCGGTGCTCGTCTGTGGGGGCACGTTCGCCGCGGTGCAGTATGCGATGGCCACCTTCGTTGGGGCCGCGCTCGTCGATGTGGTCGGGGGCGTGGCGAGCCTCCTGGCCCTCGCCGCATTCCTGCACTGGTGGAAGCCCGCGTCGGTCTGGCGTCACGGTCACGGCTGGACCAATCACACCGCAGTTCCATCAACGCACCGGGATTCCGCAGCGCGGGTCGCCTGGGCCTGGATGCCGTGGGTCTTTCTCTCGCTGGCGGTCTTCGCGTGGGGCCTGCCCGCGGTGAAGGCGACGCTCGACGGGAAGGGCGGAACTGCCCTCCTGCCGCGTGTCGCCGTGGCGCCGGAACTTCCGGTGCCGTTCCTCGATGGCCGGGTCGCAAAAGTGCCCCCCGCCACCCGTGAGTCGCGGGAGATCGAACGGGCCGTGTACCGGTTCAACTGGCTCTCGGCGGCGGGCACCGGCATCCTGGCCGCGGCGCTGGTGTCGATCCCGTGGCTTGGTGTCTCCTGGCGGCGGGCCGTGGCGATCTGGCGAGAGAATCTCTGGTCGCTCGGCGAATCGCTCGCCACGATCGCCGCCATGCTCGCGATTGCCTTCGTGACGCGTTCCTCCGGCACCGACGTCACGCTCGGCCTCGCGCTCACCGCCACCGGTTCGGCCTACGCCTTCTTCGCACCCCTCCTGGGCTGGCTGGGCGTGGCCCTCACCGGCTCCGACACCTCGAGCAATGCGATGTTCGGCAGCCTCCAGCGGGTGACGGCCGAGCAGCTCAGCCTCGACCCCCTCCTCGTCTGCACCGCCAACAGCACGGGCGGCGTGATGGGCAAGATGATCGACGCCCAGAGCATCGTGGTCTCCGCCACGGCCACCGGCACGCACCGCCGCGAAGGCGAAATCCTCCGCCGCGTCTTCCCGCACTCGCTGGCTCTCGCCGCCCTCATGGGCTTGCTCGTGTGGCTCCAGGCGGGGCCACTTTCCTGGATGGTTCCGACGTCCCGCTAACAAGACCTGACTCACCGATGGCCGACACCTTCTTCTCCGCCACCAATACCGTCGCCCTGCTCGCTTGGATCGCGCTGGTGCTCTTCCCAGCGCGGCGAGCGGTGTCGCACGTGCTCTGCGCGATCCTCGTGCCCGCCGCGCTCGCGATCAGCTACGCGGCCGTGATCGGCTGGAAGATGACGCAGGACGGACCACCACCGGGCGACGTGATGACACTCGGCGGCCTGAAGGGCATGTTCGCCGACGACTGGGTGTTCGCGGCGGCCTGGGCCCACTATCTCGTATTCGACATGGTGGTCGGGGCCTGGATTGCCCGCGACGCTGTCCGGCTCGGCATCCCCTGGCCACTCCGGACAATTTCGCTGCTGCTCACGTTCCTGCTCGGACCAGTAGGATTTCTTCTCCACGTGATCACACGATTCGTCCTGCGGCGGGCGGTGGCGACCGACGGCCGCGCCATGTTTGATTCTTTGCCTCAGGAGATCGTGATGAGGTCCTTGCTCGGCTTGGTTTTCATCCTGGCGTTCAGCGGCAGTGCCCTCGCCGAACGCGCCGTCTTCACCCTGCTCAAGACGGTCAAGGCCGCCGAACTGACCAGGATCATGGACGAGGAGAGGACTGCTTTTCTCAGCACCCGCGAGGCCCACCCGGACTACGTGCTGCCACCGCGGTCGACCGCGGCCAACGATGTCGAGCTCTATGCCGTCCGCTACGACTCCGTGATCCCCGAACTCGGCAACCGGAAGATCACGGCCTCCGGCCTACTGGCGCTTCCCGTCCTGCCGGACCGCAGCAGGCTCCCCTCCATCATCTACCAGCACGGGACCGTGTTCGGCAAATACGAGGTGCCGTCCTACTCATTCAAGGACAAGAACCCCACGGCGCACCCTCATTATGACGGCGCCTACGAGACCCGCTTCATGGTGGGCCTGTTCGCCGGCAATGGCTATGCCGTCATGGCCGCCGACTACTTCGGGATGGGCGACGGCGCGGACGCGCCGGAAGCCTACTTCGTCAAGGCCAGCACCCAGCAGGCCAGTTACGACTTCTACCTCGACGCACTGGAGTTCATGGAATCGAAGAAGATTACGCCAGCGCATCTCTTCGTCGGGGGGTGGTCGCAGGGGGGCCTGAACGCCACCGGATTGCTCGAGAAGCTCGAGCGTAAAAAAGTCTTGGTCGCCGGCACGTTCACGGCGTCGTCACCGAGTGATCCCTTCGCGGCCCTGAACGGCCTCATGTATCACCCCCGCCAGGGCCTCGACGCAGGCTGGCTCAACACCATCGTCGCACTGTCGGTGTTCGCCTTCGAGAACTACCACGACGAGAAGGATCTGGCGAAGTCGGTGATCGCCCCCGACGCCTACGACAACCTACGGTCGATCTACGAGCGGTCCTACGGGGGGCCGGAGGACCTAATGGCCATGCTCGGCACGTTCGGAGAGCGGCCGCTCCTCGGTTACTTCCGCGACGAATACCGCGACCCCGCCTATTTCGCGGCGTCGAGATACGGGCAACTCCTCGCAGAGGCCGAGACCTATCGGCAGCTCTTCAAGTCGCCGGTGAAGGCCTTCTATGGAACGCAGGACGAGGTGGTCAAGGAACCGATCGGCCAGCTCTCTGCCACGTACCAAACCATCATGATCGGAAACGAAGCCGCCCCCTCCCGGAACACCGTCGTCGCCGAGCCGGTGCCGGGGGCCGACCATCGCCGGACCTTCATCACGGCCGCGCCGGCCGCCAAGGCCTGGATGGATGGACTCAGGGCACCAGACTCCGGCCGGCCGTCGGGGTCGCGATCGGTTCGCCCTTCGGCACCGGCAGGCGAGCAGTGATCGTCGTGCCCCGTCCAGGGCTGCTGTCGATCCGTATCTCGCCCCCGGCGAGCCGCACCCGTTCCCGCATCCCCATCAGGCCGAAGCCCTGACCGCGGACCGAGGCGGTCTCGAAGCCGCAGCCGTCGTCACGCACGGTGAGCCGCAGGCCGTCGTCACGCCGAGTGACTTCGACGGCGACCGAGGCGGCCCTGCTGTGCTTGCGGGCGTTGGCAAGGGCCTCTTGCACGATGCGGAACGCGGTCGTCTGCAACGCGAAGGGAACGTCGCCGAGATCGATCGCGAGGCTGGTTGTCACGCCGAACCCGGACGCGGTGAACTGATCGCAGAGGTCCTCGATCGCTGCCGGCAATCCGAGGTCATCAAGCACCGCCGAACGGACGCCCCGCACGACCTGCCTCGCATCCTCGATGCTCTTCGCCAGGCAGTCAATCGCCTGGGTGATCGAGGACTCGGCAGGTTTCGGTTGCTGCTCGACGTGGGAATGAAGCAGCATCTTGGCCGCGATCACATACTGCAGCATGCCGTCGTGGATGTCGTGGCAGATCGCCTGCTTCTCGCTCTCCTGCACCTCGATGAGCTTCCGTAGCATCTGCTCCTTCTGCTCGATCGCGACCTGCGCTTCCTTCAGTTCGGTGACGTCGGTGGAAATGCTCCCCACGCCGACCATCGTCCCGGCAGCGTCTTTCACCGGAAATTTGATGGTCACGTAGGCATGCGGGCCGTCGTCGTGCGGGACGACCTCCTCGAAGGTCATCGGCTGCCCGAAGGCGACCACGTGTGCGTCCGACGCGGCGATCGACGCAGCGACGGCAGGCGGGAACCAGCGTTCCGCGGTCGTACCCGCCCAATGGCCCTGCATCCCAGGATAGGGTTTTGTGTAGCGGTCGTTGACGAGCATGAATCGACCCTGCAGATCCTTGAGCGAGATCACCGCGGAGGAGTTGGCGACGAGGCTGTGCAACTGCGAGCGTTGCTCGTTCAGGAGCGCGTCGCGTTTCAGAGGATTCGCGGCCTCCGACCGCACCCGAGCCCGGCGGAGGTTCCATATCAGCGAGGCGAGGGCGGCGATGCCACGCCAGCGGACGCGGCGTGGCAGGGGTTCGTAGCAAACGTTCATCCGTCGGCTCCTGCTGGTCGCCAGCGGGCGGCGGAACCTGGTCCACCACCACTGACTTCGAGATGACGAAGATGATATCGCCCGAGGGCCGTGCGGGTCACGATGTCCCCGTCGGCTACGTCACGCCCGTGGTTCCGGACCGGTGCCCTCCCGAAGCGTGGGGAAGTGCCGTTGACCGACCTATCCGATTTCCTTCTTCGGCTGACGACCGTAAAGCCACGACCACGCGGTCGTGACGGCCGGTACTGCCAAGCACGCCAGCGACACCCCGAGCAGCGCGGCCGTCACAGGGACCGTGTCAAACCGCGAGCGGCCGAGCGCCGTCTGGACCAGTGCGTAGATCAGGAAGAGCGTCGATCCAGTCGCTGCCGTCGCCACGAGCCACACGCGGCTGGCTGTGGTGATGCCCGCCCACCGCGCGGCCCAGGCCAGCGCCGGCAGCCACTGCACCGCGTGGATCACCACGCCGTGAGGAAACTTCGGCACGCCAGCCACGCCGAGCCGCGTGGGATCGAGCCCCTGGTCGATTCGCGTCTCACCATGCATCCCCACCCAGATTCCGAGCAGGCACGATACGAGCAGGAGCAGCATGCCAGCCCGCGCCGCAAGGAGCATGTCCGCGGTGACGGCAGGTCTTTGCAGGAGGAGCCGCAGGGTGAGGTCGGCGATCACGAGCGTCACCGCCACGATCAGTGCCCCCATGGCGTCGAACAGGAACGAGTCGAGTGGCGTGTCGCGATTGAAGTGACTGGCCACACCCCGCCACCGTTGGAGGTCGATCAAAAACACCTCCACGAACAGCGCCCACGCCGTCGCCGCCGCGAGCGGCACGTCTGCACGTCGCATCGGCAGCATCGACCACACCCACCCAAGCGAGATCGCGGTCAGGCCGCCGGAGATGCCGAACAGGATCGGCTTCCGCCAGGTGACCGCGCCTTCCCATGGGCCACCGAGGACGGCCCAGACGGGCAGATGCGCGATCCCGCTGGCCAGCATCACGGCCCCCAGCACGGCAAGCGGCCACGCCCGGCGATCTGTCCACCAGGAATCGGCACGGGTCTCGGAGGTGTTCGCAGTCATGCGGTGGAAGTGTAGGCGCCGATCCTCCACACTGCCGCTCATGCACACACGAACCTTCGGACGGACGGGCTGGCAGGTGTCGGAAATTGGCTTCGGCGCCTGGGGCATCGGCGGCGGGGCCTGGGGCGGGGCCGACGACGCCGAGTCGATGGCGGCCCTCCACGCGGCCCTCGACGCCGGCATCACCTTCTTCGACACGGCCGACGTCTACGGCGATGGCCGATCGGAGCGGCTGATCAGCAGGCTCCGCCGCGAGCGATCGGAGCCATTTCGCGTGGCCACGAAAGCGGGTCGCCGACTCTCGCCGCACGTCGCCGCGGGTTACACCGCGGCGAACATCGAAGCGTTTGTCGATCGGAGCCTGGCGAATCTCGGCGTCGAGCGAATCGATCTCCTGCAGCTCCACTGCCCGCCGACCGAGGTTTACTACAGGCCAGAGATGTTCGCGGCCCTCGACGATCTCATGGCGGCGGGGAAGATCGCGTTCTACGGTGTGAGCGTCGAGAAGGTCGAAGAGGCCCTCAAGGCGATCGAATATCCGAACGTCCAGAGCGTGCAGATCATCTTCAATGCCTTCCGGCTGCGGCCCACCGAGCTTTTCTTCAAGCAGGCCCTCAGGCGGCAGGTGGCGGTGATCGCCCGCGTGCCGCTCGCCAGCGGAATGCTCTCGGGCTGCCTGACTCGCGAGACGACGTTCCCCGACGACGACCACCGCGCCTTCAATCGCGAGGGGGCCGCGTTCGACAAAGGTGAAACCTTTTCCGGGGTGCCCTACGAGACGGCGCTTGCGGCGGTCGAGCGGCTGAAGCCCTTCGTGCCGGCAGGATCGACGCTCGCGCAGTTCGCACTCCGCTGGATCCTCGCCTTTGAAGCCGTGACCTGTGTGATCCCGGGGGCCCGCAGCGCCGCCCGCGTGATCGAGAACGCGCGGGCCGCGGACCTGCCCCCTCCGGCCCCGGAAACGATGGGGGCCGTGCAGGGGGTCTACGACTCGCTCGTCCGACCGCTCATCCATCATCGGTGGTAGCGATGCTGGAGACGGCAGCCACCACCACCGTGGACGATGTCGACATCCTTGTCGTCGGTGCCGGCGCCGCAGGCCTGTTCGCCGCCACCTGGGCCGGCCGCACGGCGGCGGCAGCCGGCCAGTCGCTCTCGATCGTTGCCGTCGACGGGGCGAAAAAGATCGGAGCGAAAATCCTGGTGTCCGGCGGGGGCAGGTGCAACATCACGCACCACGCGGTGAGCGAGACCGACTTCGCCGGCGGCACGCCGCCGGCGATCCGCAAGGTGATTCGGCGGTTCACCGTTGCCGATACGGTCCGATTCTTTGAAGAATCGGGGGTGGAGTTCTACCGAGAGGCGGACACCGGCAAGCTCTTTCCCGTCACCGACTCGTCGCGAACGATCCTCGACGCACTCGTCCGCGAGGCGGTCGCCACAGGTGTGCGACTGCTCCACCCGGCACGCGTCACGGCAATCAGCCGCACGGAGGCGGGCTTTCGGGTAACGACGAGTGCCGGGGAGGTCCTCGCGAAGCGGGTCATCCTCTGCACGGGTGGAAAATCGCTCCCGAAGTCCGGCTCCGATGGCAGCGGCTTCGATCTCGTGCGGTCGCTGGGCCACTCGCTCACCGATCCGATCGTGCCGGCCCTCGTGCCGCTGGTGCTTCCCGCCGAGCACTGGATCACGTCGCTCTCGGGCCTCGCGCTGCCCGCCACGCTCGCGCTTCGCTCAGGCTCGGGCAAACGACTTCACGCCACGACCGGCAGCACGTTGTGCACCCATCGTGGCCTCTCCGGACCGGCCGTGCTCGACATCAGCCGCCACTGGCTCGTGGCCCGGCACGCCGACCCCGCGGCAACGCTCTCGATCAACTGGCTGCCCGAGGAATCGGCCGAGTCGATCGATCGCCTGCTCATCGATGGCCAGCGACGCGGCGCCCTCGCCGTGCTCCGCCAACGCCTCACGGAGCGGCTCGCCCGCTGCCTCTGCGAACAGGCCGGGGCGGCGACGACAGGCGACCTCACCCGCGACGCGCGGCGGGCGGTGGCGGCGGCGGTCGTGGCCACGCCGCTGCCGATCATCGGTGATCGCGGCTTCACCGTCGCCGAGGCGACGGCCGGCGGCGTTCCGTTGACGGAAATCCGCCTCGAAACCATGGAGAGCCGCATCAGCCCGGGACTGCACTTCGCCGGCGAGGTGCTCGACGTCGATGGCCGTATCGGCGGCTTCAACTTCCAATGGGCGTGGGCCAGCGGCTACGTCGCCGGCGAGTCGGCGGCGGCGGCCGCCCTGCGATCGACTGCGGCTGGAACGGCCGGCACGGATTCGGCTGCGCCGGTCGACGAGGCGAAGACCTCGTAGCGGAACGATCCGCCCGTCAGGTCGATCGTTCGTGGGTGGCGCGGCGGTCGACTCGTCAGCAGGCGGCCGACCGCCTCCTCCACGTCCTCGTAGGGAATGTCGGCCGCATCGGCACGGCCCAGCGGCCAGCGGAGGTGATCGGTGGCCCCGATCGCCATCAGAAACTGCTCACGAAGCGTGGCCGACACCTTGGACGAGCGGAGCACGATCGACTCCGTCCGCCACGGCGACCAGCGGTTGGGATCGGATGGGCCGATGAGGACAACGACGGGCACGCCGCCGGCAGAGGCGAGGTGGACGAGCCCCGTGTCGACACCGACGCAGAGATCCATCTTGTTCACCAGTGCCGCGGCGTCGGCCAGCGGCACCCGCTCCGAGACGTCGTGCACATGCAAAGCCACGTCCGGCCCCACGGCCTCGCGGAGGGTGTCGTGCGCCGCGATGTCGGTCGGTCCTCCGCAGAGCACGACCTCGCAACCTCTCGAGTCGACGAGCCAGCGGACGAGCCGCTGCCAGCGGTCGGCCGGCCAATGCTTGAGCGCGTCGGTCGACCGCAAGGCCACAAAGACCCGCTGCCGGCCGGCTGGGAGCTGATCGACCAGCGGGCCAATGCGAGCAGCCGACGACGCCGGCACCCAGTTCTCATTGCGGGCGTCATCGATCGGAAGCCCCTCGGCCCGCAGCAGGTCGAGATAGGTCTCCACCTGGTGCCGGCCGCGACGCCGGCGGACACGGCAGGTGAGGAGCGGACTCGACTCGCCAGCAAACCCGACACGACACGGAATCCCGGCGAGCGTCGCCAGCGCGGCGGCCGAGAAGGATGGCTTGAGCAGGTACGCTCGCGTGTAGCCGCGGGACTTCAGCCAGTCGGCCTGCGCCTGCAGAGAGGCGAACGCGGCAGCGAAGCCCCCGCGGCGTTCCCGTGGCGGACGGCTCCAGGTCACGCGGCCGTCCACGTAGGGGCAGTTCGCGAGCACTGCCCGCGGCCCCCCCTCCGCACAGATGTCGATCACGGCATCGGGGTGGGCCAGCCGGAGGTTCCGCAAAAAAGGGACCGCCAAGAGCGTGTCGCCGATGTACTGCGTGCAGACGACGAGGATCCGCTCCTCGGGCCGCGTCGATTCGTCCCGTCGCGTGTCGCTCATCGCGCGAAGCCCACGAAGAAGCTGAAGAGTTGCTTGCTGTCGTACGGGGCGTAGGCCACCGGGACAGCGAAGTCGAGCGCGATCGGGGCCGGCCCCATCGCCGGCAGCGTGATCCGGAGCCCCACGCCCGGCGCCACGCGCATGTTGTTGATCGAGACGTTCGACTCGACCGTGCCCACGTCGGTGAACACCACTCCGCGGAGCGTGTCGTCGGCGGTGATCGGGAACATGTATTCGATCGTGTTGAGCCACTCGAACGGACCACCGACGATCGCCGCAGCCTGGCCCGGCGCCGGCTCGCCGCCGGA
Source organism: Planctomycetota bacterium (assembly GCA_037133115.1). Classification (GTDB taxonomy): domain Bacteria; phylum Planctomycetota; class Planctomycetia; order Pirellulales; family UBA1268; genus QWPN01. The sequence continues at coordinate 20,748 of JBAXOU010000009.1, read as the reverse complement.
GGGGGTCTGCCGCGGGCTCGCCCCGCGGAACACGAAGCCGCGGATCGTGTTGTAGCCACCTGCGAAGAAGTTGTCGTAGGCCGGCGTGTTGTCTCCCGACACGCCGAGCACCGAGCCGATCGAGAGCACGTGCCGTCCGGAGCCGTCGGGACGCTCGTTGAGCAGGAAGTACTGCCGCGCTTCGGCGATGCCACGAGGATAGACGAACGTGCCGATCACCTGCTCGAACTCAAACGTGGCGAGATGCCCCTGCGTGGGCAGGAACGGGCTGTCGCGGGTGTCGTGGACCAGGCCCGCGCTGAAGCCATAGACCGAGTTGGTGCCGAGCATGTTTTTGATGTCGGGCGTGATGAGTCGCGGATTGAAGACGTCGACGCTCTCGCCACGGAAACCGGTGTTGATCGAGAGGTCCGGGGCGAACTGGAACTGGTAGCCCAGCCCGATGCGGCCGCCGGTGCGGGCCTCGGCCCAGTCGTAGAAATACCGGGTGAAGTAGGAGGCGGAGAGGGACAGTCCGATCCGCGTGTCGAAGAGGTAGGGCTCTTGGAAGGTCGCCATGTACCGCTGCAGCTGCGTGCCGGGCGCGGCCTCGAGACGGAACCGCTGGCCGGCGCCGCGGAAGGCGGTGCCGTTCTTGATGTCGTCCCAGCTGCGGGGCAGGCGGAGGATGTCGAAGTTCTGCTCATCGACCACGATGTTGCCGACGAGGCCGGCGTTGGAGTTGACGCCGGCACCGATCATCAGTCGGCCGGTCTGCGTCTCTTCGGCATCGACATCGACGACCACGTAGGGCTCGTTGCCCGGGAACACCTGCATGGGCTCGGCGGCGAAGTCGGGCACCATCCCCGGCTGCTGGAAGGCGGGCGGCTGGTTGGGGTCGAACTGGGCCACCGGCGTGGCACCGAACGGGCCGCCCCCGGCCATGGCGGGCTGGATGAAGGGCTGCTGACCGGGAGCGACAGCACCAGGAAACGGTGGCGCCACAGGCTGCTGCACGGAGTAGACGGGCGCGGTCGGTGCGACCATCCGCGAGTAGTCGACGGCGGTGGGGGCCGTGGGGGCGAGCGGCGCACCGCCCCAGCCGGGCTGAGCGACCGGCTGTGCGGCGACAGGCCATCCCTGGGCTGGCTGTTGTTGCATGACGGGCACCTGAAACGCACCCTGCGGTGCGACCGGCTGACCGACGAACGGTTGCTGGGGAACGGCGACCGGATACCCCGGGCTCTGGCCGCGCCACACCGGCTGGGCAGCCATCCCGGCGGGAGGCGCCACGGGCGTGGCGACCGGCTCCTGGCCACCGTCGGTCTGCCCGGAGTCGTCGTTCCACTCACCCTCGAGCACGAGGTCGAGCACGGCCTCGTCGTCGGGGCTCTGACCCCGGAATCCCGGCGGCCGTGCGGGCTCCGGCTCGCGGGCGACGCGGGTGTCGTCCGGGTCGGGCTTCGAGAACACGATCTTCGGCCCCTCGCCCTTCGACGCATCGGCGAGGAAGAGGCTGCTCGACTTCAGCCGCCGCTCGTCGTCGCGGAGTTTGCGGATGTCAAGGATGTCGCCGGGCCGCAGCGAGAGCCGGTTGAGGACGGTGCTGTGCCGCGTGTGCGGGTGGTCGCCGCGGATGCGGATGTTGATCTGGCCGACGCGATACCGTTGACCCTCGGAGACGTTGTAGACGAGGTCGAGCTGGCCCGGCTCCTCCAGAAACCGTGGATCGGCGCGGATGTCGGCGAACACGAAACCCCGCCCGCCGTAGATGTCGCGGATCAGGTTCAAGTCGGCATCCATCTTCGACTGGTTGAAGTGCTCGCCTCCCTTGAGCTTGAGGTCCCGCTCGAGAAACTCGTTCATGAACTTGGTGTTGCCGTTGAAGGAGACGTTGCGGACGGTGTACCGAGGCCCCTCGTTGATTACGAACGTGAGGTGCGTCCAGTCCCGGTCGCCTTCGTGGACCACCTCCACCTCGCGGCCTACCTTGGCCTGGAAGAAGCCGAGGCTTCGGTAGTAGGCGGTGAGCGTTTCGACGTCCTGCTCGACCACCTCGCGGTCGATGTTGCCGCCGATGAACCAGAGCACGCCGGGCTTCGACTTGATCTGGGTCAGCAATCGCGCATCGCTGGCGATCGTGTTGCCGACGAAGCTCGTCCACAGCGCCTTGCGGTTGCGGCCCTCGTCGATGAGGAACACAGCTCCCTTGTCGCTCGGCTTGTCGCCCTCGACCGTCGTCACGCGGGCTGTATCGAAGCCCTTTTCGTGGTAGTGCGACTCGATCCGGCGGCGCGCCTCCTCGACCACGTAAGGATCCATCGCGTCGCCGACGTCGATCTCCGACTTCTTGCGAAGGGCGCGGGTGGTCACCCGCTCGTTGCCGACGTACTTCACGTAGCGGAGCATCGGTCGCTCAACGACCTGAAAGACGACCACGATCCCCTCCGCCACGCGGACGTACTTGGGGTGGACGTCGACGAACTTTCGCGAGCGGTGGAGCGTGCGGACGTCCTCCTCGATCGCCTGCGCATCAAAGATCTGTCCTGCACGGGTCACGAGCTTCGGAAGCTTCGACACGTCGGTGGCATGATTGCCCTCGATTCGCACCTCGACGATCACGTCACCGGTCGCCGCCGCCGGCGCGTCGGAGACCGGAGGCAATGGCAGGGGCTCGGCCGCCGGCTGGGCAACGCACGTCGCCGCCGCGAAAACGACCGCCGTCGCGAGCGCGGAAAGCAGTCGCCGGGAGGTGATGGTGGTGATCACGCGGATGGCCATGGGGGAGCTGGTACCGGGGGCACCGGTGAAAGCCGCGGAGAAATAGCCGACCGGCACCAGCGGCCACAAGCCGAAAAGGATGCCGTCCAGCAGCGGCCCTACGACCCGGGCCCAGAGGCGGCGAAACCGTCCTAGGCGACGGCCGAGCCGCCGCGTCTTGCCCAAACGACGATCCTTGACTCAACCGCGCCAACCGCTGTATTTTTGACGTATTCCCGCGGGTTTTCGCGTGCCTCACGCGGTGCTCGCGCCCCTTGGTCCTCGGCTCCCCCGGCCGCCGGCCCCGCTATGCCGCCGATGGTCATCGATCTGCGCCGAACCGAAGATGCCCGCGATGTGGTGCATCGTGCGGTTCAGGCGCTCGCCGAAGGGTGCTGCGTCGCGTTCCCGACGGAGACCGAGTACGTCGTCGCCGCGAGCGGCCGCCGCGACGATGCGGCGAAGCGGCTGGCATCGATCGTCGTTCCGCGTCCGGGCGAGCCGCTCTTATCGCTGGCCCTGAAGAGCGCCGACGAGGCGATCGACTGGGCGCCGCGGATCTCGCCGATGGGCCGTCGGCTGGCACGCCGGTGCTGGCCGGGCCCGGTGTCGATGCTGGTGCCGGACAACCATCCCGAGAGCCTCGTACACCGCCTGCCTGAGGCTTCGCGGGCCGGCGTGGTGGGCGACGGGCGGCTACGGCTCAGGGTTCCAGGCCACCAACTGCTGGCGGACTGCATGCGGATGTTGCCGGGCCCAGTGATGCTCGCCGAGCCTGAGTCTGGCGGCAGCCTCGCTGTCACCGCCGCTGACGTCGTGTCCTGGGCCGGGAGCGTGGTCTCCCTCATCATCGATGACGGCCGCACGCAATACGCCCAGCCCCCGTCGACGATCGAACTCAGCGACCGTGGCTTTCGCATGGTGCGGCCCGGCGTCGTCGGCGAGGAGGCGCTCCGCCGTCTCTCCAGCCTCATGGTGCTCTTTGTCTGCACGGGCAACACCTGCCGCAGCCCGATGGCCGAGGTGCTCTTCCGCATCATGGCCGCCGAACGTCTGGGCTGCGAACCAGAAGAGATCGAACGGCACGGGGTGGTGGTCGCCAGTGCCGGACTCGCCGCCTGGGGGGGAGGGCCCGCGAGCACGGGAGCGGTCGAGGCGATGCGGGAAATGGGGGGCAACCTTGGCGGCCACGAGAGCCAGCCGCTCACCGAGTCGCTCGTGGCCCAGGCAGACATCATCCTCACGATGACTGCCGCCCACCGGGCCGCAATCCTTGCGCAGTTTCCCGAGGCTGGTGGGCGGCTGGCGATGCTCTCCCCCGACCGCCGCGACGTCATCGACCCGGTTGGCGGTTCAATCGATACCTACCGCAGTTGCGCCCGGCAGATCCACGGGCATTTGACCGCCAGAATGGATACACTCGGAATCGAGCCTCCGGACGCGTGACCGCCTGGGGCGGTGACCGGCTGGCGGAAGGAGCGAGGAGTTCGGGAATCCATGCGGATAGCAATCGGCAGCGACCATCGGGGTGTGGCGTCACGCAAGCGGCTCGTCGGACTCCTCGAAAGGATGGGCCACGAGGTCATCGACTGCGGATCTGACGGTGATCAGGCCGTCGACTACCCCGACATCGCCGCCGATGTGGCCCGCCGCGTGAGCAGCGGGACCGTGGACCGCGGCATCCTCCTGTGCTGCACCGGCGTGGGGATGGCGATCGCGGCGAATAAGTTGCCCGGCGTCAGGGCGGCGACCTGCCACGACGAGGTGACCGCCGAAATGAGCCGGAGGCACAACGATCTCAACGTCCTCAGCCTGTCAGCGGAACTGATCGGCCCGGAGGTCCAGGACAAGATCATCCGCACGTGGCTCTCCACCCCGTTCGAGGGTGGTCGGCATGCGCGTCGGGTCGCGAAGATCGCGGCCCTGGAGACGGCCTGCAAGGGCGCTCCCGCTGGCGGCTGAAGCAGGCCGCCGCCCGCCTCCCGTAGCCGCAGGTGGGCAACCTGCGGGTAACCATGTGCGCCAGCCGTACCTGCAGACGGCCTTCCCGTAGCCGCAGGTTGGCACCCTGCGGTTCCAACGCCAGCTGCCTGCCCACCGTGCGGCCATGACGCCTGATGGACCTTCCGGCGTGGCAAATGGGGCCGCGGTGGCAGACCGCGGAAAGTCGTCGTGTCGTAGCGGTCATGCCGGCGGCAGGGACAAAAAACCGCGAAAAAGCCCGCCGAAAATCGTTGAAGCGGCTCCCAGCGTTGGTATCGTCGGATGCATCTCGCTGCCTTCGGACACGTTGTCCGCGGCCGGGAACTCCCCCGAGGAATCTCGCTGGCATGCCCCTCGCCCGCCATCCTGACCCCGACGAAGTCGATTGCCTGCTGCGAAACGGCGAACTGCGGACGGCGATCGAGCCCTATCTCGACGAGTCGATCTGGGAAGTCGATTTCCGCAGCATGCCGACGCCGGTGGAAAACCGTTTCTTAGAGTCGATGCTCGCCTGGGAACTTGCACCGCTCACGCCGGTGGCTCGCTGGTTCGAGCCGCAACTCGCGCTACAGCCTGCCTGCACCCTTGACGACGATCAGGTCCACGAACGTCTCTGGCTGACGATCGACGCGCTCTATGAGAAGCGAATTGTCCTCGACTTCACCGACCACCTCTCCGACCGCGAGTTCTACTCGCTGATTCGCCGCGACATCCTGACTGCAAAGATCAAGCAGGTTGACGTGCCCGACAACTACGTGCACTGGGACTGCAGCGCCACGATCGACGGCGACGAGAGTGTCTGGTTGGTCTACTACGCCAGCGACGAGGAGCGGGAGGAGTGGGGGCTCGAGGAGGGCCGCAACCCGCCACCGAAGCTGGTGCCACCCTATCCGCGGGCCCTGCCGGTCGCCCCCTGAGGCTCACGCGACGGATGGACGGCCGACGGCTGTCGATCGGCCGATGAAAACTTCCCCGTCTGATGAGGCCTCGCGGGTTCACCGAGGCGTGCGGGGGGCATATGCTTCCTGCTGAGATCCGCCCGCCTCAGGAGCCCTCCCATGCGACCCGCTTCGCGTCTGCTCGCCCGCGTCTGCCTGCCGGCGGTGCTGCTCCCCTGCTGCTTCATTCACGCCGCCCCGCCCGAGTCGATCCGCGCCGCGATCACCAAGGGCTCTGCTTTCCTGGTCGAGAAGGAGCAGGCGGCGGGTGGGAGCTTCTCCGCCGAGGTGGGCCCGGCGGTCACGGCGCTTGCCGTAACGGCGCTCGTGCGGTCGGGCACACCCGCCGACGCGCCCGCGGTGAAGAAGGGGCTCGCCTACCTGCTCTCGTTCAAGCAACCCGACGGCGGCATCTACGCGCCCGGGTCACCGACCGCGAACTACGAGACTTCGATCGGGCTCTTGGCGCTCGCCGCCTGCAACACCGACGGCTCGCTCGACGACACGATCAAGGCTGCGGCCGACTATGTGAAGCACCTTCAGTGGGACGACGGCGAGGGCAAGGGTCTGGCTGACCCGGCCTACGGAGGTGCCGGCTACGGCAAAAAATCGCGGCCCGATCTCTCGAACACGCAGTTCATGGTGGAGGCGCTTCGCACGATCGGCACCAGTGAGAACGACCCGGCCATCCAGCGGGCGTTGGCGTTCGTGTCGCGGACGCAAAACCTGCCAGGCCCCCACAACACCACTTCCTTCCCGGAGAAGAACCCCGACGGGGGCTTCTACTACACTCCCGCCGCGGGCGGCGAGAGCCAGGCGGGCACGACGCCAGACGGGGGCCTGCGGAGCTACGGCTCGATGACCTACGCCGGCCTCAAGAGCATGATCTACGCCGGCGTCACCAAGGACGACCCGCGGGTGAAGGCGGCGCTGGCCTGGCTGGCGAAGCACTACACCTTCGAGGAAAACCCGGGCATGGGCGACGCGGGGCTCTTCTACTACTTCCACACCGCCGCCAAGTCGCTCGATGTGCTCGGCGTGGAGACTTTCACCGATGCGGACGGCACATCGCACGCCTGGCGGGACGAACTCTCCACGGCGATCGTCGCCCGCCAACGCGAGGATGGCGCTTGGAAGAACGGCAACGAACGCTGGATGGAGGGAGAGACCGACCTCGCCACGGCGTACGCGCTCCTGGCGCTGTCGTACTGCCTGCCGAAGTAGGAACTCCGCCGCAGCAACCGGCCGGTGACATGCTCGAAGCCGGCGGCATTGAGGTCTCCGACCCACCTGCGGTGTGCGAGTTCAGTGCCCCAACGGAATATCGTCGCCCGGCGTTCGCAAATGTCACCGGACTTCTGCGCGTGCCCCCGATCCGGCTGCTGCTCCCGTTGGTTTCGTAGAGGAGGTAGCAGGCGGCCGGAGGCACGCGCATGAGCCGGTGCGATTTGTGCCTCGTGGCGGCCGCTCCGTACCGTTTGGGTAGCGAAATCACAAATCCCGCCGGCGAAGAGCATGCTTCCGGCCGACTGCGGCGCGGCTCGAACGCCGCCTGCATGCGGCGAAAAAGAACGATCCAGCCCGCTACGCAGCCTTCGCGGCAGTCTTGTAGAGATACGGGTTCATCGTCGGATCGTTGTACATCTTCATCTGGCGGAACAGGAGGAGCGGCCGCGATCCGGAGTAAATCTCGGAGAGCAGTCGGTCGGTCGCCTCGATGAGGTGGGCCCGCTGCTGGTCGAGCACCACCATGCGGGCGGCCGCCTTCTCGCGGTGCTCCTGGGTGGCGTCCTTCCGGTCGATCTGCTCACGCATGTGGTAGCGGCGGAGTTCGAGGATCGAGAGCCGGTCGATCGCGGCACCGGGGGTCTCCGTGGCAGCCGGGGCCGTCGGGGCGGCGGCGATGCCGCGGGCGGCGAGGTCGGCCACCAGCCAATCGTCCACCTTCTCGATGCAGTCGTTTCGCAGCTGGTTGTAGCGGTCGATCGCCCGCTTCACCTGCGCGATCCGGCCGTCGGTGACGGCAGGCGAGCGGGCGATGTCTTCCTCGTGCCAGAGGAGGAAGTTGTAGCGGTGCAGGTCGCAGATCCGGCCCTGGAGCCCCTCCTCGGTGTGCTCCGGCTCGAAGTGGTGCCAGTGATCGACGAGGTGCGTGAGCAGGGAGTCGATCGTGGCCATCTCGGCGGGACGGGTGGCGGACTTCGTCATGCTGGAAAACTCCGGGTCGATGGGGGGTGATCGGGTGCTGGGCCACTCGTCGGCCGCGCGGGAGTCAGGCGGCGCGGAGGACGAGGCAGAGGTTCGAGCCGCCGAAGCCGAAGGAGTTGCTCGCGGTCACGCGGATTCGCCGGGGGCGAAACACGTGGGGCACGTGATCGAGCCGGCACTGCGGATCGGGGCGGTCGAGGTTCACCGTCGGCGGTGCGGCCTGGCGGTCGATGGCCGCGAGGCAGGCGAGCGCCTCGAAGGCGGCGGCACCGCTGATCATGTGCCCCGACATGCTCTTGGTGGAACTGACGGGAATGCCGTCGGTGGCGTCGCCGAGGGCCATACGGATCGCGCCCGCCTCGGCCACGTCTCCGACCGGGGTGCCGGCCGCATGGGCATTGACGTAGTCGATCTCGTCCGGGCTGACCGCCGCGTCGGCAAGGGCCGCGGCAATGGCCCGGGACGCATGAACGGGGTCACTGCTGGGGATCACCATGTGGGCACCGTCACTCGACATCCCCACGCCCGCAAGTTCGCCACGGACGGTAACGCCTCGGGAAGCCGCGTCGCACTGCCGCTCGAGTACGAAAAACGCCCCGCCTTCACCCATCACAAAGCCATCACGGTCGCCGTCGAACGGCCGCGACGCCTTGGCGGGATCGTCGCTGCGGCGGGAGAGCGCGCGGAGGTTGTAGAAGGCGGCGATCGACGTGGGGCTGAGAATGTCGCAGCCGCCGACCACGCAGGCGTCGACCCAGCCGGCGTCGATCCAGGTGCGGCCCATCGCCATGGCATAGCCGCTCGAGGCACAGGCGGCCGCCACGGTGACGGCAGGACCGCGCAGGCCGAGCCGGCGGGCGAGACGATGGACCACGGTGCGGTCGCGGCCGTCACCGAACACGGTGCTACCGCCTGACAGAAAGTCGAGTTCCCAGGTCTTGAGGTGCTCGGCACCAAGCCCCAGCACGAGTCCGATTCGTGGACCGCGGCTGCGGTCGATGCCGGCGTCCACCAGCGCTGAAGCCGCCGGAGCGAGACACAGCCGCTCCAGACGGCCGAGCCGTTCGAACTCATCGGCAGAAAGGCCGCAGGCATCAGGCAGTGGCGTCGGAATGTGGGTGACGGGCGCCGCAAACTGCACCGGCTCCCGGGCATATTCACCCGCGTCGATCGCCTGCACGCCCGACCGGCCAGCCAACAGGTTCTCGGCGATCTCCGCGAAGGTGCAGCCGAGCGGAGTCACCGCCCCGATGCCGGTGATCACCACGGGCTCGACGGTCGAACGATCGACTGGACTCATGCGGCCTCCCGAAGGCGTGGGCTGGTGATCCGCGCCGCTGGCGGCCGCGCCGCCAGCCGGACCTCAACGCCCCACGGGCAGGAGATACCCCAGGCGGTGAGCGCCGAACCCGCGGCACACATGTCGAGCGCCCGGCAGAAGTCGGCCAGCGATGTGCGTTCAGCGGCTTCCGACTGGGTGCCCGGGACGTGCAGCGTGAGTGTCAGGCGGTCGTGTGCCGCCCCCGACTCGGGAACGAGCAACATCGCGATCGCTCGGCAGACCGGGTCGTTGATCGCCTCGCCGGAGGAATCGAGTTCCGGCTCGGTGTCCCACTCGCTCGCGAGCAACCAAACGGCGTCGCAGTGTTCCGCGGCTCCGCCGTGAAACAGCGTCAGTGCCGTGAACAAGCCTTCTGCCAGGGCGTCGGGGCCGCCACCAATGCCGAGGTGCGGACCGTGCATGCCCAAAGCCACGCTCACCGCGCCGGCAAGGGAATGCAACGAGCACTGCGGCACGATATGCGGCGAGACGGTGACGGCGCCTCCCACGCGAAGCTGTGCGAGCGACCGAGCTGTCGCTATTCGGCCGGCTTGACACGGCGCGCCCACCACACCGCAGCGGTCGAGCGGCAGCGGCTCAGGCAGGCATGCTATCGCATTCAGGACCGCCCGGACGGCGACCACCGTCTGCTCGTCGCAGTGGCGGAGAAACCGTGGCGGCAGCGCGGGGCCACCCGCCGGCAACGGCGCATCGCGAAGCATTGCCACCGCGGAGAGCGGAGCCTCCACGATGGCGTGAGTGCGAATCCCACAGTCCGGGATTTCACGGCGATGGCGGAACGGCAGTTGCGTCATGGGAGCGACGTCCGTGTCGCGTGGCAGTTCATCTGGTATCCCCTGCGGCACGTCAGGCGGCGTGGCGGCCCGACTTGGCCGCCAACTTCTGCTCCAGCACGTTGAGCATGTCGCCGACGGTGGCAATGCCCTCGAGGAGTTCGGTCTCGATCTGGATTCCGAAGCGGCTCTCCACGTGGAGCACGAGGCCCGCCATGTCGAGCGAGTCGAGGTTGAGCCCCTCACGGAGGGACGTCGATTCCTGCAGGCCCGGGTACGTCTCGCCGGTCTCCTTCTCGAGCAGTTCGTGAACGACGGTCGACAGTTCCTGGCGGGTCATCGCTGGCCTCCAAACGGTTGCGCGGGTGGGAAGGCGGGGAAGGTAGCGGACGAGTCGCACGCGGCGAAGAGCAAAAACTGGTGTATTCTTGGGCTTTTTTGAGCCCTGCCATTCCGTCATCGTGTTCTGCAGCGAGTCTCGTCAACTGCCTATGACGCCTGCACCCAAGCCGTTTGTTCGACCGTGGATGGCCCGCCTCTTGGCGGTGGCCACGGTGGCCTATACGGGCGTGCTGGTGTTCGCGACTCACTATCCCAGGCCTGAGGAGTTGCTCGGCCCGAATGCGCCGCCCGACAAGACGCTCCACTTCGTCGCCTATGCAGTGTTCGCCGCACTGGCGGTAGCAACCTGGCTCACGGTGCGCCGCACGGCCCACCGGAGCATCGCCCCGCTGGCGATCGCTCTCGCCAGCTTCGGGGCCATCGACGAGATCACCCAGCCGTTTTTCCGACGGCATGCGGATCCGCTCGACTGGGTCTACGACTGCATCGGGATCGCGATCGGCATCGCCACGGTCGTGTCGGCTGTGGCACTCGTCCGCCGCTTCGCCCGGGCTCAGTAGTTGGGCGTGGGAGCGCGGTAGTCGTCGATCCGCACCGAGCGGAACCAGTCGACGGTCTTCGCCAGCCCCTCGCGAAGCGGCACCGCCGGCTCCCAGCCGAGATGCCGCTTGGCCAGCGTGATGTCGGGCCGGCGGCGCTCCGGATCGTCCACCGGCAGCGGCTTCTCCACGAGCTTCGACGTCGAGCCGGTGAGTTCGAGCGTCAATTCCGCAAGTTGGCGGATCGTGAACTCGCCGGGATTGCCGATGTTGACCGGTCCGACGAAGTCGTCGGGGCCGTTCATCATCCGGATGATCCCCTCCACGAGATCGTCGCGGTAGCAGAAGCTGCGGGTCTGGTTGCCGGAACCGAAGATCGTGATCGGCTCGCCGGCGAGCGCCTGGCGGATGAAGTTGGACACCACGCGGCCGTCGAAAGGATGCATCCGTGGGCCGTAGGTGTTGAAGATCCGCACGATGCGAACATTCACCCCGTTGCTGCGGTGGTAGTCCATGAAGAGCGTCTCGGCGGCCCGCTTTCCCTCGTCGTAGCAGGCGCGGGGGCCGATCGGGTTGACGGATCCCCGGTAGGTCTCGGGCTGCGGGTGCACCTCTGGGTCTCCGTAGACCTCGCTCGTCGAGGCCTGCAGCACCTTCGCCCGGCACCGCTTCGCCATGCCAAGCACGTTGATCGCCCCCATCACGCTCGTCTTCATCGTCTTGATGGGGTTGTACTGATAGTGACCCGGGGCGGCGGGGCAGGCGAAGTTGTAGATCTCATCCACCTCCAGCCAGAGCGGGTGCACGATGTCGTGCCGGAGCAGCTCGAAGTTGCCGCAGCCCAGCAGGTGAGCCACGTTCGTTTTCTGGCTGGTGAAGAAGTTGTCGACGCAGATCACGTCGTGGCCGGCGCCGACGAGCCGCTCGCAGATGTGACTGCCGAGGAAGCCGGCGCCACCAGTGACGAGAATCCGCTTGAGCGAGGCCATGCCTGGGGTCCTGAGGAGGAACGGGAAGTCGCTTCCGGCGACGCCCGGCGCATGGTAGTGTACCGCCGCCGTTTCACCCGTGCAGTCGAAGGAGCACCCTCCCATGCCGCTCAAAGGAAACATCCACCACTCGATCGTCTTCTGGTGCTTCAACGTGGCCGGTGACAAGTGGGACATGGACCGGACCTGCGAGGTCGCCAAGCAGCTCGGCGTGAAGTCGATCGAGCTCTCCGATCCCGACACCTGGCCGACGATCAGGAAGCACGGCCTGACCTCGGCGATCGCCATGAACGGCATGCCGGGCGCGCCCTTCATGAAGGGGCTCAACAACCTCGCCTACCACGACCAGGTGATCGGTTGCACCACGAAGACGATCGACGCCTGCGCCGACTTCGGCATCCCCTCGGTGATCGCCTTCACCGGCTACAAGTGGCGCGACGCCGAAAACCCGGCGAGCGGTGAGATCTCGGCCAAGGAGGGAGCCGACAACTGCGTGGAGGGGCTGAAGCGGCTCGCGGACCACGCCGACAAGAAGGGGGTGACGATCTGCCTCGAGCACCTCAACACCCGCGATGACACGCACCCGATGAAAGGCCACCCGGGCTACCAGGGCGACGACATCGACTACGTCGCAAACATCGTCCGCCGCGTCGGCTCGCCGCGGGTCAAGGTGCTCTTTGACCTCTACCACGTGCAGGCCATGAACGGCGACCTGATCCGCCGGATCGAGCAGTGCAAGGACGTGATCGGTCATGTGCACACCGCCGGGAATCCCGGCCGGGGCGAACTCGACGAAAACCAGGAAATCAACTTCCCGGCCTGCCTGCGGAAACTCCTCGAGATCGGCTACAAGGGCTGGGTGGGCCACGAGTTCATCCCGAACCGCGACGCGTTTGCAGGCCTGAAGCAGGCCGTCGAAGTCTGCGACGTCTGATCGCTCACGTAGCACAGGTTGCCAACCTGTGCCGAACCACGGCCGATGGTGATTCGTGTGCAGGTCCACCGCCTCACGTAGCACAGGTTGCCAACCTGTGCCGAACCACCGCCGATGGTGATTCGTGTGCAGGTTGCCAACCTGCACCTACGGGGACGGCAAGAACCCACCGACTCATGGAGCCTCTGTCACGACCTCGCCAGAATCATCCGCACGTCGGCGACGTTCGTGCCGGTCGGGCCCGTGCGGATGAGCCCTCCTGCCGTAGCGAGCGCGGGATAGGCATCGCACCGGGCGACCGCACGGGCGACGTCGATGCCCGCGTCAGAAAGCCGCTGCACAACGTCGTCATCCGCCATGCCTCCCGCGGCGTCGGTCGGCCCGTCCTCGCCATCGGTGCCGAGGCTCGCGACCGCAAGCCCCGCAGGCCACGGTTCGCCCGCACACCACCAGGCCTCGACCGCCGCCAGCACCGTCTGCTGGTTACGGCCGCCCACGCCGTGGTCGGAGGGAACGGTCACCACCGCTTCTCCCCCTTCGATGACCGCCCGAGGCCGACCGTCGCGGGCTGCAGCCGCGCAGAGTTCGGTGGCCTCGGCGGCGAGCCGGCGGCCGACCGATTCGGCGGTCTCGCTCGTGGGCACGGCGTGCCGGATCGTCACGTCGTAGCCGAGGTCGCATGCCGTCCGCGCCGCCGCGTCGACGGCGGTGGCGTTGCTGCCGAGGAGCACATGGCTGACGCGGCAGCCCGACGGGGTCATCCACTCGCCCCCGGCTGCATGCAGCGCAGGAGGTGTCCCATCGGCGAGGGCTCGCTCGAGATGCCGCGTCACGTCTGGGGCGACATCCACCGCAGCGTGTCGCCGGAGGACCGCCAGGGCGGCGACCGGATCAGTCGATGCCGGCATGCAGGGACCTGAAGCGATCAGATCGAGGGGATCGCCGATCACGTCGGAAATCACGAGGGCCACCAGCCGTCCCGCACCGCAGGCTCGCGCCAGACCGCCTGCCTTCACGCGGCTGAGAGCCTGGCGGACGAGGTTGAGTTCGCGGATGTCTGCTCCGGCCGCCGACAGAAATCGGCTGACGGCGAGCACGCCGTCGAGTGTCACGCCGTCACGAGGATCCTCCAAGAGTGCCGAACCGCCCCCGGTGACGATCACGATCGCGAGGTCGTCGGGCCCCAGGGCCGCGATCGCCTCCCGCATGTCACCCGTCGCGGCGACGGCCGCAACCGTCGGCAGGTTGACGCCTGCGGGCCGCGTCTCGCGGACCTCCACGTGGCCGAGGCGCCTCCCGCAGCCCGCCGGCACGCTCACGAGGCCACTCACCGTGCCCCCCTGGGGCCGGGCCGACGCGAGCACTGCTTCCACTGCGGCAGCCATGCCGGCCGCCGCCTTGCCACCGCCGACGACGACGATTCGGCCGCCGAGCCTCGCTGCCACGGGGAACGCCTGCCCGTCGAGCAGGAGTTCCCCACGCGCTGCGGCGAGCCGATGCGGCACGAGCGTCTCCGGCCTCACGGAGGCGATCGCGGCCTCGACGAGGTGCGCCATCTCGGCGCGGATGGAGGCGGTCATTCGTCGCGGGAGAGCGGGAAGTTCTTAGGGTCGAACCGAGATAGATCGATCCCGCCCCGCGACTCCTCCTCGAGGAGCTTCACCCGCATCTCCAGCCGTTCGAGCCGGCGGGCGAGCAGTGCCGGCGACTCAGAAGACGGCGCGAGCGGATTGACCCGCGGCACGGCGGGATAGCCGAGCTGCCGCTGGAGCGCCGCGAAAAAGAAGAGCGGGTCTTTGCCGCGGTTGGCCCGGGCGATCCGCCCCTCCTTGTCGCCAAACAGGATGACACGATCGGGCTCGGGCGCGGCACGGCCCGCCACGAGCGCGTCGCGCTTCTCCACCCGCCAGTACTCGGGGCTCCGGACGTAGACAAGGTCGGCGAGGTCAATCAGCCCCACCTGCCGGGAGACAATCTCGATCCAGGCCTTCCAGGCAGCATCGAAGATGTCGTCGGCCGCGATCGCCGCCAGGCCCCGCGCGTAGTCGAGACGGTTTCGCGACAGGCACTCGAAGCGGTAGAGGAAGAGCCCCTGTGGCGTCGCAGCCTCGGCCCGGTAGTTTGCCTCCCGTTCGAGCATCGCCAGGGCCGTCCGCATGTCGAACCGCCCGCCCTCCTCCTCGGCGGTGGCGATCACGAACGTTTGGAACGGCGTGAAGTAGTGCCGCAGCCGGGTCATCGCGGTGGACAGCGTGCCAACGAGTTTCAGTTCACCCGCCAGGTAGTCGAGTGCCATCGGCAGCTTCGATGTGGCGAGCACCTCCTGGCCGATCGCCACGAGTGCCTCCTGAGCCGCAATGCCGGCGAGGATCCGTTCACCGAACGACCGGAACAGGTAGGCCTGCTCGATGTATTCCTCACGGTCGAGCATCGCGGCGATCCGCTTCCTTCCGGGGTGTGGGTGGTGCGGGCGGCGGGCAGCCGCCGGCTGCATCCTATAATGGGTCGTCTCCCCTCACACCCGCCATCGGTTCAGCCGCATGCCCAGCCGCTTCTCCTCCGTCGAGGCCGCCATCGCCGCGATTGCCCGTGGCGAGACCGTGATCGTCGCCGACGACGAAGACCGCGAGAACGAGGGCGACTTCGTCTGTGCCGCCAACGCTTCGACGCCCGAGGTGATCAACTTCATGATCCGGGAGGGACGCGGTCAGGTTTGCATGTCGATCCTGCCAGATGTGGCCAAACGGCTCGACCTGCCAATGATGGTGGCCACAAACTCCGCGCCGCTCGGCACCGCCTTCACCGTGCCCGTAGACCACCGCTCCGCGAAAACCGGCATCACTGCCGCCGAGCGAGCCAAGGCGGTTGCGGCGATCCTCGATCCCGACAGCGTGCCGGGCGACTTCGTCCGACCCGGCCATCTCTTTCCGCTCGTCGCGAAGGAGGGCGGGGTCCTCCGTCGCGCCGGCCATACCGAGGCGGCTGTCGACCTGGCCCGGCTTGCGGGTCGGCCGCCCGCCGGGGTGATTTGCGAGATCCTCGATGACTCAGGCAACCGTGCGAACCGCGACGGGCTCTTCGCCCTCGCTGCGAAGCACCGCCTTGAGATCATCTCGATCGAACAGCTGATCCGTTACCGCCGCACCCGCGAGAAGCTCGTGGAGCGGATCGCAGAGGCCGACCTGCCGACGACGTGGGGCCGCTTCAGAATCGTCGCCTACGGGGTGAAGTTCGAGACCCAGCAGCCGATCGTGTTGACGTTGGGCGACGTGGCAGCGCCGAATGCGCCGCTTGTACGGCTGCACTCGTCGTGTTTCACCGGCGACCTACTCGACAGCCTGCGGTGCGACTGCGGCGACCAGCTCCGCATGGCCCTCGAGATGATCGGCCGCGAGGGTTGCGGCGTGCTCGTCTACCTCCCGCAGGAGGGCCGCGGGATCGGCCTCGTCGAGAAGATCAGGGCCTACCAACTCCAGGACCAAGGGCTCGATACCGTCGAGGCGAACCTCGCGCTCGGCTACCAGGCCGACTCGCGGGAGTACGGTGTGGGCATCCAGATCCTCAAGGACCTCGGCCTCAGCCGTGTTCGCCTCCTCACCAACAATCCGAAGAAGACCGACGCATTCATCTACGGCGGCTTCGACCTGGAAGTGGTCGATCAGGTGCCGATCATCCCGCCGGTCCACGAGTTCAACGAGCGGTACCTCGCCACGAAGCGCGAGAAGATGGGGCACAAGTTCCCGGAGTGAACCGGGGCGGCGAAAGTTGACCCGGCCCCGCGCGGCCCCGTAGCATCGGGGTTTTTCCGCGCCCTGGAGTCATCCATGCCCGTCTTGTTCCGTCAGATGACGGTCCGTGCTTCGGCACCGTGGCTGTGGGCCGCGGTGGCCTGCGTGGCGGCCTTGGTGGCCGGCGGGTGCAGCCGATCCGAGAAGGGCCGACTCGTGGCGGAGCCGGAGGCGCAGGCAACAACACCAGAGGCACGCCAGTCCGCCCCGCCGGAGGTGGCATTCGAGCCGCCGCCACTCGAGGCGCTCGATCGTGACGCCAATTGGATCGACCGCCCTGTGAAGGATGCGCTCGCCTTGCTCCGCGAGCAGCAGGCGAAGGAGCCGGTCCTCGGCACGGTGGCCGAAGCACTGGCGCTGAAGAACGACTCGGTGCGGGCCAACGCCACGATCCTCTCGGCTCTCGGCCGCCTTCCCGAGAAGGGCGAAGCCGACCTCGAGGCCCGCATCGATCGCCATGTGGCGGGCGACCTCGGTAGCACCAACCCGATCCTGATCAGCTCCAGCGCCGAGTTCGATATCCTCGGACTCACCGGCTTCGGGCTCTTCTCCTACGACCGCACCCTTGAGCCCTTCGCGAACGCCGAGACGGTGGTCAGTTGGCAGACGAGCGCTGACGGGCTCTACGACAGGGTGGTGATGCGGGACGACGTCGTGTGGAGCGACGGGCAGCCGATCACCGCCCACGACATCGCGTTCACGTACCGGGTGATCATGGACCCACGCGTGCCCGTGCCCGCGGTCCGCACCGGCACCGACCAGATGAAGGGTGTCCACGCCTACGACGACCGCACCGTGGTCTTCTTTCACAAGGAGCCCCTGGCCACCAACGTCTGGAACATCAACTACCCGGTGCTGCCGCAGCACGTCTACGAAGGCACGTGGGAAAAAGACCCAACGCTCAAGGACAGCCCAGAACACGTAACCCTCGAGGAGAAGCCCATCTCGGGCGGCCCGTACGAGATCCTCTCGCGGAAACGCGGCCAGGAGATCGTGCTCAGGCGGCGCGAGAGTTGGAGCCAGGTGAACGGCCGCGCGGTCCGTGAGCAGCCGTATTTCAAGGACATCCGCTTCAGGATCATCGAGGATCCCAACACCGCGCTGTTGGCCCTCAAGTCGGGTGAGATCGACGAAATGATCCTCCAGCCCGAGCAGTGGACCACGCAGACCATCGACGACGACTACTACCGGCTCACTACCAAGGCCACGGCCCCCGAGTGGGTCAGCTTCCACTTCGCCTGGAACATCGGCACGCCATTCTTCGCCGACCGCCGGGTGCGGCGGGCGCTGAGCTACGCCTTCGACCACGATCGGATGCTCGAAAAGATCTGCCTCGGGCTCTACGAACCATGCGCCGGCAACTTCGCACCTGGCTCGTGGATGGCCGGCCCGAAGAGGCTCGAGCCCTACAAGCAGGACCTCGACAAGGCCGAGGCCTTGCTCGACGAGGCTGGCTGGACCGACCACGACAACGACGGCATCCGCGACAAGGAGATCGATGGCCAGATCGTGCCCTTTGAATTCGCGCTCCTCGTCAACCAGCAGCCGTTTCGGATCGCGATCTGCACGCTGCTCAAGGAAAACCTCGAGCAGATCGGGGTGATCGCCAACGTCCGGCCGGTGGAGGTGACGGCGATGCAGGAGATGATGCAGAAGAAGAACTTCCAGGCCTGCTTCTCAGGCTGGGGCTCAGGCACCGACCCCGACACCTCCGAGAACATCTGGAAGACCGGCGAGATGCGAAACTACTGCGGCTACTCGAACCCCGAGGTCGACCGACTCTTCGCGGAAGGCCGCCGCGAACTCGACCGCAATCGCCGCGCCGAGAAGTACGCCCGCATCCAGGAGATCCTCTACGAAGACCAGCCCTACACCTGGCTCTTCTGGCGAAACAGTTTCTATGGTTTCTCAAAGAGCCTGCGAGGCTACGCCTTCAGCCCGCGGGGTCCCTACCACTATTCCCCCGGCTCCGGCAGCCTGTGGAAGCCGCGGGCCGAGTGACCCATGGCGACCTACTTGGTGCGGCGATTGATGCTGGGATGCGTCACGCTCGTGGCGATCACGATCGTGGTCTACGCCTTGGCTCGCGCCATGCCGGGCAACCCGCTCACCGCGCAACTCGGCGAGGACCCGAGCCGCAAGGTGAGCGCGGCCGACTACGAGCGGATGCAGCGGGCCTACGGCCTCGACAAGTCATGGGTCGAGGGTTACCTGCAGTGGGCCGGCAACCTCCTCCGCGGCGACCTGGGCCGGTCGATCACCCGCAAGCAGCCGGTCACGACGCTGATCGGCGAGCGGATCGGCCCCACGCTGCTCGTCTCGGGGACAGCCTTTCTGCTGATCTGGACGCTGGCTATTCCCCTCGGTCTCTACGCATCGGCCCGCTCCGGCACAGCCGATGAACGCGGCGTGAGCCTCGTGCTCTATGCCCTCTACTCGTTCCCCACGTTCGTGGCCGCGCTCTTTCTGCAAATCATGTTCTCTGTGTGGAGCAAGGGCACGGCCTGGGAGTTGCCGCTCTTTGGGATGGCCGACCTGCCGCCCGATGCCCCGCTCGGGGCGCGGATCATCGACGTGGCGCGGCACATGATCCTTCCGGTCGCCTGCCAGACCTACGTGAGCCTCGCCTACGACACGCGCTTCATCCGGGCGACCATGGCCGAGGCGGTCCGGCAGGACTACATCCGCACCGCCCGGGCCAAGGGCGCGGGACCGTGGCGGGTGCTCTTTCGCCACGCCTTCCGGAACACGCTGATCCCGTTGGTCACGCTCCTCGGCCTCTCGCTGCCGTCGCTCGTCGGCGGCTCGATCATCATCGAGCAGATCTTCACCTGGCCGGGGATGGGCCGGCTGTTCTTTGAGAGCATCCGCGAACGCGACTATCCGACGATCATGGGGCTGACGCTGATGTTCAGCGTGCTCACGCTCCTCGGGCAGCTCCTCGCCGACCTGCTCTACTGCGCCGTCGATCCCCGGGTGAGCGTGGAATGATGGCCGCACACGGATTCTGGATCGAGGCGTGGCGGCGATACCGGCGGCGACCGCTGGCGATGGCCGCGCTCGGTTTCGTCAGCTTCCTCATAGCCGTCGCCGCGTTCGCGCCGGCGATTGCGGGCACCAAGCCCGTGCTCTGCCGCTACAAGGGCCGGCTCTACGCACCGTGCCTCGCCTACTTCGACCGCCGGTTCGAGCCCGCGATCTTCGCCAAGGACAAGTTCCGCGGCACCTACCCAAAGAACCTCGCCGAGAAGGATCCCGAGAGCTGGGCGATCTGGCCGCTCTTCTTCCAGGATCCCTACCGGGCGGTCCGCGCCGACGAGTGGCCGGGCCGACCCGAGAATCCCGCGATGGACAAGGGCATACCCAGCCGAGCACATCCGTTTGGCACTGACCAGGCGGGGGTCGACGTGCTCGCAAAGATGGTGCACGGCACCACCGTGGCGCTGCTCGTCGGCTTCTTCTCGATGGGCATCGCGGGCACGATCGGGATTCTCATCGGCGCCCTCGGCGGCTACTTCGGTGGCTGGATCGACGCCGTCACCAGCCGGGTCACCGAGATCGTGATGTGCATCCCGACACTCGTGCTGATCCTGGCCATCGTGGCGATCATCGAGAAGCCGACGATCTGGCACACCATGGCGATCATCGGTTTCACGGGCTGGACCGGCATTGCCCGGCTCACCCGCGGCGAGTTCCTCAGGCTCAAGGGCGCGGAATACGTGACGGCCGCCCGGGCCGCCGGCGCCGGGCCGCTGCGGATCATGCTCCGCCATATCCTGCCCAACGCCCTGGCTCCGATTCTCGTGCCGATCACCTTCGGCATCGCCGCGGCGATCCTCGTCGAAAGCGGCCTCTCATTTCTTGGCTTCGGAGCGCCGCCTCCGTCGGCGAGCTGGGGTTCGATCTTGAACGGCGCCCGCTCGAACCTCGCCATGTGGTGGCTGGTGGTGTTTCCCGGCATCGCCATCTTCCTGACGGTGCTCGCCTACAACCTCGTCGGCGAAGGCCTCCAGGAAGCGACTGATCCCCGACTGCGCGAGGCGCGGAAATGAGCTCGAATGGCCTCTCGGCGCTCATCTCCAACTCGCCAAACCCGGCGGCGGGACGGGACGAGTTGCCTCGCCAACGGCAGGATAGCCGACGCTCGTCATCCTCGCCCCGATCCCGCCGCCT
>JBAXOU010000008.1:0-37821 GCA_037133115.1 Planctomycetota bacterium | reverse complement strand
ATACGAGCCCCGGCCCTCGCACCTGCGAGGGCCGGGGTTTTTTCATGCGCGGCATGGGCGAACCACGCACGCGACGACAACTGGCGTGGTCGGGTGTTGGTACCGCTGCTATCGTCCAGTCCGCGCCCCCTCAGGGCGAAGGGATGCCCACCACGGCTGTTCCATGACCGCCTCCCATCCGTCGCCGCGAGCCGAGGTTGGGATCGCCTGTACGGCGGCGGCCGCGGCAGTCGCCGTCGCGGTCTGGGCCTGCGGCGGACTCGACATCCTCGCCGGCCGCCCGCTGAAGTTCGAGGGCGACGCCATCCTTCACACGGTTGTCGCCACGATCGCCGTCGATGACGGGTGGACGTGGCATGGCAGCCGCTTCGGGGCGCCCAGCGGGTTTCCCCTGGCCGCCTTCGGCCTCCAGTTGCCGGTCGAGACGGCGATTATGAAGCTTGTCTCCCTCTTCACCGACGACCCGGTCACCGTGCTTAACGGCACGTGGCTGACCCTCATCGGAATCGCGGCCATCGATGGCTACGCGGCCTGTCGAATGCTCGGTCTCGGCCGCATGGCCTCGTTTGTGTGCGGCGCACTCTTCGCGGCATCCCCGCACGCCTTCCTGCGGAACGTCACCCACCTCAATCTGCACGCCGCGTTCGTGCCAGTCCCCACGGCGCTCGCCGTGCTCGTGGCCGGTGGGGGGATCGCAGGCCTCGACAAACGCACGTTTCTCGTGGCCACGGCGGCGACGGCCGTCGCCGCCGTGGGGTATGTCTACTATCCCTTCTTCTACGCGATCCTCTTCGTCGCGGCACTCTTCGTCGCCTTCGTTCGCTGCCGACGAGACTCGCTCTGGCGCGGAGCGGCATGCCTGGCGGTGGTTTTCATGGCGGGTGGCGTCAACCTCGCACCCACCGTCATCGCCTGGGCGCGCGACGGTCGCCCCGCGTCGCTCAACTACAAGCAGCCGGAGGAAGCCGACACCTTCGGCCTGCGAATCCGGGACCTCGTGATGCCCTCGTCGGCCTCGCGGATTCCGCCGCTGGCGGCCCTCGGTCGCCGAGTCGAGGCCGTCGCATGGCCGCTCCGCGGCGAGAGCCGGCACGCGAAACTCGGGCTCGCCGCCACGGTCGGTTTTCTGATCGCGATCGCCGCGCTCGTTGGCTGGCGGCCGCCGATGGACGACCGTGGCCGTGTCGTCCTCAATGCGGCAGGGTGCCTGATCATCGCACTGTTGATCGTGGCCGTACCGGGCGGCCTGGGCTCCATCTTCAACACGTTCGTGACGCCGCAGTTCCGATGCTACAACCGCGTCGTCCCTCTGATCTCCTTCCTCTGCCTTGCGGCCCTCGGCACCTGGCTCTCCGCGTCGCTCGCCCGGATGCCACGCCTGGCGGTGGTGGCGGTCTGGTTTGGTGTGCTGGCCTGTGGCCTCTTCGAACAGGATGTGGCTGCGTCGATCCGTTCGCGAGCAGCAGAAACCTTTCGCGAACGACGCGGCCTGGGGGAGTTTGTCGCCGAGGTCGAGGAGGCCCTGCCAGACGGCGCCAGCGTGTGGATGCTGCCCGTGACGGCATTTCCAGTCGATGCCGGGTCGGGAACCATGAGGGAGTTTGACCACGCAAAGCCGATCCTGTTCTCGAAGCGACTGCGGTGGAGCTGGCCGTCCTTTGGCTCCCGTCAGGAGAGGCTTTCGACTGAGATCGGCGACGGCACCACCACCGCCTCGATCGAACGTGGCAGCCACGCTGGGTACGACGCGGTTTGGCTCGATGGTGCAGGCCAAGCGAACGTCGTGGCGTCTGCGGGGGATGCAGTCGTCGCCGCCGGCGGGAGGCTCGTACGAGAATCCGCCGATGGCCGGTATCGGGTCTACGCGCTCGCGAAAGGCCGAACGGACGAGCGATCGCGGGAGGCCGTTCGGTAATCCTTAGCCGCACGGCGACCGTATGAAGATCTTCGGCATCGGCTGGGCGAAGACGGGCACAACCACGCTGGGCCGTTGCCTGGAGCTGCTCGGCTACAGGCACGTCGGCCAGCGGCTCGATCTCGTGCCACACCTCGAACAGGGCGACCTCGCGGCGATCCATGCCGTCGCCGCGGAGGCCGACGCCTTTGAGGACTGGCCGTGGCTGCTGCTCTTCCGAGAGCTCGACCTCGCCTTCCCCGGCAGCCAGTTCGTGCTCACGACCCGGGCTCCCGACCGCTGGATCCGCAGCTATCTCAACATGCTCCGACATCCCGTGTTCATCAGCGACGAACTCACCCAGATTCGCCGCGTCCTCTACGGGCTGCCCTTTCCTGACGTCACCGCGGAGCAGCTCATCGACCGCTACTGCCGGCACAACGACACGGTGATCGACTATTTCCGAGGCCGCCCGCACGACCTGCTCGTCATCGACTGGGAGGCGGGCCACGGCTGGCCCGAACTCTGTCGATTCCTCGGCCGCGATGTTCCCGGCGAGCCATTTCCACGGGAGAACGTTGGCAACTACGAGCCGCCGCCGGCCTCCTGACCGGCCATCGACGCCAGGAGTTCGCGGGCATGCTCCAGCGCCTCGGCTCGGCTCGAGGCGAACCGGACGAGTGGATCATCGATCCGCCAGGTGTCGCGGTACGCAAAGATCTTCCCGTTCGTCGAGTCGCAGACGACGTGGGGCTTCCGCATCAGCGTGCAGAGGAGGTGGGCATGAAGCCGGTCGGTGAGGACCACGCGGCCCCGGGAGAGGAAGCGACAACCACGGAGCGTGCGATCCTCGGCGAGCTGGTCCCAGAGCCAGGGATGGTGCCGCCATGCCATTCGGCGACGCGGAGGGCAGGAACCGATCTCGGGAGGCGGTTCGCCAACCCACTCCTTGAAGCCACGCGCCGCGGTCGACATCAGGCCAACTTCCGGCCCGGGCGTCGTCCAGTCCTCGACAACGAGATCGCCGCCTCCCGCTCCCCACGTCTCGCGAGCCTCGGTATCGGTTCGCCATAAGGCGAACAGCGGCACCTCGGGCGGCAACCCGACGCCATCCAGATCAAGGGCAATCGCTGCGTCGGGGCAGAGGGCGGAGTCGCAGCGGAACAGCTTCCGGGCGAACGCCAGGCTCGCGGCGTCGCGAAGCAGCAGCGTGACGTCGCCGGCATGCACCAGCAGGTCCGCCACTGCCTCGGCGCGCTTCTGTGAAGCGAACCAGATGCTCTGCGGGAGCTGGATGATCCGCCGTTGCGAAAAGTCGCCGAGGATCCGCTCGCGGAGCAGCTGCTCGTGGCGATAGGCGTCGCCAAGATTGCCGCCTCCGAGGATCAGGATTGGCCCCTCCGGCACGGCCATTCGTAACGTGGCCGGCGTGTAGCTCCAGGGGTCGCAGGCGTAGTCAACCGACACGCCGATCGCGTCGAGAAGCCGGCGCGTGCCCCACCAGATCGCGGCGTCCCCCACGTTCCAGTGATCGGGATAGCCGGCCAGGGCGCAGTGGGTGCCACGCGGCAGCAGGTCGGCCCAGATCAACCGGAGTGTGTCGCGCGTGGTGGCGAGCGGATCACGATCTCCGCCGTCCACACGAGCTCGCGGCCTGGTCGATGTCCGGGCATCGGACGGCGCCCCGGTCGAGCCTTCTGGTTGCGACAGCAGACCACGAACGAGAGGCATGAACGAACGTCGGCGGTGAAGAGCGAGTCCGGGTGACATCAGCCGGTGGTGAGGGGCGACCGGCACAGGCTTCGGGGGCTGTGCCTCGCCGTTCGTGGACCACACCACCTTTCGCCCCAGAGCCTCGAGCCGCTGGCAGGCGTCGCGGAGTTCGTCACCGCCGCCACGCGCCTCGTCGAAGCCGCGCATGGCCTGAAGATCGACCCGCCGAAATGCCACGCATGCCGGCCCGGAGACCACGGCCGCCATGCCGCGATCCGAGAACGCCTCGCAGAGCACGGCAAGCAGATCGGCAGCCGGTGGCGAGACGGCGTGGAACACCACCACGTCGCCCGCCGCGGTTGCGAGGCCGTGGTTGCGGGCGACCGCATCATGGCCCAGGGGCTCGTGGACCAACTTCACACGACCCGTGACATCCGGCACGAGCGGCCCGGGCAGCGGACCGAGGACAAGACAGACCTCGCGAGGAGGGCCCGAGAGCCCCGCGAGCCGATCAAGTTGCTCCACGACCGCCGCGTCGACGCCTCCTGGCGCGAGAATCACGATGCTGAAACTCGCCGGCCGGTCGTCGTTCATGCCGGCATCCTCATGAAGCACCCAGGCGAAGCAGCCAGACGAAGCACCGCGATGGGCCGGCGTGCGGCATTGTCGGCGGCCGCGGCGTTCTGCTATCACCCTCCCGGCTCGAGGAGCAATCGCCAGGGAGAGCACGGCGTCGATGGGCAGCAACCGCCTCGAATTCGACCTTCAGCATACGCACCTGCAACCGCAGGAAGCAACGCTGCTCTATGCGATCGTGCATGCCATGAAGCCTCGCCACCTGTTCGAGGTGGGGAGTTTCCAGGGCGGCTCTGCCCGCATCATCGCACAGGCACTGATCGACGCGGGCCAGCCGCCAACGCCCGCCAGCTTCTTCATGATCGATCCCGAGCCGCGAATCTCACCGCTGCATGCCGCGTTCCTCGAGGACAAGGCGACGATCATCGCCGCGGCGTCCCCCGCCGCCTACCAAACGCTGCCACGAGTCGCTGCGGGGTTCGACTTCGCGTTCATCGACGGCGACCACGCAGAGGCGGCCGTCCACGCAGATCTCCTGGTCGCTCGACCGCTGCTCGCGCCGGGGGCGATTGTGCTCTGCCACGACGCCGCCTACGCCCAGACGAAGCGGGGCATCGACCACGCCGTTCGCGACGGTGGTTTCATCGACTGTGGCGATCTCATCGCCAGCCCCGTCTGGACCGAACAGTTTGAGGATGGTGAGCGGGTTCTGTGGGGCGGCCTGCGGATGCTCCGCCGGGCAGGAGCGTAGCCGCCACCGCCATGATGGGGCCGGCGGCAATCTGGGGCGACTGCGGGGGCATCGTGGCTCGCTGCTGCCGTTGCCGCGGCGTGCCGGCCCCGGGTACATGTCCCACTCCTCCGTTCCCCCCCGACACTCCTCGGTCGCTCCGATGCGAATCAGCGTCGTCATCAACACCTACAACCGCGCGGCGAGCCTCCCGCGGACCCTCGCGGCCCTCCGCCATCAGCGGCACGGCGACTTCGAGGTCGTCGTCGTGAATGGGCCATCGACCGACGGCACGGCCGAACTGCTCGAGACGTATCGCGATGCCTGCGTGATCCGTCGCTGCCCCGAGATCAACATCTCGATGAGCCGCAACATCGGCATCGCCGCTGCCGCGGGCGACGTCGTCGCGTTCATCGACGATGACGCGATTCCCGAGTCCGACTGGCTCGAAAAGCTCGCCGAACCGTATGCCGATCCACGGGTCGCCGGCGTGGGTGGCATCGTCTGGGATCACACTGGCGTCCGGCACCAGTACCGCTTCTCTCTCTGCGACCGGCTCGGCCGCACACACTTCACGGGTGAGCAGCCCGACTATCGCTCGATCACGGCCGGCGCCGAGCGGTTTATCTACCTGCAGGGCACCAACTCCTCCTTCCGCCGCGACGTGCTCGCGGAGATCGGTGGCTTCGACGAGGAGATCGAGTACTTCCACGACGAGACCGATGTGGCGGCGCGGATCAATGACGTCGGCCGGCTCCTCGTGCCGCGACCCGACGGCGCCGTCCACCACAAGTATCTCGCGTCGCACCTCCGCACCTCGGGGCGGATCGTGCTCGAGCCGTACCCGAACGTGAAGAACTCCTGGTACTTCGCCCTCCTGCATGGCCGCGACCGCCACCCCTGGGACGCCATCCACTCCCACCTCGTCGAGTACACCGCGGGCGTGGCCGGCCACGCGACCGGAGCGCTGCGGGATGGGCTGATGACGAAGCAGCAGTTCGACTACTTCATGCAGCGGGTCACCGAGGGCCAGCAGCGGGGGCTCGAACTCGGCAGGGCCGGCCGCCGCAGACTCGCCTCGATCCCCCCTGCCGACCGATCGCGGTTCAAGCCCTTCCCGACCGTCCGGCCCGAGGGCCGCCGGCTGACGCTCTGCTTCGTCAGCAACGAGTATCCGCCCGACGATTTCGGCGGCATTGGCCGCTACACCTGCGACCTGGCCGAGTCGCTTGCCGCCGCGGGCCACCAGGTGCACGTCGTCACTCGCTCGCCGGATAACGACCGGATCGACTGGGAGCAGGGCACGTGGGTGCACAGGATCCGCCCGCGTGAAGGAGGCATCACGGCCGATGACGCGGCAACGCTCGCGTCGGCTCCAAACCTGGTCCACTGCGCCCGCATTCACGACGAAGTCCTGCGGTTGCATCGCCGGTTTCCGCTCGATCTCGTCAGCGCGCCGCTCTGGAACGTCGAAGGGCTCCTCTGCCAACTCGACGACCGACTGCCCGTCGCGCTGACGCTGATGACGAGTCGCAAGACCGTCGGCGAGATCGACCCGACCCTGGCCATCGGCGAGACCTGGCGGCAGCAACTGGCCCTGGAGCGGCAGGCGGTTCGCACGGCCACCCACATCCATGCGATCAGCCACGCGATCCTGGAGAAGACGCTCCGCGACCATGGCCCATCCGCCGCCGAGGCGGCCGTCTGCCATCTCGGGGTGCGCGACCCCCGCGACCGATTCACGCGGTCCCGGCCGGATGACGACGGCGAGGTCCGTATTCTCTGCGTGGGCCGGCTCGAACCCCGCAAGGGCACCGACATTCTGCTGGCCGCGGCCGAGCGGCTCTGCGCAACCGAAGGCCGGGTGCGATTCGTCCTCGTCGGCAAAGACGCAGGCGGCAACGGCGTGACGTCGTATGCGAAGGCCTTCAGGAAGCGTGCCGCGGCCCTCGTTGCCGACGGCCGCGTCATTTTCACGGGCGCGGTGTCGGACGACGCCCTCCAGCAACACTACGCCGACGCCGATCTCTTCGTGCTCCCCTCCCGATTCGAGAGTTTCGGTCTCGTGCTTCTCGAGGCGATGGCGTTCGGCCTGCCGCTCGTGGCATCCGCGATCGGCGGGATCACGGAAATCGTGGATGACGGGGTCGGCCTGCTGGTCGAGCCGGACAACGTCGAATCGCTCACCGCGGCGCTCGCGCGTCTCTGCGGAGATCCAGCGATGCGGCGGCGGCTGGGCGCGGAGGCCAGGGCACGATTCACCGAGCGGTGGTCGATCGACGCGGCCGCGAAGCGGACCGCGTCGACCTATGCCGCGTTCGCCGACGGATGCCACGCTCGCGTCCGGGAGGCCGACGATAACTCCGGCTGCGAGCGGCTTGTCCACCGCTTGGTTGGGCTGGCCGCTGCAGAGCCCTCGCTCCTGTCCCTCGACAACCGGCTCGCCAGGGTGATCCTCGACCCCGCCCGGAGCCTCGACATCGTGGAACTGGTGCTCGCGGCCTGGTATCGATCCGACCGCACCTTTGTTCGCAAGGTCTTCGCCGCCATCCTCGGTCGCGAGGCCGACAAGGAGCCGAGAAAGTTCTTCAACGGCATGCTCCGCCGCGGCGAGAGTCGTCGCGACGTCGTCGCCCACATCGTGTCTTCCCCGGAGGCGAGGAGCCTGGGCGTGACCAATGAGTGGCTCAGGCTGCTCCCCGAGACCGACACGCTTGAACGGAGTTCGCCGATTTTCAAGATCTGGTCCTTCACGCGTCAGGTGCCGATGCTTTTCGGCTCCAACGGCGTGATCCGCCGGGAACTCCGCCGCCATCGCCGCCGCCGCACCGCGAGCCGCGACCAACGGCGCGCTGCCTGACAGGCTGAGCAGCGGGTATGATCCGTGTCATCATGCGCGTGCCCCCGGCCATCTGGATGATCCTGGTCATGTCCCACCTCGCGTCCGCGAATCCGCTGCTCGATCCGTGGGGCGGGCCATTCGGGGGCGTGCCCGCTTTCGACCGCGCACGCATTGCCGACTTCGAGCCGGCTCTCGAGGCGGCGATGGCCGAGCAACTCGCGGCGATCGAACGGATCGCGACCGATCCAACTCCGCCGACGTTCGAGAACACGGTGGCCGCCTCCGAGCGGTCGGGGCGGACACTCGACCGGGTGCAGACGATCTACGGCGTCTACGGCAGCAATCTCAGCGACGATGCGGTTCAGGAGGTCGAGCGGCGGATGGCACCGCGTCTCGCCGCCTTCCAGGATCGGATCGTGCAGAACAAGGCGTTCTTCGACCGCGTGACCGCCGTCCACGAGTCGGCGGACAAGGCGGGCCTGTCACCCGAGCAACGCCGGTCCGCGTGGCTTTTGTTCACAAACCTCACCCGCGCCGGCGCCCGGCTCGGGCCCGGTGAACAGGCCGAACTCGCCGGGATCAACCAGCAACTCGCCGAACTGCACACCGTGTTCGCCCAGAACGTGCTCAAGGAGGAGGATGGCTCCGCCGTCTTCCTCGATGCCGAAACCGACCTCGCGGGCCTCCCCGAGTCGGCCCGCCATGCCGCCGCCGAGGCGGCGGAGGAGCGCGGCAAGCCGGGCCGCTGGGCGATTCCCAACAATCGATCGAGCGTGGAGCCGTTTCTGACGTTCGCCGACCGGCGCGACCTGCGGGAAACGGTATGGCGGATGTTCATCGGCCGCGGCGACCAGGGAGACGCCACCGACAACAAGGCGACGGTGACGAAGATCCTCGCCCTGAGGGCGAAGCGGGCGAAGCTCCTGGGGTTCCCGACCCACGCCCACTGGCGACTCGAAGATTCGATGGCCAAAACGCCCCAGCGGGCGGTCGAACTGATGGAGGCCGTCTGGCAGCCGGCGGTCGCCCGGGTTCGCGAGGAAGTCGCGGACATGCAGGCGCTCGCCGACGCCGACGCCGCCGGCATCGAGATCGCTCCGTGGGACTACCGCTATTACGCCGAGAAGGTCCGCAAGGCGAAGTATGACCTCGACGAGGCCGAGGTCACGCCCTACCTCCAGCTCGACCGACTCCGCGACGGCATGTTCTTCGTGGCCGAGCGGCTCTTCGGGCTCTCGTTCGTGCCGGTCGCCGAGGGCGTCGTGCCCGTGTTCCATCCCGATGTTCGCGTGTGGGAGGTGCGGAACAGGGAGGGGGCCACGCTGGGCCTTTTGTATTTCGACCCCTATGCGCGGACGGGCAAACGGTCGGGGGCGTGGATGAGCGACTATCGGGGTCAGGAACGGCTCGACGGGCCGGTGATCCCGATCGTCTCCAACAACTGCAACTTCGTGAAGCCGCCGCCGGGCGAGCCGGCGCTGGTCAGCTGGGACGACGCCACCACGCTCTTCCACGAGTTTGGGCATGCCCTGCACGGCCTCTGCTCCGACGTCACGCACCCCTCACTGGCCGGCACCCGCGTGGCACGCGACTACGTGGAACTCCCCTCGCAGTTGCTGGAGCACTGGCTCTCGACCCCCGAAGTGCTGGGACGCTTCGCGATCCACTGCACAACAGGCAAATCGATTTCCGCGGAGCTCGTGGCGAAGATTCGCCGCGCCGAAACGTTCAACGCCGGCTTCCGGACCATCGAGTTTCTCGCCAGCGCCATCGTCGACATGAAGCTCCACCTCGCGGGCGACGTGCCGGTCGATCCTGAGCGGTTCGAGCGGCAGACGCTCGAGACGCTCGGCATGCCGGCGGAGATCGTGATGCGGCACCGCATCCCGCACTTCCTCCACCTCTTCGCCGACGACGGCTATTCCGCCGGCTACTACAGCTACCTCTGGGCCGACACGCTGACCGCCGACGCGTGGGAGGCGTTCACGGAAGCGGAAGGGCCGTGGGATGCCGGGGTCGCAGAGCGGCTCCGCCGCCACATCTTCTCCGCAGGCAACACGGTCGACCCCGAGGAGGGCTACCGGGCGTTCCGCGGTCGCGATGCCACGATCGACGCGCTGATGCGGAAGCGGGGATTCGCGCTGCCGCGGTGACGAACTGCGAACCTGCGTCGATGGGGCATGCGCCGACGCCGTGGCAGGTGGGGCAAACCGGCAGTCGGCGGCGGACAACGCCCCGGATTGCCTCGCTTGCCGCGGCGCGCGACGGGCGGCCGAATCGCGGCCGGCAACCTCCATCAGCCGGCCTGCGCGTGCCGATGGTTCTGGTGACTGACCGGCCAGCCGCTTCGGTACTCCATGCGCGCCCCACCACCGATCCCGCCGCGGCAGAGCCGCACCGCACTCGTCGGTGTGACGCTGATGGCGATCGCCCGATGCGCCGCTGCGGCTGACCTCGCCCCACCGCTGGCCGCGCCGGGGATCATGATCGAGTCCGACCAGCCAGTGCCGGGGGAGTTGTCGCCGACGGCCGGGCTTCCCACCCCGCGGACGCTCGCTGAGTTCGTGCTGCTCGCGGAACGCAGCCATCCCCGGCTCGTCGCAGCCCGGGCGGCGATCGAGGCGGCCCGCGGCCAGGCGGTGCAGGCGCGTCTCTATCCGAATCCGGTGCTCGGCGGGGCGTCGCCCCAGATCGCCGGGCCCGAGAGTCAGTGGAACGGATTCGTGACCCAGGACCTCGTCACCGCCGGTAAGTTGCGGCTGTCGCAGCAAGCCGCGCTCCGCAAGGTGCAGCAGGCGGAGTACGACCTCATCCGGGCCCGTTTCGACGTCCTTCGCGATGTCCGCCAAACCTACTACGCCCTGCTCGTGGCCCAGCGGCGAGTGGAAATCTATCAACTCCTGTTCGACATCGCCAAGCGGTCATACGACATCGGCATGGCGCTCGCGGAGGCGGGCGAGGGCACGAAGGCCGACGTGCTCTTCTGGAGCATCGAGCGAGACCGCGCTGAGGTCAGGCTCATCAACTCGTCCGTCTACATCGAGACGGGGCGGAGGCAGCTCGCCGCGGCGATCGGCCTGCCCCGCGCCGACGTGAGCACCATCGAGGCCGACCTCTTTCAGAAGATTCCCTGGTTCGACCTCAAGG
The DNA here is from genome assembly GCA_037133115.1 of Planctomycetota bacterium. GTDB lineage: Bacteria > Planctomycetota > Planctomycetia > Pirellulales > UBA1268 > QWPN01. The sequence continues at coordinate 26,919 of JBAXOU010000008.1, read as the reverse complement.
TGCTGCAGGAGGAGATCGTCCGCGCCAACGCCAAGCCGCGGGCCGCCGAGGCGAAGATCTCCCAGGCCCAGTGGGCGCTGGAGCGTGCCGTGGTCCAGCCCATCCCGAACCTGAACGTGCTCGGCGGGTACCAGCGGCAGGTCGGGCCTGCGCAGGAGCAGGGGCTGGTGCAGGTGTTGATGCAGGTGCCGCTCTTCGACCGTAACCAGGGCAACATCCGCACCGCGCGGGCCGACATCGCCAGCTCCCGCGCCGACCTCCAGACGATCGAACTCACCCTCGCAACGCAGGCGGCCCAGGCGGTGGCCATGTATCGCGTGGCACAGCGGCAGGCTGACTGGTACGAGCAGTCGATCCTGCCCAAGGCCCGCGAGACGCTCAAGCTCACTCAGCAGCTGTACGCCCGCGGCGAGGTGACGTTCCTGAGTCTGCTGCAGGCGCAGAAGATCCTCACCGAGACGGAACTGGCGTTCGTGGAGGCGCAGGCCGACCGCTGGTCGGGCGCCGTGGCGATCGCCGACCTGCTCCAGCTGGAGCAGTTTCCACCGGCTGACAACGCTCCCGCCGTCGTGCCGCCGCCGGGCGGCCCGGAGTCGCTCCAACCTCGCGATCCAAACGCCGGGCCGCCGCCCATACCCGAGCCGGTGGCGCGGCCCATGCCGATTCCGCTTCCAGCCCCCTAGGTGCCGCTGTTCAACGGGAAACACCGTCGTGCGGTTCGCCCCTGCCTCGCCGGGCCTGTAGCATTGCCGACACGCCCAGCTCCCGCATGAACACCGAACTTCCCGACCATCAGCCGCCGCCCCGACAGCACCGTGCGTCAGGCCTGTCGCACGCCTTGGCGTCGCTGCGGCGCGGCCTGCCGGGGGCCGTCGTGCTTGCCCTTGGCGGCCTCGCGTGGTGGTGGCTCGCGACTCATCACTTCACCGGTGGAGACCACGAGCAGCCTCCAGCCGCTGACGCAGCCAGTGCCACGGGCCAGCCCACGATGGTGCGACTCCCCGCGGTTGCAGCGGCCGACGAGATCGGGCTGGTAGCCGTCGAGCGGCGGCCCATCCGGGCGCACCTCACGGTGCCCGGCCGACTCGACTACGACGCCCGCAGCCGGATCGACTACGACTCACCGGTCGATGGCATCGTTACCCGGATCTCCGTGGAGATCAGGCAAAAGGTGGCCCGGGGCGACTCACTCGCCGAGATCTCGAGCATGGAAGTGGGCGTGGCCCGCGACGAGGTGAAGAAGCGCGAGGACGACCGCGAGATCGCCCGCAAGGCGGCCGACTGGGCGGCCACCATCGGCGACAACGTGCAGTCGCTCCTCGGGATGTTGGAGGGTCATCCGCCGCTGGAGGGCGTCGAGCGAGAGTTCGCTGGCCGCATCCTCGGCGACTACCGCGAAAAGATCCTGGGCGCTTACTCGAAGCTGCTGTATGTCGAGAAGGTCAACGCCGGCACACGGGCGCTCGGTGATGCAGCCGTGCTCTCGGGCAGGATCGTCGAGGAGCGGACCAGCAACCTCGAGGTCGCGCGGGCAAGTTTCGCGGCTGCCTGCGAGAACGCGAAGTTCGACACGCTCCAGGAACGAGGCAAGGCCAAGGCAGCGCTCCAGCAGTCCGAGCGGCTCCTGCAGGTGTCGAAGGAGAACCTGCGGAACCTCGTGGGCGCCCGACTCGACGCCCTTACGCCTGATGCGGCGGATGGTGGCGACGACTCGTCGAAGGACGACAGCATCAGTGCGATCTCTCTGCGAACGCCTTTCGATGGGATCGTGGAGGAGATCTTCGTGAGCCGCGGCGAGAGGGTGAAGGGGGGCGACAGGATGTTCGTCGTCGCCGACACCCGTCGGCTCTGGGTCCGGGCCCAGGTGCACGAAAAGCAATGGACAATGGTCGAGGTCGCCGAGGGGCAGGTGGTCGGGGTGTCCGTGCCGGGCGCCGAGGAGCACCGCACCACCGCGACGGTCAACCACATCGGCGCCACGGTCGATGCGTCGAGCCGCAGCGTGCCGATCGTCGCCGACCTCGAGAACGACGACGCCCATTACAAGCCGGGGATGTTCGTCTGGGTCGAACTGCCCCAGGGAGAGGTCCGTGACACGGTTGCCGTACCCACCACCGCCGTGATGCGGCACGAAGGGAAATCGTTCGTCTTCGTGCCCGTCGAGGGGGGCTTTCGCCGGGTAGACGTCGACACCGGCATCGAAACCAATGATTTCGTCGAGGTAACCCGGGGGCTCGAGGTGGGCCAGCGGGTAGTATCCCGCGGGGCGTTTCTCCTCAAGAGCGAGTTGCTGCTCGAGGACGAGGGCTGACGTCGGCGGTTCAGGCGAGTCCCTCGCGGAGGATCTGGCGTGCTCACGGGCGTGATCGAGTGGTCGCTGGCGAATCGGGCGCTCGTGATCGCGATGTTCGTGCTCATGGCGCTGGGGGGACTCTACGCCGCCACGCAGATCCCGGTTGACGCGGTCCCCGATCTCGTCAACGTGCAGGTGCAGGTGGTGACCGAGGCGGGGACCCTGCCGCCGCTCGAGGTGGAGCGGCTGATCACCTATCCGGTCGAACTCGCCATGAGCGGGCTCCCTGATGTCGAGGAACTCAGAAGCATCTCTCGGCTCGGGATCTCGCTGGTCACGATCGTGTTTCGCGAGCACACCGACATCATGCTGGCTCGGCAGCTCGTGGCTGAACGGCTGCCGGCCGCCCGCGGCGGGATCTCGCTCGCCGACGCCGACCCACAGCTCGGCACGCTCTCGACCGCCCTTGGCGAGATTCTTCAGTTCGAGCTTCGCGGGCCGCAGCGGAGCCTGATGGACCTCCGCAGCATCCTGGAGTGGGACGTGGCTCCGGTGATGCGGACGGTGCCGGGCGTGACCGACATCAACAGCCACGGCGGGTTCGCGAAAAGCTATGAGGTCCAGGTTGACCCCGACCGGATGTCGTCGCACGGCATCTCGCTCGGCGAGGTCCTTGCGGCCCTCGACCGCAACAACACGAGCACCGGCGGCGGCTATGTCGTCAAGAACGGTGAGCAGCGGTTCATTCGCGGCGAGTCGCTGCTCCGCAGCATCGACGACATCGCGCGGGTGGTCGTCCGCAGCCCGGCGGGGGGCGTGCCGATCTTGATTCGTGACATCGGCACCGTGCAGATCGGCGCGCTGACCCGACAGGGGGCCGCCACTCGCGACGGCCGCGGCGAGGCGGTGACCGGCATGGTGATGATGGTCCGCGGGGAGAACAGCCGCCGCGTCGTCACCGCGGCCAAGGAGAAGCTCGAGCAGGTCCGCCAGACCCTGCCGCCCGGCGTCGAACTCGAAATCCTCTACGACCGCTCCGATCTGATCGCCCGCACGCTCGACACAGTGCTCCATAACCTCGCCGAGGGCGGGTTGCTCGTGATCGCGGTGCTCCTGGTTCTGCTCGGCAACGTTCGGGCCGGACTGATCGTCTCGCTGGCGATCCCGCTCTCGATGCTCTTTGCGGCCAACCTGATGTGGGCCGTGGGCATCCCCGCAAGCCTGATGAGCCTCGGGGCGATCGACTTCGGCCTCGTGGTCGATAGCTCCGTGATCATGGTGGAGAACTGCGTCCGCCGCCTGGGAATGGCGACCCCAAACACTTCCAAGCTCACAATCGTCCGCGACGCCGCGGTCGAGGTCCGCGGGCCGACGATGTTCGGCGAACTGATCATCGCGATCGTCTACCTGCCGATCCTGTTCCTCGAGGGGACCGAGGGGAAACTCTTCCGGCCGATGGCCCTGACGGTGCTCTTCGCGCTCCTCGGGTCGCTGGTGATCTCGCTGACGCTGATGCCGGTGCTCGCCGCGACGGTGCTCGCCCGGGAGGAGGAGCACGAACCCTTGATCATGCGGATCTTCCATCGGCTCTACCACCCACTTGCCCGCCTGGCCGTTTACCATCCCGTGGTGGTCTCACTGGTTGCCGCAGGACTGGTGGCCGCCAGCGTGCCGGTAGCGCTCAACCTCGGCGCCGAGTTCATGCCACGACTCGACGAGGGCGACCTCCTGGTCGAGGTCAACCGCCTGCCGAGCGCCACGCTCGAAGACTCGATCCCGCTCACGACGCGGATCGAGCAGGTGCTCGGCGAGTTCGCCGAGGTGAAGACCGTCTTCTGCAAGACGGGGCGGCCCGAGATCGCCAACGACATCATGGGCGTGCAGCAGACCGACGTCTGGGTGATGCTCAAACCGCACTCGAAGTGGCCGGAGGGCGTCACTCGCGACGACCTCGTCACGAGGATGTCGGAGGCCCTCACGGCCGCCGTGCCCGGGGCCAACTTCGGCTTCAGCCAGCCTATCGAGATGCGGGTGGACGAACTCGTCGCCGGCGTGAAGTCCGACGTGGCGGTGCTGCTGTATGGCGACGACCTCGACACGCTCGGCAGCCTCGGCAAGAAGATCGAGGGCGTGCTCCGCGACATCCCGGGCGCCGCCGACGTGCGCGCCGACTGGCAGGCCAATGTGCCAACCCTGCGAATCGACGCCCGCCAAGACCAGTTGGCTCGGCACGGCGTCAACGGCATCGACGTCATGCAGACCGTGTCGGCGATGGGCGGCATCCAGACCGGAGTGATCTACGAGGGCCGCCCTCGCTTCCCGCTGATGGTCAAATTTCCACAGTCGTGGCGGGAAGACGAGGAACTCGTCCCCCAGATCCCCGTGGCGGCCGCCGGCGGCCGGCCGGTGCCGCTCGGCGAACTCGCCGACATCCGCATCGAGGAGAGCCCGCCGTCGATCGAGCACGAGAACTCGCGGCGGCGAACCTTCGTGTCGGCCAACGTTCGTGGCCGCGACGTGGCCAGTTTCGTGGCGGAGGCGCAGCGACGGATCGCCGCCGAGGTGAAGTTGCCGAGTGGCTACACGCTCGATTGGGGAGGCGATTTCGAGAACCTGCTCAGCGCGAGCCGGCGGTTGCTCCTGATCACGCCCGTGGTGCTCGGGCTGATCGCGCTTTTGCTGTACACGAGCTTCAAGTCGCTGCGGCTGGCGGCTCTGATCTTCTGCGCCGTGCCTGTGGCGGCCTCAGGCGGTATCGCTGCCCTGGCGCTGCGGGAGATGCCGTTCTCCATCGCCGCTGGTGTCGGCTTCGTGGCCCTGTTCGGCGTGGCGGTGCTCAACGGCCTGGTCTGGGTGGCCGGGGCCGAGCATGCCCGCGAGGGCGGGCTTGCGCCGCGGGAGGCGGCGATCGTGACGGCCGAGGTCCGCATCCGGCCGGTGCTGATGACAGCGCTGGTGGCGAGCCTCGGCTTTCTGCCGATGGCCATGGCCACGTCGTCGGGAGCCGAGATTCAGCGTCCGCTGGCGACGGTGGTGATTGGCGGACTCATCACCAGCACGCTCCTCACCGCGTTCGTGATCCCGGCCGTCTATCCGTGGTTCGTCTCCCGATCGCGCTCCGCCTCGACCTGATACGGGTCGCATTTGATCGTGAGGCGTTCACGAGGCTCGGGGCTGCCCGTGCCCATCGCCGGACGCTCGCTGCGGGCTCCGGCCCTCCGCTCGCTGCGCGCCGGCTACGCTTCGCCATCCTGGCTTCGCTTGCCGCCGAGCCCGGCTCCTGGGCACGGGCAGCCCCTCGCTGCCTCTTCTCGTAGCTCAGGTTTTCAACCCGTCGTTATTCTCCGTCTCCCCGTAGCACAGGTTTTCAACCTGTGTGTCTTCCCGGTTCGCTTTGGGTTCTCATGCGATTCCGGAAAGGGGAGCATGCCGCCGGCCGGCTGCGGTGGCCCGTTGACGCCCGAGGATCGAGGGCGACGCGGATGAGGCATGCGATCGCGGCGGCGAGCAGCGTCACGCTCGGCTCCGGTACGGCCACCACGTTTCCCGCGGCCGCAGGGTTGTAGGCTCCCGAATCGAACAGTCTCGCCGAGAAGAAGTCGGCTGCGTCGAGCATGTCCACGAAGCCGTCGTAGTTGAAATCGCCCTCGGTCCACCTCGCCGGAAGCCCCGTGTCGAACTTGCTACTGGCAAAGAAGTTCGCCACGTCGAGCACATCGACCTGCAAGTCGTTGTTCGTGTCACCCGGAGCCGAATAGCCAAACGACACCGACCCGTCGCCATTCTCCATCCAGCCGATCGACCGAGGAACGCCCCGGGCCACCTCGGCGGCGATCAGGCTCGAGGTAATCCCGGCCGCCCCGTTCCACGAGCCGTCACCGCGTCCGGCGATGATCTGCGTCATCAGGTCCGTCGCCGACAGGCCGGCGGCCACCGTGATCAGCCCCTGGCCAACATCCACCTTGCCCCCGTCGGCGGTCGTCGGCAACGCGCTGACGACCACGGTGCCTTTCGACGCGAGGTCGGTGATCCAGACGTCGGGGCCCTTCACCTGCAGACCCCACTGCACGTGACGGGTGGGGTCGTTGACCGCGTTCAGCCGGACGGAGAACGAGCCGGTCGCCGAAATGGGCACGGCTTGCTCGTTGAAGGAACTGTAGTCGGCGGTGAAATCCCGAATGAACGCCTTCACGGTCCAGCCACTGGAGCCGCCCTGCAGCGTGTAGCTCGGGACGGTGCCAGTGAACTTCACGGCCTGGCCGGCGTAGGTCCCATCGGCCTGGCCGTACACATTGGCCTCCATGATCTTGTTGCCTGTGGCGCCGGGCTGACCGCTGGGCGTGTACCAGTAGGTGCCGCTGTCGGCCACGTAGCAGGGGGCGAGCGTCGCGCTCGTGCTCCCGGTGAACTGGGCACGAAGATCCTTCACCGGCCACGATTGGCCGAACAGATACCCGCCGCCCGCTGACGGCGGGGCAAACACGTTCATGTAGCCGTTGGTCATCGTTCCGCTGTCGATCGTCAACCCAACGCCAGACTTGATCGTCAGGCCCTGCAGGCTCACCTTCTGTGAAATATCGCTGCGGAGGGTCATGGCTCCGCCGACGTCGACCGTCACCCTGGGTATGGTCGTCGAGCCGGCCCCAGCGATCGCCAAACTGCCTCCGGAGTTGACGGTGACCGGGCTACCCAACAGACCACCGGGATTCGACACGTTGAGCGTACCGGCCACGATCGACGTTGCCCCGGTGTAGGCGTTGGCGGCGTTGAGCACGACCGTGCCAGATCCGGTCTTGGTTACAGCCGCGGCTGCCGCGATCACGGGGTTGCCCACCGCCGCCTGCGAAAGGGTGCCGCTCGTCGCCGCCAGCGTGATCGCGGGGGGCGCGGCAGTCGAAACCCGGACGTAGTCGACCTGCATCGTGGCTGGAAACGGCGTGCTCGCGTTCGGACTGCCGACGTAGTTGCCGCCGACCGCCAGGTTGAGGAGCATGGAGAAGGGCTTGTCGAACGGTGCGGGATACGCGGCCCCCGAACTCCACCACAAGGTCTTTGTGGCGTAGAGCACGTCATCGACATACCACCGAATCGCCGGCGCCGCTGCCGTATCCCACTCCAGCGCATAGGTGTGGAAGGAGGAGATCGTCTGGCCCGCGGGGAGCACGCGAGTCGATTCGCTCCACGTGTTGCTCGGCCACGTGCCGCCATAGTGAATGGTGCCGTTGACGCGATCCGGCTGCTGCCCCCTGGCCTCCATGATGTCGATCTCGCCCGATGCGGCCCAGCCGCCGTAGGTTTCGCTGGCGGGCATCATCCAGATCGCCGGCCAGAAGCCCTGCCCGGTCGGGAGCGCAGCGCGAATCTCGAACCGGCCGCCGGCCTGGCTGAAGAGCCCTTGCGTCTTCAGCCTCGCGGATGTGTACGACTGCCCGCCGTAGTTCTCCTTGAGTGCCGTGATCTTCAAAGTCCCGTTCGACACGGAGGCGTTCTGGGAACGGTTCGTGTAGTACTGCAGTTCGTTGTTGCCCCAGCCCGTCAGGCCGTACTGAGTGCCCGTGCCGATATCGAACGCCCAGCGGGCCGACTCCACGGACGTCCCGTCGAACTCGTCCTGCCACGACATGTAGGGATAACTGGCGGCCCCGCCCGGGCTGAGCTGCGGCCACGACGCCACCACGGCCGCCGCAGCGAGCAGCAGCGGCCGGATACCACATCGCCGTCGTGGAGGCAGGTGAGATTGCGGCATGCTTCGCGCCCTACCCGGAAAACCAACCTTTAGTCTACCTCCGGTTGATTCCGTGGCACGCCTTGGGCGCATGGCCGTCAGTGGGCCATCCGGCGGGCCGCCAGGTCGTCCCGCATCGTGCGACACACGCCCTCGGTGAGGCCATAGCGGCTGAACACCGCCGCCAGCAGAAGGAGGCCAGCGGCCGGGATCAGGCTCATCATCAGGAGGATGCCCTCCTTCGCGGAATCGGAGAGGGCCACGTTCGGCTGATATCCGTAGCGATCGAGAAGAAAGCCCGCAACCGCGGCGCCGATCCCCATGCCGGCCTTCTGGGCGCAGGTGGTGGCGGAGAAGATGATCCCCGTCGTGCGAGCGCCAAACTTCCACTCGGCAAAGTCGGCCGTATCGGCGACAAGCGTCCAGTAGAGCGTGGCGTTGACCCCGGCGGCGAGCATGCCAAGTAGGTGGAACGTAAACACCAACCCGACCTGGTCCGGCAGGAGGCGGTAGAACGGGATCGCGGTCAGGGCCACCACCACCATGCTGGCGATGAAGGCGGCCTTCTTCCCGATCGCCGCGACCACGAACCGCGTCAGCATGGCACCGACGATCATGGCCAGGCCGCCGAGCAGGAAGTAGAGCGGGATCGCGGGAAACATTCCCAACACTTTCACGTCGTCCCAGCCCAGGTAGTTCTTGAGGTAGTAAATGCCCGCCGAGCCGCGGATCACGGCGAAGGTGATGTTCACGATGCCGTTGAGGAACATCATCAGCCAGTGCGGGTTGGCGAACAGCGTGCGAACATCGTCCATGAGCCGTGTCTTCTGCTCGGCAGGCGGCTGAATTCGCTCGCGGGTCGTCGCGAAGCAGATGAGAAACAGCACGACAGCGGCGATGCTGAAGGCCGCCACCGTGAGTTGGGCACCGCGGGCCGGATTGCCGCCGCCGAAGGTGACGATGAGCGAGAGAAAGCTGGTGTTGGCGATGATTCCGCCGATCTGGGCCAGCGACATCCGGTAGGAGTTGAGACTGGTTCGCTCAAGCGGGTCGTCGGTCATCACGCCGGAGAGCGCGCCGTAAGGAATATTGATGGCCGAATACGTGAGCATCAGGAGGTTGTAGGTCACCCACGCCCAGACGAGTTTCCGGGCCGGCGATAGGTCGGGCGTCGTGAAGGCGAGTACAAACACGATCGCCAGCGGCACGCAGAGCCAGAGCAGCCACGGACGGAAGCGGCCCCAGCGAGACTGCGTGCGGTCGGCCACGGCGCCGACGAAGAAGTCGAAGAAGCCGTCGGTCGAGCGGGCGAACAGGAGCATCGTGCCCGCCGCCGCCGCAGTGATCCCGAAGATATCGGTGTAATAATACATGATGAAGTTCATCATCAGCGCCCAGACGAAGTTGCTCGCCGTGTCGCCGAGGCCGTAGCCGAACTTTTCGACAAACGAGAGCTTCATGCCCTCGCGGGTGGTGGTCATCGAACGGGCTCCTTGGTCTTTCGCACGAGGCCGACGCGGACTGTCGCGATCCGGCCGCTGCGGGACAAAATATCCTGACTTGCCTGGGCAGGCAGGCGGTTGCCGGAGTGCACCTCCACCCGCCCGTCGGTGCGTTCAACCGTGACGCTCGGCTCAGCGGCCGGGCCGTAGACGACAGGCACCTGGCAGAACGTGAAGGCGAGGCCGCCATCTGGCACCGCGACGGCCCGCTCGAGCCCATCCGGCCCCAGCATGGCGAACTCGTGCGATGCACCGAACTCGGTGTCGTCGAGAAGTTGCGGATCGAATCGGAGGCAGCCGGCGTCGATGACGACGCCTAACTCGCCAAACCGGGTCAGGATCTCCTCCTTCACCTGCCCGGTCATGCCCGGCTGCTGGGCCCCGAGGTGCCGCGGCGTATGCGAATAGGCGTCGGTCGGAAACGCGCCGTATTCCTCCGGTGTCTTCCGGAACCCGAGGCCGTCACGGATCGCCGTGTAGGCGGCCTGCAATCGCGGCTTCGCAGTCGACGAAGCCCGGGCGTGGCACTCCTGAACTGCGAGCATCAGTTTCGCCACCATGTGCCAGTAGATGCTGCCGAGCCCTTCAAAGGCGAAGAACGTGCTGCTGCGGCCTGTGAACGAGGCGTGGTCGAACACCTTCTCCCAGAGCTCTTGGACGCGGGGCCATTCCGATTGGGGATGGCCCTCGGCGGCGAGCGCTGCCTGCAGGTCGCGATCGTTCGTCAAATCGCCGCTGAAGTGCGCGTCGCCCCTCGGATCCACGACCACCAGGTGAGTCGTGCCGGCGGCAACCCGGGCGGCGATTCCAGGGCACCGTTCCCGCCAGTCGGCCGGCAGGCGGTTGCGGTCCAGGAACGGCTGCAACTCGCGGTCAGCCTGCAGGAGATAGCTCCGCTGATCCGCACGGTAGAGCGGGCCCTGTCGCAGGGCATCGAGCAGGGCGATCGCCGCGTCGTCGTCGAGCAGTCCGCTCGACAGTGCCGCCACTTGCCCCTCCAGCATCAGATCCAGATGCCGAACCTCGAGCTTCTTATCCCCGATGACCAGCCGGTTGTAGGAGTGGACCATGCCGTCGTCGCGACGATTCGCCGCGATCGTTTCATCGACGACTCGCCGGGCAGCCTGGAGCAGGCCGCGTACGGAGCCGCACGCCGCGGCCGTCCGCTCCACCGACCCACCAGCGTAGACCGCAGCCCGATGGCGTTCGCCCGCCCTGCCGAGGGCCTCAAACATGGCGAATGGTTCGGCACCCTCGGGCATGGCGAGCGCCCCTGCCACCGCCTCCACCAGATCGGCAGTGGGACGCGTGAGATGCACATCGCCATCGTGTGCCGCGAAGAGCGCGTCGAGGAATCCAAGGTGCCGTCGGAGGTAGCAGACGGTGACGACCGACAGCCCCCAGCCGGCCAGCGCGTTGTTGGCGTCGTTCCACTCCGGCCGCTGGGTGTTGAGCCAGATGCCACCGCCTGGCACGAGGTTCGTGAGTTTCACGAGCGCGGGCACGAGCAGCTTCTCGGCCAGGGAGGTGAGCCGCGGCATGCCGTCGGCGTCCGCGACCGCCGCCCCGTCGGCCCCGACCTCCGCCATCCGCTGCCGCAGGCGGCGGTGCTCGGCCGAATCGAAGTCGATGGTATGACGTGGGTCGCGGAGGAGTTCGTCGAACCCCTTGATCCGATACGGGACGTTCACCGAGGCGTAGGCGGGTTCGTCGAGCCGCGCGGCAAGCTCGCCCGGCCGCAGCCGTTCGTGCAACTCGAGCAACCGCAGCAGGTAGACGATCTGGTGGTCACCCCAGTAGCCGATGTGGCTCCATGCATCGTGCGGATCCTCGACCTCCCAATCGACCCCGTCGCGGGTGATCCGGTACGGGTTGTAGCCGTCGGCGGTGGAGGCATTGAGAAACACCGCGATCATGGCGGGCAGGCAGGCTGGATGGCTCCAGGCGAGGGCCTCCCAGTTCTGGAAGATGTCCCGCCAGTTACCGGCGTACGAGAGCGTGGGCCGGCCGTCGCGGCCGCGGGTCGCGATCGTGAACCGATTCCAGGGGCGGCTCGGGTCGCCGTGCCGCCGGCTGAAGCAGATCGGGAGATACTCGCCAACGATCCTCGTCAGGTGCGGGTCGTTCCGCCCGGCAGCCGCCGCGACGAGTGCGTCGCGGTCGAGGTCGCCGAGCGAGCCGAGCCACTCGCGATGGCGGGCATGCTCTCCGGCGTTCCGCACGGCGACGTAGCGGGCGACGTCGTGGCCGGGGCAGACGTGCCCCGCGACGGGGATGCCGCCGCGCATGATGTTGAAGAGCGTGTTGGAGAAGTGGTGGGCGGTGACGGTGCGGTCGGCTGAATCCTGGAGACCGTCGGCGGCCGCGACTCGCTTTCGAATGCCATCCGCCTCGGCCCGCAGGCTCTCCACGAGGGAATCGCGGAGGCTCTCGCCACCGCTGAGTCGCTCGTGCAGGGCGACGACGGCCGCATGGTCGAGGCCCGTGTCGGCCACCGTGAACCACTCGATCGATTCGCCGGGTACGATGGTCGCCGAGTCCTCGACGAGAAAGCACCCAAAGGTTCCGCGGATCACGCCTGCGGCCGGTTGCACCGGATCACCGGACCGAAAGCGGTCGATGCACCGGGGCGACCCCGACCGCGTCGGTTCGCGATGCCCGACTGACCAGGCGACCGCGGCGCGGAGCGACTCGGCTGGTTGGGGACGGTCGCTGATCGCGGCGTTGAGGCACGACACGAGCAGGCCGCTACCGGCGAGGAACTCGTGCCGCATGTAGGCCGCGGCGAGGTAGCTGTACCGCTCGTAGGTATGCTGACCGACGCCCGGCGTGAGCATCTGGTGCCAGCCGTCGAGCACGCGGATCGACATCGGCCGGCGGCCCAGGTTCTTGAGCGTGCACCGGCGAACGACGCCAAACTCATCGCTGGCCGCGATCTGCCAGCGAAGCCTCAACCCGAGCGGTTCGTGCATCTCCTCGAACACGACGCCGGTGCCACAGACATGCTTGTGCAGATGGCGGCCACCGGCGGCCACGCCGCGACCCGGTTCCCAGAGCGTACCCTCCGCCTCCACGAGGCAGACGGGGCCGCTCGCCTCCGGCACGGCGAGGAGCTTGTCGACCGTCTGGTAGGGAAAGATCGCGAGATCGGGGTCGCGACGGCCAGCGGTCACGCCGCCGTTGCTGCCGAGAAACATCCACAGGTCGCCGTTGCCGACGATGTTCATCAGGAACGGCGGCAGCCTGTCGACGTCGCGAATGCTGACGTACGGCTCCCCGGCGATCGACGTGATCGCCGTTCCCGAGGTGGCGGGCGATCGTGGTGGCGCGTGAGGTGGTACGAGCAGCATGCCAACACTCTTCGTCAAGGACGTACGAGGAACGGCCAGTTGTCCACCGCCCCCGAGCCGTGTGCGTCGGTGACGGTGACGAAGAGCCGGTAGGCCCCGGGTTTCTCGGGAATGCGAATGTCTGCCGTCCCACGATCATCCGATCGCACAACCGCACCGGGAACAGACGGCGGCGGCTGCTCCGCGTCGCCCCCCTCGCGTCGATCGCGGCTCTCCTCGCGGACTTCCCAGCGGAAGGAGAGCGGGTCGTTCTCCGGGTCGCTGTAGCGGACGCTCACGTGATGCGACTCACCGGCGGCGAGTTCGCGGCCGGCGAATGGCACCTCCGCCGCGTCGAGGAGCGGGGCACGATTGGCGGGCCAGTCGCCCGTCCATGCCCGCGCCATCACATCGACCCGTGCCGTCTTCTCGCCAGACGGCAGGAACATCCCGAACCAGCTCGCAGTCGCCTCCTGCTTCTGCCCCCAGAGAAAGGCGTAGCTGCCAAGGCAGCGAGGATCCGCGGTGATCGCAGCCTGTGCCGTGGCGGTGCTCTCCGTCTTCTCGCGGCTGGTGGGTTCGATCGGCGCCTTCCAGGGCGTGTGCGGCGACTCCCACGGGCCGGGCAGACCAAACTCGGTGATGCAGTAGGGCCTCGTCCAGTTCTCGGCGCGGAGCCTGCCGGCCATTTCCGCCACGCCGGCATAGGCGTTGATGCCGAGGATGTCGATATCGGGGGCGTGTTCCTTGATGGCGGCCAGTTTCGCAGGGCTCACATTCGCCACCACCGTCATGACGGGATGCTTTGGATCGAGTTCCTTGATCCTCCGGGCGAGCCAGTTCACTTCCCGCCAGATGACGGCCTTGTCGCCGACACCCTCCATCTCGTTTCCAAGCCCCCAGGAAAGCACGGCGGGATGGTCCCGGTAGGCGATGACGGCGTCTTCGACCATCTTCCGCTGGCGGGCGATTGCGGCGGGGTCGTTCCAATCGAAGCCGTGCCGTTCGTGGCCGAGCCACAAGCCGACGGTCACGGCGATCCCGGCCAGATGGGCTCGGTCGATCATCCGCGCGCCGTCGATCGACTTTTCCACATCCTCGACGCCCCAGGTGCGGATCACGTTTCCACCGCAGGCGGAGAGCGCCTCGAGCGACCCCGGGCCGCCGGCACCCCGGATCGGAAACGGCGTGCCGTCTCGCGTCAACCGCCACCCCGACGACGGATCGCCCTCCACCGCCACAGTCGCGCCGCTGCAGACGTCCGGGCCCAGGAGATCTGAACCAACGACACTCAGGGCGATCATGGCGCAGACCAATCTGCGAACCACGTCCATGGCTGGAACTCCGGATCGCTCCACTACGGCACGCTCACGGCCTGGCCGTCCGAGCGGTGTCCGAGGCAGTTGAAGATCTCCGGGGCGACTTCGTAGCTGATCATGGCAACCGACCCGTCGGCGAATACCGCATTGATGCCGGCTGAATGCGCCGAGCCGGGCGTCATGAAGGAAGCCTGTTTCGGATCGGCGGCGGTTGTGGCGACGAAACTCGGGGAATCCTGGACCGGCGTGCAGAGCGTAGTGCGAATCGTGTCATAATCCCAGCCGGCCGACCACCCCTCGTCATCGTCGTTGTCTCCGGTCAAGTACGGCGAAATGAGCCGCTTCTCAAGGACCGTCATCGTCTTGCTCAAGCCATCTGAGATGTCCTTGGTCTTGCAGTTTGGCTTGTAGCCGAGTTGTTTGGCCGAACCACTCGTCACGAGGTAACTGCTGCGGACGATCACGCCTCCGAAGCCGGTGTAACTGCTGGCCCCAATTTCCGAAACACTTCGCGGGTTAAAGTCCATGGTCGCAGGTCCGATGCCCCAGTAACCATGCCCGATTGAGCAGCCGTAGGTGTTGGCCACCTCGCCCGTCTTGGGAGTGGCGCCTGCGATCAGCCTGTCGAAGGTGCCCGGCCTGGTGGCGTCGGCCTCGCTGCGGCTCTGCCCCGGCTGCACGGCGGCGTAGTCGGTGAGCCAATACGTAACGGGGCCGCTGATTCCTTGGGCGGAACTGCGGGAACTCTTGGTGTTGACGTAGCTCGTCGCCCCGCGTCTCGACGGACAGTTGAACGTGGACACTGACGAGTTCGCGATCTGCTGGGTGTTCGTGATCGTGGCGATGCTGCCCCCTTCCATAAAAGGCAGGATCTGATAGCCCCACGAAAGCCCCTGCTTGTTTGGCCCGAACGGCTTGCCGCCGCTGGAGTAGTCCTCGATCTTCGGAAACGGCGTGATACCGCCGCTCGGGAACATCCGCGAGGCGCTCTGCGTCTGCAGGATGGCGAGGCCAGTCTGCTTGAGCTGATTGGCGCACTGCGTTCGCCGGGCAGCCTCTCGGGCCGACTGCACGGCCGGTAGGAGCAGCCCGATGAGTGTCGCGATAATCGCGATCACGACCAGGAGTTCCACGAGCGTAAAGCCCTGCGGTGCGACCCGCATGCCCACCGCGCCGCGAACTCTTTTCAAGCGATTCATACTTAAAGACTCCTCGAGAAGAACCCCTACTCCCTGCGCCCTCGACACCAGCGATGCCTCAACCCGCGAAGGACTGTGACCGTCGACGGACGCGACGCCCGACCAACAGTCCCACACCAATCGCCACGGCCGCGAACGATGCCGGCTCCGGCACGGCAGCCACCGACCCGGCTGCGCCGACTCCGTTGTTGTAGTTCCCGGTGTCGTAGAGGCCCGTGTTGAAGAAGTCGGAGGCGTCGAGGACGTCCACCACGCCGTCGTAGTTGAAGTCGCCCTCCAGCCAAGTCGATGGAAGCCCGGTGTCGTATTTGCCGAGCGTCAGGAAGTTGCCCGCGTCGAGGATGTCGACTTGCCAGTCGATGTTGGTGTCGCCCGGGGCGGCAAAGGCGAAGCTCATCGAGCCGTTGCCGTTGTCGAGCCAGCCGACTGCCCGCGGAACGCTTGCGGCCACAGCCGCCGCCGCCGCGGTCGAGGTAATACCGGTTGTACCCGTCCACGAGCCGCCGGCCCGGCCGGCGACGATCGCCGTCACAAGGTCGACCGCGGTGAGGCCGGAGGCGACCGTGACAATGCCCCGACCCACATCAACCTTGCCCCCTTCGGCGGCGGCCGGCAGGGCATTGACGACCACGTTGCCCTTCGATGGCAGATCCGTGATCCAGACGTCCGGACCGGTCGTCTGAAAGCCCCACTGAACATGGTGGGTGGGATCGCTGCTCGTCGTCATGCTGACCGAGAAGGCACCGGTACCGGTAACCGGCACCACCGACTCGGTATGCGAGCTGTAATCAGCACTGAAATCCCGCACAAACGCCTTCACGGTCCAGTTGCCGGAGCCGCTCAAGAGCGAAAAGTTGGGCACGGTGCCACTGAACTTCACGGGCTTGCCGGCGAGCGTGCCGTCGGCCTGACCGTAGAGGTTAGCCTCCATGATCTTGTTGCCGGTGGCACCGGGCTGGCCACTGGGCGTGTACCAGTAGGAACTGGTGTCGCTGACGAAGCACGGCGCGAGCGTCACGCTCGTGCCACTGGTGAAGTTGGCCCGAAGATCGGGCACGGCCCACTGGCTGCCGAACTGATAGGCTCCGCCGGCGGACGGCAGGTCGGACACGTTCATGAAGCCGTTCGTCATGGTCCCAGAGTCCACCGTCAGTTGCACGACCGACTTGATCGCCAGCGACTGCAGGTTGACCGTCTGTGCGACATCGCTTCGCAGCGTCATCGCCCCGCCCACGTCGACGGTGACATTGGCCAGGCTCGTGGGGTTCGCGGCGGCGATCGCCAGCGTTCCACCGGCGTTGACGGTCACCGGGCTGGCCGTCAGGCCGGCGGTGTTGGACACCCGCAGCGTTCCACCGTTGATATTCGTTGGGCCCGTGTAGGGATTGGCGGCGTCGAAGACCACCGTGCCCGACCCCGTCTTCGTGACCACGATCGCGGACGGAATCGATGGATATCCAGCCTGGGCCTGCGTGCGGGTCGTGCCCGACCCGACGTTGATGAGGATGACGCTCCCGCCGCTAGGCTGCGTGATCACCTCCAGAAAACCGTTCGCGTTCGAGGCCGCTGGATTCGCATTCGTGCCGGACACCATGAAGCCCGACTGAACGTGGTAGCCCTGGTAAAAAAAGGTGTCTAGCGACAGCGAGAAGTTGCCCAGGCCCGTCAAGGGCTGGGACTGCGTGCCAACGAGATTGTAGCTGCTGTCGAAGAGCTTGATGAAGGCCTGTGCCTTGAACTCAGAAGCCAGTGAATAGGCGCTGACCGTGCCGGAAAAAACTGCGGTGTCGGTCGCCACCGTCGACTCGACGTAGGTATTGGCTTCCATCCACTTGTTGCCCCGCGGACCAGCGCCACCGTTGTTCCGCCAGAACGGGTCGCCAGGGTTGTTCGCGTAGGTGTTGTAGTTGGGGTATAGGTCGAGCACGTTGTTCACGATGTTCGCGCCAGTGCCGCTTCCATTCACCACCACGGTTTTGAGATCGCTGACGCCCCATGCGCTGCCGAAGATATACGCCCCAGTCCCAGACGGAGGCGGACTCGCACTCCACACATTCATGTAGCCCGTCCAGCTACCGGCGGTTGCCAGCGACGACGACACGCTGGCGATCGCCAGCAACACCCACACAAAACGAGCCCCACGCATGACTGCCTCCATTTGAGAAGTTGATAATGACATGTTTGATCTCTTGGACGTGTTGGCGACGAACATCGCCGCATGCAGACCCTACCGCCCCTTTATTCTCGTGCCGATCTGTTTCACCCGCGACCAATCGGTAGGCCGGCAATCTCAGGCCTCCACCTCCTGCGCCATCTCCTCGACCTGTTCTTCCCGCAGCATCCGCGGCCCGACCATCCTGCCCCCCTTGGCGGCCAGCGGAGCGGTCGTGCCATTCACCTCGAAACTGGTGGCGATCGTCCGCCGGCAGACGCCGTCGCGATCGCCCCTGGCAATCATGGTCGTCAACCAGTGGGCCGCCTCGAGCCCGAGCGCCGAGGCGTCTTGCGTCACGGCACTGAGCCGCGGCCAGACGTGGAGCCGGACGTCGCTGTCGTCGACGCCCACCAGCGATAGGTCACGAGGGACGAGGATGCCCCGCTCCTGGGCTCGCCGCATGATGCCGAGCGTGGTCATCGGGTTCGTGGCAAAGATCGCCGTCACCGGCTCCGGCAAGCCGAGCATCGCGTCGAGCACCTGTTCGCCGGCAGAAAACCCAGACGGCAACTCCATGACGAGCGACGGATCGAGCCTCAGGCCTGCCGCGGCGAGCGCGTCGGTGTAGCCGCGGCGGCGATCGGCGTGGTCGCTATCGGCCACATTGTGCATCGCGAGGCCGATGCGGCGATGGCCGAGGCCGATCAGGTGCTCTACGGCCCTGCGGCTGCTGGGATACGAGTCGGCGCGGAGGAAGTTCACCTCGGGCTCCTCGAACCGCTCCGCGATCACGATGCTGGGAAACTTTTCCGCGGCGATGTTCGTGATCATCGCCCGGTTGTGGCGAAAGCAGCGAAGCACCACGCCGCGGATGCCCTTTCGCATGAAGAACTGCGTGTAGCTCTCGTCGGGCGACTTGTCGCGACGGATGCTCAGGAGTTTGAGGTCGAAGTGATGCTCACCGAGCCCCCGCATGATGCCGCTGAGCAGTGCCGGCTCGAACGAGCCGTATTCGTTGCGAACCGGCTCGTCGGGATACGCCAGGGCGATCACGTTGGTGAGCCTGCGGCCAAACCTCGGCACGTAGCCAACTTCGTTGATCCGCGAAAGAACCCTCTCCCGCGTGGCATCATCCACATCGGGATGATTGTTGAGCACCCGCGACACCGTGGCCGGTGATAGGTTCAACTGCTTCGCGATGGCTCGCACGCTGGGCATAGCCCCTCCCCTCAGTCCGAGGCGATCAGCAGCGAAAACGCCGCCGGAACGCAACCGGAACTGTTTCATAACAGATCCTATGCCTGTCACCGGTTTCCGTCAACGTCCTGACTGCCGGCTGTCGTAAAATAATTCATGCTCATGGATGAGCATGAGCGGAATACAGCGTTATTTGGCAAGAATCGCTCGATCAGGACGGTGCGACTGGCGGCTCCTGTGGCTCCGCTGGAAGGATGATCTCGCTCGGATCTCACGCAGGAACTGTTCCGGTACAAATCAGAAACGCATCGCCGGATGGCCGGCGATGCGTTTCGTTGAGTCGTGATCCAGACCGCGACAACCGCAACAGCACAGTTCCCCGCCCGGGGCCAGGGGGATATTGGCCCCGGGGCAGGGAACCAGCGGGGTTTCAGGCGTTGGCCCGACGAATCATCCGCCGCCGCAGGGCGGCAGCCGCACACCCGCCGAA
The DNA here is from genome assembly GCA_037133115.1 of Planctomycetota bacterium. Classification (GTDB taxonomy): domain Bacteria; phylum Planctomycetota; class Planctomycetia; order Pirellulales; family UBA1268; genus QWPN01. The sequence goes on along the minus strand of JBAXOU010000008.1, from coordinate 7,710 downwards.
GGCAAGCAGGGCGTAGGTCGAGGGCTCCGGCACAGCGTTGATCGAGACGCCAACTGATCCGTACGACACGGCATCGGCAGGATTGGCGTTCAGCCCGTCCATGCTGAAGCCGACCTGCAGGAGCAAGCCTTGATAAGGAGTCAGGTTGGACGTCACCACGAACGGACCCGAGGCCGGCAGCGTGACCTGGTCGTTGAGCACGGTGGCATACCCATTATTCGGATCGAGCACCTTGATGAACGCCTTCGCGCTGTAGAGCCCGGTGTTGAGCGAGTTCGAGGTCACGGTGCCAGCGAGCGTGTAGCTCGGCACGGCAAGGTTTCCCGTCTCGACGAACGTGTTGGCGTTCATCCACTTGTTGCCCAAGGGCCCGGGCGTCACGCCGCCGTCGGAACTATTCGTCCAAAAGGCACGGGCGGCATTGTCGCCCCCCAGCGAGTCCGCGTAGGTGTTGAAGTTCGGCCGCAGGACGAGTTCATCACCGTTGATCGTGCCCGGGTTAGAGGTCACAACGGTCGTCGCGAGATCGGGCACGCCCCATCCGCTTCCGAAGATGTACGCTCCCTCAGTTCCCGAAGCGTTTTGAAAGACGTTCATGTAGCCGACCCAATTGCCGGCAGATGCGGTGGTGGCGGCGATCGCGAGAACCGCAGCGATGGCGAGAGATGAGGCCGACCGGAAGAAACGCGCGCACGAAGTAGCCATGAAAAACCCCTTGAAAATATCTAGGAAACGTGCCGCAATGGCGGCGTGCCGCTAGGCACGATCCCCCGTCCACTTCGACACTCCCATGCACATGCAAGCGGCGTGCCACGGCTCACAAAAATTGTGAGGCCGCCCTCGAGGCCACCCATGAAACGAATCGTAAAGTGATTTCTCGTATGGCTTTACGAACAAAAGACCAGGCTTTTTTCCCACGCACGCACCCCCTCATCATGGGACGGTTCCCCACACTGTTTCGCAATCTTTTCGAAATAGTTTCGCAGGAATAGCGAAATGGTTTCGCAAGAATGGCGAAATGGTTTCTCCGAAATGGGGAAACTCGTTGCGACTGACGTTTGCAACCCCCACCCCGATCCGCCGTTGAAAGGCCATGAGCAAATCTCTTCCACGCTCCCGCGTCACTTGCCCGCCCATCATGGGGTTCGTGGCACTGCTCCTCACCCTGCCCTGGGCATACGAAGCCCAGGGAGCCGAACAGCGGCCGGGCCCGCCGCGAAAGCCGACGATCACCGACACGGTCCGGGCGAACGTCTACGCCGACAACACGTTTTCGCTGTACGTGAACGGGGAGCTCGTGGCGGTCGATTCGATCGCCTTCATCCCCCACAACGTAGTTTCGGTCGACATCCTGCCGGCCTACCCCATGACCATCGCCGTGATGGCGAAGGACAACGCCGACCCGAAGACCGGCATGGAATACGCGAACACGAACATTGGCGACGCGGGGTTCATCCTGAAGTTTGGAGACGGCACCGTCACCAACGGGTCCTGGAAGGCCAAGTGTTTTTCCCGCGGCCCTGTAAACGGCGACACGCGAAACCCCCGGGTTGAAAACTCGCCGATTCCCGACAACTGGTTCGCCGCCGACTTCGACGACGGCAACTGGGGCCGGGCCCGGGAATACTCCGAGGCCGACGTCGATCCCAAACAGCCTTATTACGATGCTGACTTCACCGGGGCGAAGTTCATCTGGACCGACGACCTGAAGCTCGACAACACCGTGATCTTTCGGAAGACCGTCACGGCTGCCCCTGACGGTAAGCAGCGGCCCGACTTTCGCGGCTTGAACGACGTGGTGCCCGAAGGGCCGCCCAAGGGGGGCGGCCGCCGGCCACGGGGCCCGCCTCCCCCGGATCGACGCCCGCTGCGATGACGTCACCCCGCGCGATCGCCGCCGCCTTCATCACGCTGCTTGCGACCATCGCGACAGCGGCCGATCGCGACTCGCGGCCCAACATCGTGTTCATGCTCGCCGACGACCAGGGCTGGAATGGCCTCTCGGTGGCCATGCACCCCGAGATCGCCGCCTCACGGGGCGAGATCTTCCAGACACCCAACCTCGAAAAGCTCGCCGCTGAAGGCATGCGGTTCTCGAACGCCTACGCGCCGGCCCCGGTCTGCTCGCCGACGCGGATCAGTCTCCAAACGGGAAAGAGCCCGGCCCGGCTCCACTGGACGAAGGCGGCCCCGCCCGAGCCGGGGCACCCGCTACTCGAGCCGCAGCTCGTCAAGCAGATCGCCGACGGCGAGGCCACGATCAGCGAACTGCTCCGCCAGGCTGGCTACGCCACCGCCCACTATGGCAAGTGGCACATCGCCGGCGGCGGCCCGGGCCGGCACGGCTACCACGAACACGATGGAGACACCGGCAACGAGCAGGCCTATCAGTTCACCGACCCGAATCCCGTGGACATCTTCGGAATGGCCGATCGCGCGGAGAAGTTCATGGCGAAGAACGCGAAGGCCGGCAGGCCGTTCTTCATCCAGCTCTCCTGGAACGCGCTCCACGCCTCGGAAAACGCCCTCAAGGCCACGCTCGCGAAATACGAGCGGCTCACCGGCGGCTCTGGCGAGAAGCGAACCTCCACGGCCGCGATCACCGAGGACCTCGACACCGGGGTTGGACGGGTGCTCGATGCGATCGATCAACTCGGGCTCGCGGGCACGACCTACGTGATCTACATGTCCGATAACGGCTCCGGTGGCGGCGGCCGTCGAGGCGGCCTCAGCGGTGGCAAGGGATCGGTCTGGGAAGGGGGCGTTCGCGTGCCCCTGATCGTGCGGGGCCCCGGCGTGGCCGCCAACTCCTGGTGCCACGTGCCGGTGGTGGGCTACGACCTGCTCCCCACGTTCTGCGAGTGGGCGAAGGTGCCGAAGGCCTCGCTGCCTGCAGACATCGAGGGGGGCAGCATCGCCCCGCTACTCGCCCACGAGGGCCGCGGCGAGGTGCGGCGACCCCGCGAGGAACTCGTGTTTCACTTCCCGCACTACCAGACCGGCAACACGCCGCATTCGGCGATCCGCGTCGGCGACCTCAAGCTGCTGAAGTTCTATGAAGATGACACTGTGAAGCTCTTCGACCTCGCCAAGGACATCGGCGAGCGAGACGACCTTGCCTCCCGGATGCCCGCCGAGGCGACGCGGTTGCGACAGCGGCTCGAGAAGTACCTCGCCGACGTCCACGCCCAACTGCCAACCGTGAATCCGCGATACGATGCGAACGCGCCGACTGCCCAGCCGCCAGCCCGCGGAGGCGGCGGCAAGGGGGGCATGAAGCGCGGAGTGAAAAAGGAGCGGAGGTGAGCCTCATGGATCATCAGGACATGCACGTTCGTGGGATTGTTGGGGTTCCGGGGCAACGTGGCGGGCGCCGGTCCGGGGCTGCCCATGCCATGTCGCCGGACGTTCGCTGCGGCCATCCTGGCCTTCGCTCTCTGCATGCTGGCTGCGCTTCGCCATCCATGGCTCCGCTGGCCAGCAAGCCCGGCTCCATTGGCACGGGCAGCCCCGGACCTATCCGTGGGGTGGGACGATGCAGCACGCTGGTGCTGCGAGTGGGTACGGAGAGATCGCTCGCAGTAGGCGTGCTCATCGCGAGCGTCCTTTTCGCCGCGCCACCGGCCATCGCCCACCCGTGGCATCGTCATCGAGCCGAAGAGACGACCGCGAGTGACGACCCGACTGCGAATAACGCCCGGGAGAGCGTTCCCTTTCGCCTCACCGCAGCCAAGAAACCCGCAGCGACGACATCGGTCGACATCGCCGATGCGTTCGCCCCGTTCGAAAAACGCGGCGACATCAAGACCCGTCGCGACGATCGCTGGTTCTTCGTCGAGTCAAACGGTGTCCCCGATCACCCGCTGATGATCGGCATCCGCTCCTGGCAGCAGCAGGTGCCGCTGCCGCAGAAATACGTCGGCGGCAACGCCTGGCAGATCCCGCTCAATCCCGTGCCGGCCGCGAATCCCGCGACCACGAAGGACCGGTTCCTCCGCGGGGCGATCGCCGTCGCCGTCAACGGCATCCCGATCTTCAACCCGCTCAACAACCGCGGCGAAGATGCCCTGGCCATCGGGGAACTCGACGACTACGGCGGCCACTGCGGCCGGGCCGACGACTACCACTACCACGTCGCGCCAGTGCACCTCGAGAAGGTCATCGGCAAGGGTAAGCCCGTCGCCTACGCGCTCGACGGCTATCCCATCTACGGCTACACGGAGCCCGATGGTTCGCCGGTGAAGAATCTCGACTCGTTGGGCGGCCACGAGGACGAGCACGGCCAGTACCACTACCACGCCACGAAGGCGTATCCGTATCTCAACGGCGGGTTTCGCGGCGAGGTGACCGAACGCGAGGGCCAGGTCGATCCGCAGCCCCGTTCGCAGGGCGTTCGCGAGGCGCTGCAGCCGCTCCGCGGGGCCACGATCGTCGGCTTCGAGTCGACCGGGGCGGCGTCGCGGAAACTCACGTACGAGGTGAGTGGCCGGAAGGGCACGGTCGAATACACCGTCAAAGACAGCGGCGCGGCAACGTTCACGTTCACCGACCCACAGGGCCGCTCGACGACCGAGACCTACGAGCCGCGGCAGCGCGGCCCCGGCGGGCCGGGAGGTCGCGGACCGGGTGGGCCCAGTGGCCAAGGCCCAGGTGGCCGGAGTGGACCGGGGGGCCGCGGCCCGGCCGGTCCTGAAGGTGGACCACCTCGTCGGCCACGGCCCGGCGAGGATCGTCCGCCCCCGCCGCCCCGCGATGGTCGTCCACCGCGAGCAGACGACTCACCGGCACCGCGGGCCGCTTCCGCTGCCACCGCGAAGCCGCAGGCCGATGGCCTGGTGGTGACGAGCCCCGCGATCGCCGCCGATGGCAAACTCCCCGTTGAGTTCACCTGCGACGGCGCCGGCATCTCGCCGCCGATCGAATGGAAGCCCGGTCCGCAGGGCACCGCCTGCTACGCCCTCGCGCTGTGGCACGAGGCGCCCGATCGCGTGAAGAGCTACTGGGTCGTCCACGGCATCCCGGCCTCGGCGACGTCGCTGCCCAAGGGTTCACGATCGGTCGGCACCACCGGCCTCAACGACAAGGGCCGCGCGGAATACGACCCGATGTGTTCGAGGGGCCCGGGCGTGAAGCAGTATCACATCACCGTCTACGCCCTGTCGGCTCCGCCGAAACTGCCGGCCGGCGGTGTTGCCCGCGAGGCCCTCCTCGCGGCGATCGAAAACACGACGCTCGCCGAAGGCACGCTGACCTTCAGCTACGAACGGACCTCGCCATGATCGCGGTCCGCGGCCCGCTGGTGCTCGGGCTGCTCGCTCTGACGGGGCTGATGGCGTCTCACTCCGCCGCCGCCGAGGCCCGGCGGCCGCCGAACGTCATCTTGATCCTGATGGACGACATGGGCTGGCGCGACGTCGGCTTCATGGGCAACACGTTCGTGGAGACGCCCCACGTCGACCGGCTGGCGAAGCGGGGCATCGTGTTCACGCAGGCCTACGCGTCGGCCCCCAACTGCGCGCCGACGCGGGCCTGCCTGATGTCGGGGCAATACACGCCCCGGCACGGCATCTACACCGTCGTCGATCCGCGGCAGCCGCCGGGGTCGCCCTGGCACAAGCTCCAGGCGGCCCACAGCGAATCTGAACTGGCCGCCGACGTGGTCACGCTCCCCGAGTCACTGAAGGACCGAGGCTACGCGACCGCGTTCCTCGGGATGTGGAACCTCGGCCGCGGCCGCACCGGCCCTGTCACTCCTGGCGGCCAGGGCTTCGACACGGTCGTGTTTCCGGAGAACCTCGGCTTCGCGAAGGACGCCTACTTCGACGCCGATGGCAACCAACTCTCCGGCCGGCTCACCGACGAGGCGCTCGCCTTTATCGAGAAGCACCGCGGCGATCCGTTTTTCATCTATTTCGCCGACCACGCCATCCACGCCCCCTACGATCCCGAGCCCGCGCTCCTCGCGAAGTACGAGCGGAAGGCGGCCGCCGCCAACGACCGCCGCAACGATCCCGGGCAGGCGGCTACGATCGAGGCGGTCGATCGCAACGTCGGCCGAATCGTCGAGCGGCTCGCCACGCTTGGCCTGACCGACGACACGCTCGTGATCTTCACGAGCGACAACGGTGGCACGTCGCACTCCACGCCACCGCTCAAGGGTGGCAAAGGGGAACTCTCCGAAGGAGGCATCCGCGTGCCGCTCGTGGCAGCGGGCGCCGGCGTCGCGAAACCGGGCACGACCTGCGACGTCCCGGTGGCGAGCGTCGACTTCTACCCGACGCTCTTGGAACTCGCCGGCGGAAAGACATCCGCCGGCCAGACGCTCGACGGCACGAGCCTCGTGCCGCTGCTCCGGGGCGGGAAAGCGCTCCCCCGCGAGCGGCTCTTCTGGCACTTCCCCTGCTACGTCGGACGGGCCACGCCATCGAGCGCCGTCCGCGAGGGCTCCTGGAAACTCGTCGAGTTCTTCGAAGACGGCGGCCGCGTGGAACTCTACGATCTTGCGAACGACCCCTCCGAGGATCGGGACCTGTCGCGCGAGATGCCCGACCGGACGGCCGGGCTCACGAAGACGCTCAGGTCCTGGCAGCGAGAGACGGCTGCGGCGATCCCGCGCGAGGCCAACCCCGCCTACGACCCGCAGGCCGACCGGCCCCGCGGCGGAGCGGGTGGCGGAGGAGGTCGCGGTCGTGGTGGCCGAGGCGGTGGACGTCCAAGCCCAACGCCGTAAGGCGTGGGATGCGGCCAACACAGACGCAGCATCCTCTCGACCGCGCCCGAGGCCTTACGGCCTTCGGCTTACACGGGCGGCCATTCCCCTGTCATACAAGCCCACCGCCGTAACTCCTTGCGATCTCGCAAGAGGCTCACTGCAAAGCACCCGCCGTCAAAACCGGGTTTGGTGATATCGGCGTTTGTGAAGTACACTCCGCTTGAGGCGGTTCACATTGAGGCATATGCATCCCATGCTTCGCACGCTGCGGATTCTGGTCATCGGCGCGGCCGCTCTGGCGACCGTTCTGGTTGGCCTCCGTGAATCGCTCGCCGGTGTCCTGCCCTCAGGCATCGTCATTCGCTCGGTCGACGGCGACACCTACGACGGTAGCCGCGAGGATGACTCCGGCACGCTGTCGGAATCCGAGCAGGTCGAGGAAGACGACACCGAGGAGCAGGAGGGGCGAGAGATTCATCTCTTCGCCACAGCTGCGCCGAAGTGTGGCCTCGACTCGCCCATCCTTCTGGCGTCGCTGCCTTCGCCCTTCTCCGCGACGAAGTTGCGGTGCTGCGCGACGCACGTCCGCGGCCCACCGACGACCCGCTGACGCTGACGGCCTGCTGTCCGTCTGGTCCTGCGCCCCTGGTTCGTCGACGCCCCGCATCCTTGCGGTTCGTCCATCCTGCCCCGATTCTCCGTGCCCGCGTCCCATCCGGCTCTGCCATGAACACGCCCCTGCACACCCACTCTGCCGGCGACCTGTCGGCCCTGATCGCCGAGGCGGCCCACTACCTGCCGGCCCAGGGGCCGATCGACGTTTTCATCCATCACAACACGCTGCACGCCTTCGAGGGCCAGCGGTTCGAGGACGCGGTCGTGCAGGCCGCAGCGATGTTCGACACGGAGCCGTTCCTGCCCGAGAGCCGCTATCGCGAGGAACTGTCTCGCGAGCGGATTCGAGTATCCGACATCGACGCGGTGCTCGATCGTGAGGA
>JBAXOU010000007.1:0-38667 GCA_037133115.1 Planctomycetota bacterium | reverse complement strand
CGTTCCAGGAGGTGGCCAAGGACTACCCCGACGTGAAGACCGACTACAACCACGTTGACGCCTGCTGCATGTGGATGGTGAAAAACCCCGACGCCTACGACGTGATCGTCACCACCAACATGTTCGGCGACATCATCACCGACCTCGCCGGGATCCTGCAGGGCGGCATGGGTGTGGCGGCGGGTGGCAATCTGAATCCCGACAAGGGTGGCGTGAGCATGTTCGAGCCGATGGGGGGCAGCGCGCCCAAGTACACGGGTCAGAACGTGATCAATCCCGTGGCGGCGATCAACGCGATGGCGATGCTCTTGGAGCACAGCGGCCACCCGACGTCGGGCGCCCGCGTGGAGAAGGCCGTCGCCCACATCACCGGCACGAAGATGAAGAGCCAGGCCGCCGGCAAGATGGGCTACGGCACGAAGGAAGTCGGCGACCTCGTCGTGGCAGCACTGGGGTAAGGCGGGCGGCAGCGGGGATTTCCGAGCCCCGAAAAGTGGGCGTTCATCGGCGAATAGCCCGTGCTCTGGGAACGCACCGAACAGGCACAGGTTGAAAACCTGTGCTACGTGGAAGTGATGAAGTGATGAAGCGAGGGGATGCCCATGCCCCGGGAGCCGGCGTTGCTGACCAGCGCAGGCATGGATGCCGGAGCGCAGGCAGCATCGAGTGAGCGGAGCCCAGGATGGGCGGAGTGAACGTCCGGCGACGGGGCGTGGGCATCCCCGAGCGGCGCATCGGCATGAGCCCGCGGCCTTACGGCCGGTCGGCTTGAACACGAGCCCCAGCGTGGAGGACGCCCGCGGCCTTACGGCCGGTCGGCTTTCGGGGCAAACGGGGGCACTGCTCAGCCCAGTCGCACGCGGATGCCTTCGGCGACGCTCTTCTCGGCGGCCTCCACGATCCGCATCGCGAGGAGCGTGTCGTCGAGGCCGCTCGTCTGGCGGACGAGGGCCCGGCCCATCTCTCATGGAGGGGCGTCCCGCTGTTGACACCACTTCTTGTCTCGCTATGCTTCGTCGGAGGTGGGGGTCCAAAAGACGGGGTATATTCCCTTGTCCTGCGGACGGAGGGCGATCCGTTGAAGGAATGATTGGCTCCGAGATGTCTTCACCTTCGGGAGAATCCACATGGCAATCTCACGTCGCAGTCGGCGAAACGGCCGTCATGGTAGCCGTAGTGGGCGGGCAGGAGATGGGCGGCGTGGGCTGCTCATAGGAATCGAATCGCTTGAGTCCCGGCGCGTGCTGGCGGCATTTAATGTCGTGAGTGGAACGACGCAGGTCGCTTCCAGCGTTTACGCAGGTTCCCAGTCGCTCGTGAAGCAGGGCGCGGGCACTCTCGTGCTCTCGGCCGCCAACACGTACTCCGGCGGCACCGTCGTCGAGCAGGGCACGCTCGTGGTCCGGAATCCCGCCGCGCTAGGAAGCGGCGTCGTGGAAGTGCGCTCCGGTGCAAAACTCGTGCTCGACGGTGGCGGTAGCGGTCGATTTGAGGTGTCGAGCCTGGTGCTGCAACCGGGCGGCCTGATCGACGTCGGCACGAGCCAACTTTCGATCCAGAGCGGGTTCACGCAGGCCAACCTCTTGGCCGCGCTCAACCAGGCCATGGGAGCCGGCTCCTGGAACGGCCAGTCAGGAATCGGGTCGAGCGTCGTCAGCAAGATGGTGGCGAGTGGCGCTTCACGCACCCTAGGCTGGGTGGGTTGGCTGACGAACGATGATTTGTCATGTGTCGTGGGTTTCGCTGCGGCGGGCGATACCAACCTCGATGGGCAGGTCGACTCAATTGACTATATCAACTTCATCAGCGGTTTCTCCAACCCGGAAAACGAGCAGACGTGGAGTACGGGCGACTTCACGTATGACGGATTGACGGACTTTTTTGATGCGCTCGATTTGGTTGCGGCCGGGGCAGCAGACACAAACTATCGCCCAATCGATCCGCCAACCGCGCCGTTGAGCCTCAGCGCGGCGCCACTGTCGACCACCGCCATTAAGCTTGACTGGATAACCGTCGGCAATCCTCAAGGCTTTGAAATCGAGCAATCGGCTGACGGGGTCTCGGGTTGGCAAGCGGTCGCGCCCGGCCGACAGAACTTATCCCGTTCTGGTACCGCGACATCTGTGACGATTGGAGGCTTTTCGGCCGGTCAGTCCGCATTCTTCCGGGTGCGTAGCTATGACAACAGTCCATCGTGGTGGTGGGACGATCGCTACCGGTCGGCTGACACGCCCACGGTGTCGGCAAAGACCCAGATCGCAGAGCCGACGAACTTGTACTGGGATCCTGATGGCATCCCCTCCAACAACAACACCATCACGGGCGCCGGGCTTGGTGGAAGCGGCGTGTGGTCGGACGGTGGCGAGGCCGATTGGTTCGATCCGAAACTTAATAACGGCGCAGGAGGTTACGTTCCCTGGGACAGCACGCGTGACGTCGCGGCCAACTTTGCAGGCGCGGGCAGTGCGGTGACCATTGTTGGCACCGTCAGCGCGTCTCAAGTTGTCTTTTCCGGGTCCGGATACGTTTTGAGTGGCGGGGCTTTCAAAACCGCTGCCACGGTCACCGACTTCAGGGCGATGGTCAGCGCGGAGATCAAAACGCCGATTCAGGGCACCGGTGGGATCAATAAGAGGGGCGTGGGCACGCTCGTCGTCAGCGCGTTAGTCAATACCTACACAGGCGACACGACCGTCGCGCTCGGAAAGCTGGATGTCCGTGGCACAATCCAGAGCCACGTCAAGCCAACGTCGCCTGACTATATCATCTCGGGAGTCATGTTCTACGATCCGGACCTGGCGATGTACGTTCGCGACGCATTGGGCCTGCCCGGTGATGTATGGCTGACCCAAGCGGTCTTGGCTGCATGCGAGCCGCTCACAAATCTCGCGGTCAACGGCACTGCCATCGGCGATCTGACGGGTATCGGCAACCTGTCGTCGCTGACGTCTTTGAGCTTTATTCCCGCAGACTACTCGGTTGCAGCGGTGGGGATCACGACGCTCGCACCTCTGGCTGGACTCACGAGCCTGACGAAACTGCGGCTTCACGATGTGGGCCTGACAGATGCCGTCCTTGACACACTGCCGAACCTTTCAGCATTGAAGTCGCTCGATCTGCGTTACAACGCGCTTACGACGGTTCCTGCGTCGATCGCCAATCTGCCCCGCCTCAGCCAGCTGTTCGTTCACGGCAACACGCGGCTCACCGATAGCCCGCTCACGGGTCTTGTTGCACTCAAAGGCAAGGCGATCGACGTCGATATCGCCCCCAACCGACCGGAGCTGGCCACGGATATCCAGGATCTGGCGAACCGCCTCTATCTGCTGCCGCTCAAGATGCTGGAATACGTCACCAACACGATTGCCTATCAGCCGTACGTCGGCGCCATGAAGGGACCGCTGGCGACCCTCCAAACCAAGGCCGGCAACGACTGGGATACCAACTCACTCTTGGCCGAGCTGTACAAAGCCGCCGGTATTCGGACCCGATATGTTCCGGGCATCGCGCGAGTGACTACGTCCCGGCCACTTATGGATTACGTCGGGGCGCGAGACCCCTCTGCGGCCCACGAGATCCTCCGACTGGCTGGGTTACGAGAGCAGGATGACCGGCAAGGTACCTTCAGGCACACGTGGCTGGAGGCGCTCGTAAACGTGCCGACGAACGGCGCACCGGGCTGGGTAAGGCTCGATGCATCGTGGAAGCTGCGAGATTTCCGCCCTGGGCTGCCGGGCATGCTCAGCAACGTGCCATTCAGTCCCCTCGAAGTCGACTATCTCAGGCAAGCGCGCTGGCAGAAGGAGTCCGTTGCCGCGTACTACGAGGCGCAGGTGGCGGATTGGCTTGCTCGGTACCGAGACGGTCTCACGATCGCCGACGTAGGGTATGACGGCCCTATCCGCATGCAGGCATTCAAGTCACTGCCCTCTGACTTGCCGTATATCCGGGATACCGAGCCACCAGAATTAGAAAGGCCGACACAAATTCCGGATTCGGCAAACTACCGGGTAAACATCAAGTTGGCGAACGGCGCCTCGCAGCTCTTTGGCGACAGTGGCGTTGAATTTGCATCGCTGGCAGATGTTAGCCTGAGCCGGCTGACGATTGATCCTCAGTTCAGCGCAGACACGAACACCTCCAGGCCCGTGCTTCGTCGTGACGGCGGTTTTGTGACTCCACCCGCCGCCGCGACCGTCATCGCCAACGCTAAAGCCACGCAGCTTGCGCTCACGGTCACTGTCAACGCTCCCGCAGGGGGAACGACCTATTCGCAAACATTCATTCGTTCGGCCGACCGTTTTATCGCGATAGGCCTTGACGCCAATCAGTTCTCGGAGTCGCTGCTGGCCACAAAGCGCGGGATCGCAAATGCTCAGCAGCTCAATCAGGCCAACGGCATGCCGGTGGATCGCGAGCAGGCCATAGGAGGCCTTCTCGATCTTGCGATAACGCAGTACTTCACGGCCGCCGATGCCGATGAAGCCTCCATCGCGGCGCTCACGTCGGCCGTGCCTGATCGCACGACCGTCGCTCTCGGTATCGCCACAAGCGGACCCGCGTTAACGCCCGTCAACCTCTCGACTGGCGAGACACTCCAACTGCAGTTCCCATACCTTCCCACGAGCATGAGAATCGACGTTCCGAGGAACGTATGGGGAGGGTTCGCGATCGACCAGTTCGACGATGCGAGCAAGAAGATTGAGATTGATCTCGCACGCTATCTACTCATGGGCTACGCGAACTCCGCACTCGAGTCCCTCACGCTCGAGGAACTGACGAACTTTGAGAGCGTCTCCACAATGAAGGCGTTTCAGATCGCTGCGGCATCGGCAGACGATCTGTCGAATTTCGTAGAGATCGACAGCAGCAATGTGGGGGTTCTGGGGCAGCTATCTTGGGGCTCCTCAGCGAAGTGGGTGGCGATTCGTAGCAAAATTGCCGACATTGTCCAAAAGGGCATCCCGGGTATCGACGCTCTGGCGGGAATGAAGTATCGAGTTCGCGTGCCCAAGATTCCGATCACGATTGGCAGCGGCGATACGCAATGGAGCGGCGTCGGGTACACCGTGACGTCCTTCACGAGTGATCCGACAAAGGCGCATCTCAACGGCAAGACAAACTCTTACATCATTCACGGCGGCATTGGTAACGACCTTGACACTCTAGACGGCGGCGCGGCATCGAATGTCCGTGTCGCTCCGACGGTGATCAAGGCAACCCTCCCTGCCAGTGACCCGAACAACTACAAAGGCGATCCGGTCAACGTTGCCAACGGCAATGTCTACCACGAGGAAACCGATTTCGAGATCCCGAATCTCGGTACGCCGCTCGCCTTCCGACGGCGGTATGACTCGATTCATACGGTTTCCGGTCTGAGTAGCGCGCCGCAACCCTGGTCCGATCGTGGCATGGGCGAGGGCTGGTCGTTCAGCTATTCCGATCGCATCGAACCTGAGGCCGACGGGGCAAACACGGTCACGTGGTTCACCGATATCGGCATGCGCCTCGTGTTCACACGCAGCGTTAACGGATTCACAAACCCGGCCGGAACCTTCGGCAACCTCACGGGCTCCGCTGCAACCGGTTTCACCTGGAAGGACTACGATGGCAACACGACCAAGTTTGGCGATGCTGCGAATGGCTTCTGCCCGATCACTTCGACGAGGGATCGGTTTGGCAATGGCGTCGCGATCACGTACGTCGCCGGCACGAACCGGATCGACAAGGTTTCCGATCGGCGCAATGCAGGCCGCTGCATCGCGTTTACCTATAACGCGGACGCTCGCCCCCACATCGAGTCGATTCGCGACTCTACCTCGACCGTTCGCACTTGGACGTATGGTTATCAAGACGGCCGTCTACAGACGAGAACGGCCCCGGCTCCCGAGGTAGGCACCGCTGAGCCGGTCGTTCGATACGACTATCATCCCGATGCCGCGCAGCGCGGGCTGCTCAGGCAAGTCACCGACCCGAGTGGCTTCGTGACGGCGTGGGAGTACTACGCGAATCGCCGCGGTTTCCGCGTCATCGACGCAGAAGGTTTACGTCACAGTTTTGCGTACAACCTGTTCCGACGGCAATCGGCCTTTATCGATGAGCGCGGCAGTGCCTTCCGGTACTCATACGACGTACAGGGCAATCTTCTGGGTGTTCAGCAGCCTGATCGCACGATCGAGCGATCGACGTGGTACGCGAATGGGCTTCGACAGTCATCCACGGACGCCTACGGGCAGATAAGGACGTTCGAGTACGACCCGGTGATCGGGAAGGTGACAAAGGTTATTGATCCCACGAAGAGCGTCACGACAACGACGTATACGACCGGCCTGTTTCGCGACATTGACACGTTGACGAAGGGCAATGACCCGACCGTCTCGTCCGATGACGTGGTAACGGACTTCGTGTACGACGACAGCGAGCGGTTCCTCACGAAACGTATCGAGGACTATGGACCCGGTCGACTCAACCTCACGACCTTGTTCGAGCCCACGACCGATGGTCGGGGACTCGTGTGGACAACCACTTCACCGGGCGGCACCAAAACAACGTACGCGTACAACGCCGCAGGGCAGATCGAGTCGACGGCCGTGGAAATGAAGGCTGGCGTCGGGACAATACCGGCGGAAACCGAAGTCGAAGTGATCAAGTATGACGAGTACGGCAATCCGCAAACCCGCACGGATGGCCGTGGCAACGTCACGACGTACGGGTTCGATAAACTGGGCCGCAAGGAAACCGAGACATCGGCCGACCCCGATGGTTCGTCTGGCCCACTTCCCGCTCTTAAGGTGACTACCCACTACGATGTGGCGGGGAACGCGGACTCTTCGACGCTCGGGGACGGCCGCGTCACGTTGACTGCCTACGACAGACGACAGCGGGTCGTAAGACGTACCGAGGCTGATGGCACATATTCCCTGCGGTCGTACGACGCCGCCGGCAATCTGGCCACGTCGACCGACGCGCTCGGGCGTGTCACCACGTACGTGTATGACGCTCGTAATCGACTGGTCGCCACGCTTCTGCCCGATGGCACGACCACACGTGTTCGCCTCGACGGTGGCGGCCGGATTGTGGCGACGATCGATCAGAGCGGGGCAACGACCACCTTCGCGTACGACACCCTTGGCCGCAAAATCCGCGAAACGCTTCCCGATCCTGACGGTGCCGGGTCCGCCGTCGCGCCATCCACCGCCTGGGGCTACTATCCCACGGGCTTCCTCAAGTTTGTGACACCCAATGTCGCCAACCAGCCGGACGTAGAGCTAGGCGACCGAAATTGGTCCACGACATACACGTACCAGGACGCTCTCGGCCGCAAAAGGAAGGAGAGGCAGGCCGACCCAGACGGCACCGGCCCGGTGGACCGGCCCGTAACCTCCTTCGAGTATGACGCCGACGGCAACTTGAAATCCGTTACCGACCCTCGAGGGTTCACCACTAACGACCCTCAAGGGTTCACCACGTCCTACGGCTACGACAGGCGCGGCCGCAAGACGTCGGAGACGTCACCGGATCCTGACGGCGCCGGCCCTCTCGGCCCTCTGGTGACGAGCTACCGTTATGACAAGGCGGGCAATCTGCAGTACGAGATTGCGCCCGGCGGTCAAGACGAGAACGACGGCTCCTACGTTACATCTCACTTCTACGACGCGCTGAATCGGGAATACAGGACGAGTCTTCCCTACCCTGACGGCCCCGACGGCACACGCGCCCGGCCAACATCGTGGCGCACGTTCAATGCCAGTGGCTACGTTGATTCCACGACCAACGCACGCGACTACTCCACGACGTTCACGTACG
Source organism: Planctomycetota bacterium (assembly GCA_037133115.1). Classification (GTDB taxonomy): domain Bacteria; phylum Planctomycetota; class Planctomycetia; order Pirellulales; family UBA1268; genus QWPN01. The sequence goes on along the minus strand of JBAXOU010000007.1, from coordinate 30,861 downwards.
ACAAGCTTGGTCGCTCTTACGCCGTCACCGACGCGCTCGGTGGAAAAACCCGCACCTTCCGGGACGCGGTCGGGAATATCGTGATCTCGACCGACGAGTTGGGCCGCAGGACGTTTACGACCTATGACTCGATGAACCGCCCGGTCACCGTTCGGTCACCGCGGCCGGATAGCACTTCGGCGACCCCGGTCACGACGACGACGTACGATGTCGTTGGCAATCCCATCGCCTCGACCGACGCTCTCGGGCGGGTCACCCAGCGGCAATACGACACTCTCGGGCGCCAGATCAGCCAAACTGACGCGCTTGCACTTCGACCAGGAGACTCGCAGCACACGACGCGCACCGAATACGACTCGGCCGGTCGCGTCACCGCCACCATCGACGAGCTCGGCCAGCGCACGGACACGGTCTATGACAACCTCGGCCGTAAGATTCGCACCGTTGCGCCTGACGCTGGGCAGGGCCCGCGCACGACGTACTTTGGCTACGACGCCGCCGGAAATCTCCGCTATACGACCGACCCGCGCGGGGCAGGCCCACGTGCCCTGGGGTTCACCACCTACATCTTCTACGACGCCCTGGGCCGCAAGACGTCCACCGTCGACGCGCTGGCCCCTGTCACTGTCACTGGCTACTGGTCTGACTCCGACGCGGCGATTCCCGACTTGTTGCCGAGCACGGTCACGACAAACGTGACCCGCACCGTCTACGACCCCCGCGGAAGGGTTCAATCGACGATTGATTCGCTCAATCAGAAGACCGACTATTTCTACGATAACCTCGGCCGCAAGGGCTCCGCGATTGCCCCCGACCCGGATGGAGCGAGCGGCCCGCTTGCCCGCCCGGTCACCTTGTATGGCTACGATCCTGCTGGGAACGTAACGAGCGTCTACCGGACGAGCTGGGGCGCCAAACTGAGCATTGGCGAGACCTACGCCTACGACGCCCTCGACCGCCGCACGACGGTCACCGATGGTCGCGGCTTCTCCACCGTCACGGCCTACGATCTGGCTGGCAACGTCACGAGCGTCACCGACGCATCTCGCAACGTCACGGGCTATACCTACGATCGCCTCGATCGCGTTGTCACTGAGACCGATCCCCTTAAAGTCGGTACGTCGTACGCCTATGATCTCGTCGGCAACAAGATCAAGGAGACCGACCGACTCCGGCGCGTCACATCGTTCGTCTACGATGCGGCTGACCGCCTGATCGAGGAGCAGTGGCAAGCCTCGGCTTCCGCGGCGGTCTCCCACACGATCAAGCGGTATTACGACAACGCCGACCAGTTGCTCGGCGTCACGGAGACCGACACCGCCAATCCTGCCGCCACCGCCGCCTGGCAGTACACCTACGACGCCGCAGGCAACGTCGTAAAAAGCCGGATGGCGCCCGGCGAGTTTCGGCAGACACTTGCCGTGAGTAGTTACCAGGGCATCCTCACCAGTACCGATCAAGAATGGGATTGGGACAGCGACGGAAAGGCGGAACGTTTTGTCGGCAGGCAAATCACGCTCGCCGCAGGGGACCAAGTTCTGATCAGGGCCTCATCCTCGGTTTTTAATGCCGTTGTGTTTTTGCAAAGGCCCGGTGGCAATGTACGCACTGCATTCTTCGCTGAAAGCTCCGGCGGCGGGACAGCAGCCGAGCTGCTCGTTGCAGCCGACGTCGCCGGCACTTGGACGATAGGCGTCACATCTCGCGATGAGAGTGCAGCGGGAGCTTACGACTTGAAATGGACTAGCGGGAACGTGATCGTCCCCGGGGCCGCGGTCGAGTATGACTTCGGCTACGACAAGGCCGGAAACCTCGCCTGGGCTACGGAAGACCAGGCCGCTGCCGCGGTTTCCTTGCTGCTCCCCTCGGGGCAGACGCTGAACGGCTCCGTCGCCAATGGCCTTGGGATGAAGACATCCTACGGGGTCAACGCCCTTGATCAGGTGAAGAGCTACCGCCAACTCTTGAGCGGAACCAACGGCATTGCTGACGTCGTCGCCAAGCGTGCCCTCTACAACTACCGCGATGACGGTTCAGTGGACACCGTCACCCGCTATGCGGCCGCGAGCGATACCGCCCCCGTGGGCACCTCCACCGCCTCCTACTACTACGACAGCCGGCTGAAGGGGATCACGCATGCCCCCTCCTCATCCAGCGAGAGCATCTCCTACGGCTATACCTACGACGCCGCCGGCCGAATGGAGACGATGACGACGCCGGAGGGCAAGAGCACCTTCACGCTCGACGCAGCCGATCAGCTGCTATCGGCGAGCGGCACGAACGAGAACTATACCTACGACAACACGGGTAATCGCACAACGCCGTCCACCGTCGGCGGCTTTGTCAGCCTGACGGGCACCGGCAACCGCCTCGTCTTCGACGGAGCCTATCGCTACGCCTACGATGCCGAGGGCAACCGGACGGCGAAGTTCTTGGATCTGGATCTCTCCCAAACGCTTTCCCCCGGCGACACCGACGTCACGGCCTACGCCTACGACCAGAGAAACCGGCCGGTGGCGGTGAGCCATGTGAGCGCGTGGACAACCGCTCAGGAAGACGCCCGGGACACGCAGTCCACGTCCGGCCTGCCCGGATCCGATCTCGATCTTCTGTACACCTACGACTACGCGGACCGTCGGATACGGCGAGTGATCGACGAAGACGGCAAGGCCGGCAGTGGGTCGGCGAGCGTGTCGTTTGCGGCCTACGCGGGCGATGTCCGCACGCTCGAGATCAAGCAGCAGATTCGGATAGTAGCCGGTAACCAGTTCCTTGGAATGTTCGGCGAGGTGATCCAGCGGAACTTCTACGGCAACGGCCAGGACGAGATCCTCGCCGTGGACAAGATCACGTGGAGCGGCCCGATCACGGCGCGCACGCCCACGACGAGCACGTTCTGGACGTTCACCGATCACCAGGACTCGGTGCGGGACATCGTCTCCGGCAACGCGGCTGACCGCGGGAAAGTCGTCGAGCATCGGCAGTACGACAGTTTTGGGAAAATCGTGAGGCGGACGACCGGGCCGCAGGCAGGGGCGGCCACGACCGCAGGCGTTGAGGTGGAGTTTGGATATGGGGGGAGGCCGTTCGAGGCGAGGAGCGGACTCTCCGATAACCGGGCGCGGTGGTATGAACCCGGCACGGGAAGATTCATCAACGAAGACCCCAGCGGCTTCAAGGGGGGCGACGTCAACCTCTTCCGTTACGTGGGCAACGACCCACTGAACAAGGTCGATCCGAGCGGGCTGGCCCCAAATTGGACCGGGGGCGCAAAGGCGAGTGTGCCGGCGGCAGCATGGGGGGGGTTCGGCTGGCAGACGCCAATCACGCCGGCCACCACCCCGAGTACCTCAGCAATGGCGTTCGCGTCGCTCAGGTCCCAACCTGTAGCGGCGACGCCGACCTTTAGCATTCCCGCCCCGACGCTCACTGTTTCGACGAGTGGCGGCAACGTGTACTCACCCGTGTCAACGCAAACGTACTCGCCTAGCAGTTCTGTCGCCGCAGAAGGCGGTTACCTAACTCGCTCCGTAAAGAGCCTTGTTTTCGGAGATTGGACAGATACGAACCCCACCGCCCTGTCTATTGGAGTTGGCGTCGGTCTCGGCCTTGTCGGTGCCGACCTGCCGATGGACTTGCGAGATCTCGGTCATACGGTAACCCACCCCGAGTGGTCATACGACTGGGGCAAGCGGCTGGCCATCAACAGCATCGCCGTGCTCCCAATCGTGGGAGCAATCAAGTACGCCAAATACCTTGACGATGCCGCAGCCTTTCAATTACCCACAACTTCCGCGAGAAGCGTTGTAGCCGATTTTGCGTCTGAAGGCGGTGAGATTGGCGGGCGGCTCTACGGTGCTGAGCGGCTGGGCAAATTGGGACGTTATCTGGAACGGCGTGGCGTCACGTTGGAAGTTGGTTCTCCTGCCCTAGAAGCGGGCAAGGCAGGTTCCTTCGTCACGTACCCAGGCGGAAATGCCCGCTTGCTGCTGAAGGCTGATCCGACGAACGAGTTGGTATGGCACGAACTCGGTCACTTCACTCAGTGGCGCCGATTGGGCAATGACGCATATCGCGCCCTGCCAAGGACACAGGCGTTTAACGCCCCCGAGCAGCACGTATTCGACTTGCTTGAGCGCCCGACTCGGTGGAATCGGCTGACTCCCGAGTACCGCATTCACTCGGCAGAGTATATTGAGGACGTAGGAGGTTTTCGATGAACAAAGTCGAGGCGATAAAGAAAGCTGCTGAGTTTACGCTTGAGGCGATGGGGAAAAGCGCAGAACCAGAGTCTGTAAGGTTCGTGGAGCGCCCTGACGGACGTCGATACTGGTCGATTGTCTATCGACAAGAAGCGTTCCACCCTGAGGAAGCAGCTGCAGGCGCCGTCATGGACGGTCCTTATGTGCTCCGCGTTGATGACACCAGCGGTGAGGTTTCTGTGCTAGGCTGACTTCACCTCCTCGGCCTTCCGCGCATCCGACACCAACTATCCAAATTCTCTCCCGATCTCGACTCCGAAGTGAATGTCGGTGAGCCTTGTCAGTCCGCGCCACATCACGATGTTGCCCGGCGGGCCGTCGTGCTTGCGGGCGAGATAGCCGCCGAGTTTGGCGACGACCAGCAGGTAGCGGGCGATGGTTTTCGGCGGCTTCTTCGGCGAATCCCCTGCGACGTGGTTGAGAATCGCGATCTCGGTTTCGGTGAAGACCGCGTCGGCGGGCGTCTTGGGATTGGTCCGATGGACCATTGTCAGCCAGAAAACCCGCCAGGCGACGATGCAGAACACCGCGATCAGATTGGTCAGCCGCTCGGCCGTGCGGAGCTTGGTGTCCTCCGCCTTGCAGCCTGATTTCAAAATCTTGTGAAAGGTCTCGATCTTCCATCGCTGCGAGTACCACAGGAAAATGGTGGCAGCCACCAAAACTGGGCAAGCGGAGGATAGAGGATAGCGCGGCCAATGGCACTTCTGCCAGCATTGCCGAGCTGATGAGCGGCCGGTGAGCATGTTCGAGCCGATGGGTGGCAGCGCGCCCAAGTACACCGGCCAGAACGTGATCAATCCCGTGGCGGCGATCAACGCGATGGCGATGCTCTTGGAGCACAGCGGCCACCCGACGTCGGGCGCCCGCGTGGAGAAGGCCGTCGCCCACATCACCGGCACGAAGATGAAGAGCCAGGCCGCCGGCAAGATGGGCTACGGGACGAAGGAAGTCGGCGACCTCGTCGTGGCGGCGCTGGGGTAAGGCGGGCGGTAGCGGAGAGTCGCGAGGCTACCCGTGCTCTGGGAACGCAACCGGACAGGCACAGGTTGAAAACCCGTGCTACGGGGAAGCCATGAGGCGATGAAGCGAGGGGATGCTCATGCCCCGGGAGCCGGGCTATGGGAGCAAGCGCAGCCAGGATGGCGAAGCGCAGCGGACATGCAGTGAGCGTCGGGCAGGATGCCCGACGTGAACGTCCGGCGATGGGGCGTGGGCATCCCCGAGCGGCGCATCGGCAGGAGCCCGCGGCCTTACGGCCGGTCGGTTTGAGCACGAGCCCCAGCGTGGGGGACGCCCGCGGCCTTACGGCCGGTCGGTTTGAACACGAGCTCCAGCGTGGGGGGCGCCCGCGGCCTTACGGCCGGTCGGCTCTCTGGGCGGACGGTGGCACTGCTCAGCCCAGTCGCACGCGGATGCCGTCGGCGACGCTCTTGTCGGCGGCCTCCACGATCCGCATCGCGAGGAGCGTGTCGTCGAGGCCGCTCGTCTGGCGGACGAGGCTCGTCACCATCCGATGGAACTGGCCGAGCATCCGCTCGCCCACCGGCCGCTCGCTCTCCAGCGACTCCTGGTGGCGGCCCGCGTCGTCGAACCAGACGAGCGTCTGCGGGAGATCCACGAAGGCGATCCCGCGATCGCAGACCACCTGCAGGCCAGGCGGCGGCCGGAAGCCGACCGCCTCCTCCCAGGCTCGCGGCATGTAGTAGCCGCAACTGATCTGGGCGAGAGGGCCGTCGCCGGTCCGGCCGGTGGCCGAAAAGTCGAGGCTCATCATCCGGTAGTCGTCGGCCTCGGCACCGACGGCCTCGGCGTGCCGCACGGAGACCACGCTCGTGGGTGCGACGCCGGCCACGTAGTTGCACCAGTCGACGAGTTCCATCAGATCCCGAGCCTCGCTGGCGCGGTCTCTCGCCGGGGTGGGGCCGGAGGCCGCCGAGAGGGGCACGCGGCGATGGCAGAAGAGCATCCGCGGAGATCCGAGCCGGGTGGCGATCAGTTCCTTGAGCCGCACCGTGGCGGCGGCATGCCGCCGCGGCAGTTCAGCCATGAAGGCGATGCCCGACTCCTCGACACGCCGCCCGAGCACCTCGGCCTCGGCGGGATCGAGCGGGAACGAGATGGCCGAGTAGACCGCCTTGCCGTGGTCGCAGGCGGCGAGGATCGGCGTGGCGCCAAACCACTGGTCGGCGAGAAAGAGGATCGCGTCGATGTCGTCGCGGGCGACGAGTGCCCGAAAGCCGTCGACGGCGGCGGTGGCGAGTTCCTTCGCGGCCCGCTCCGCGCGATGCGACACCTGCTCGCAGACGCCTCGCACCTCGAACCGGTCGGCCAGCATCCGCAGCGCGGGCAGGTGACGACCCTCCCACTGATCACCCAGCCCGACGATGCCAACGCGGAGTTTCATGAAGCCGCCGGCTCCTCGCTTGCGGCTTCGGCCGCGAGGAGTTCCCGTTCGCGCCGCAGCCCCTTGTCGCCGATGTCCTTGCGGCACCAGGCGCCGGCCCAGCGGATCTCCTTGACGCCGGTGTAGGCCTGGAGTTTGGCCCGAGCGAGCGACGAGCCGAGGGCCGTCACGGCCAGCACGCGGCCACCATCGGCGACCACCGCGCCGTCTGCCAGGCGCGTGGCCGCATGAAACACCTCCACGTCGGGAAGACGGCCCGCGGCCTCGAGCCCGCGGATGGGCTGGCCCTTGGAGACGGGGCCAGGGTAGCCCTCGCTCGCCATCACCACGCTCACCGCGGCTCCGTCACGCCATCGCGGGGGCTGGCAGGTTTCGAGCGTGCGATCGACCGTGGCGTCGAGGAGTTCGAGCAGGCTCGATTCCATCCGCAGGAGCAGCGGTTCACATTCGGGGTCGCCAAACCGGGCGTTGAACTCGAGCACCTTCGGGCCCTGCGCGGTGAGCATCAGCCCCGCGTAGAGGACTCCCTGGAAGGGCACCTTCGCCCGCCGCATGGCGTGCACGGTGGGCACGAGAATCCGCGCCTCGATCTCGGCCAGGAGCGGCTCGTCGACAAAAGGCGTGGGGCAATAGGCTCCCATGCCGCCGGTGTTCGGGCCCGCGTCGTCGTCGTGCGCGGCCTTGTGGTCCTGAAGCGGTGGGAGCGTGACGATCGTGCGGCCGTCGGTGATCGCCAGCACGCTCACCTCGATGCCATCGAGCCGCTCCTCGATGAGGATGTTGCCCGACGCGGCGGCCAGGAGCGGATCGGCCGCCAAGGTTTCGATGGCCGCGAGGGCGGCGGCGCGGTCGTCGCACACGAACACGCCCTTGCCTGCCGCGAGGCCGTCGGCCTTCACCACCACCGGAATGTCCTCGCGGACCTCGATGTATTCCCGGGCCCGCGCGGGCGAGCGAAACTCCCGGAACATGGCGGTCGGCACATCGCCACGGTGGAGGATCTGCTTGCAGAACGACTTGCTGCCCTCGATCTGGGCGGCCCGCTTCGTGGGGCCGAAGATCCGCAGGCCGGCTGCGGTGAACTCATCGACGATTCCCGCCACGAGCGGCACCTCCGGGCCGACCACGGTGAGGTCTATGCCGCGGCGGCGGGCGACTTCGAGCAGCCCGGCAATATCCGCGGCGGCGATGGGCACATTTTCCGCGATCGAAGCCGTGCCTGCATTGCCCGGGGCCACCAGCACTTCGGCGCCATCCTGAGTGAGTTTCCAGGCCAGCGCGTGTTCGCGTCCGCCACTGCCCACAACGAGAACGCGGCGGGATGCGGGCACGGTCGGGCTCCTCGGGCGGCAGGCTGATACGGACGGAACTCTTTTCGTCCTACGCGGGATCGTGGTTGTACCGAACTTGGTGGCCATGCGAACCCTCGGGTCGCTCCGCATTGGTGGCCCTGTGGACTCCGAGGGGGGCTGGAGAGGGCTTTCGCCGCCGCAGAATCCGGAGAGCAGCACTTTCAGGGGGGAACTCTGGCTCAAGTCGAAGTTGACAGTACCGGGCGTGCCGATACAGTTAAAAGGAGTTCGTGAAAAACTTCACGAACTCGCGCAAACGCGGCCGAAACATGCTTTTTACGTGGCCCCGCGTCCCGTCGGCGGTGTTTTGGCCCCGCTGACCGAGGGCGGTGCCGCGCCGAGGAGCTCCTATGGCAGACAAGAAGAAGATGTCGGTGGCTGAGATTCTCGCGGCTGCCCGGTCGTCGGGCGGCAAGGCCGGGGCAGCGCCTGCGGTCGCAACCCCGGCCGCAGAAGCGGAGCCTGCCCAACCGGCCGCTGAGGAAACGCAGGCAAAGGCGATCGCCGAGAAGCCGAAGCCCGCCGCCAAGCCGGCTGCGGGCGGCGCCCGGCCGAGCGTTGCAGACATCATGGCCATGGCCAGGGCGAAGAAAGAGGCCGGTGAGGCCCCGGCCGCCAAACCCGTCGCCGCCAAGCCTGCAGCTGCTCCCGCCGCCAAATCAGCTGCTGCCAAGCCAGCTGCGAAGCCCGTCGCGGCCACCGGGGCGGCCAAGACCGGCGTGCAACGTGATACGGCCAGTATTCTGGCCGCCGCCCGCGCCGGGGCGAAGCCTGGGCCGATGAGCAAGGCCGACGCCCCGTCGCGTCCGGCACCGAAGCCCCGCGAGGCGAAGCCTGTTGAGGAGAAGGCCGCGCCGCCGCGGACGGTGGCCACGCTGCCCCCCAAGCCCGTGAAGCCCGCCAAGAAGGGCGAGGACGCCGAAGACCGCCGGGGCTTCCTCCAGATCGCCCTCGGGTCGGCGATGGCCGTTGGCTTCTCCGCCCTGGCGGTGACCGGCGGCCTGTTCTCGCTCGGCCTGGCACGGTTCTTTTTTCCGAACGTGCTTGCTGAGCCGCCGAGCAAGTTCAAGGTCGGCTTCAAGGATGCCTTCCCATCGGGCAAGGTGGAGACGAAGTACGTCCCGCAGTACGGCGTCTGGGTCGTCAACGGCGACTTTCAGGGCCTGCAGCAGATCTACGCCCTCAAGACCGTCTGCACCCACCTCGGCTGCACGCCCAGCTGGCTCGAGGCCGAGCAGAAGTTCAAGTGCCCCTGCCACGGAAGCGGCTTCTACAAGGACGGCGTCAACTTCGAGGGGCCGGCGCCTCGTCCGCTCGAGCGATATTCGATCCGCGTCGCCGACGACGGGCAACTCGAGATCGACAAGAGCAAGACGTTCCAGGAAGAGCTCGGCCAGTGGGCCGACCCCGATTCATACGTGACCGTCTGACGAAGGGACAGCGAGCAGACCATGGCCATCGGCGAGACCATCCGCAACTCTCAGATCTGGAAGAGCATCTTCCGCCATCCGATGCCGCTCGATCGGCGCAACCGGATCGTGGTGATGCTTACCAACTTCTTCCTCCACCTGCACCCCGTGTCGATCAAGAAGCAGGGCATCGCCCTGTCGTTCACCTGGTGCATGGGCGGTGTGACCTTCTTCCTGTTTCTGGTGGAGACGGTCACGGGCGTGCTCTTGATGTTCTACTACCGGCCCACGCTCGAATGGGCCTACAACGACATCCTCGCCCTCCGCGACGTGACGAGCCTTGGCATCCTTCGCGAACTCCATCGCTGGGGGGCGCACGCGATGGTGATCACCACCTGGCTCCACATGTACCGGGTGTTTCTCACCGGCAGCTACAAGCCGCCGCGAGAGTTCAACTGGGTGATCGGCGTGATCCTCCTGTTGCTCACGCTCCTGCTCTCGTTCACCGGCTACCTCCTGCCGTGGGACCAACTGGCGATCTGGGCCATCACGGTGGGTTCGAACATGGCCCGTGCCACCCCCTTCCTCGGCTACGAAGGCCCGGGGCAGCAACTCCTCACGGTGGGCGGAATCGACATGATCACCGACGCCTCGGACGCCCGCTTCGGCCTCCTCGGCGCCCGGTTCGTGGGCGAGGAAACGCTCAACCGCTTCTACGTGCTCCACTGCATCGCGATTCCGCTCGCGGTGGCGCTGCTTCTGGCGATCCACTTCTGGCGCGTGCGAAAGGACGGCGGCATCAGCGGGCCGCTGTGACGACACAGACATGCATTCCAACGGCTTTTTTCTGAAGGACGTCGCCGGCTTCCTGGGCGGCTACTACTCCTGCATCGCGATCATGAACGGGATCGCCGCGCTGATCCTGTGGCGGAAGAAGGGGCAGGTGGGCTGGGCGCTGGTCTGGACGGCTCTGGCGGTCGCGATGATGGTGCTCGCGAGCCTCGCCCTCTCGGCCTCTCCCGGGATGGTGCCGGCGCTGCCCGCTTCGGTCCGCAGCCTCGTGAATCGTTTCTCCGGCCCCATGATCTACACCCTCGGCACGTTCGCGCTGCTGGCGGTGCTGTTCGTGTTTCGCCGTTTCTTCGTCAAGCCGATGGTGGCCTGGGGCATCCTCAATGCGATGCTCGTGCTCATGGGCCTGTCGATGGCCGACGAGAACTTCGCCGCGATTGTGATGAAGCCCGACAACGTGCCGATCGTGGGCCTCGTCTTCCTACTCGCCTTCTTCACCTGGCTCGCCACCAAGCAGGCCGTCGTCAACGACGACCGGATCGCCCGCGGCCTGCCGACGGTTGAGAAAGAGAACGACGAGAAGGTGCTCGTCTGGCCCGACCTTGTCTACACCGAACTGATCTGCATGGTGGCCGTGATGGCGTTCCTGCTGGTGTGGGCGATCTTCCTGCCAGCGCCGCTCGAGGAGCCGGCCAGCAGCGTGAAGACGCCGAACCCGTCGAAGGCCCCGTGGTACTTCCTCGGGCTTCAGGAGATGCTCGTCTACTTTGACCCCTGGTACGCGGGCGTGGTGCTGCCGAGCCTCGTCGTCTTCGGCCTGATGGCGATGCCCTACCTCGACTTCAACAAGAACGGTAATGGCTACTACTCGATCGAAGAGCGAAAGTTTAGCTATCTGACCTACCAGTTCGGCTTCTTCGTGCTCTGGATCACGCTGATCATCCTGGGCACGTTCCTCCGTGGTCCCAACTGGAACTTTTTCGGGCCGTTCGAGTATTGGACGCCCTACAAAGTCGAGGTGCTCAACAACGTGGACCTGCCGCAGATGTTCTGGGTGAAACTGCTCGACCAGCCTCTGCCCAAGGCGCCGGCCGGTGCGAGTGGGCTGGTCCAGGCGGGCTACGTCCTGCTCCGGGAAGCTCCCGGGTTGCTCGTCATGGGCGCTTACCTGCTCCTGCTACCGCCGCTTCTGGCGGTGACGATCTTTCGCGGGTTTTTCGCCAAACTGGGGCTCGTCCGCTACATGGTGATGGCGAACCTGATGCTGCTCATGCTCACGCTGCCCATCAAAATGATCCTTCGCTGGACCTTGAACCTAAAATACATCATCAGCATCCCCGAGATCTCGCTGAACTTTTAACGATGGCTGGCGGCGCTCATCGCGCCAGCCAGCACGGTGCTCATCGCCCAACACGCTGCACGGTCGCCTCGACGGCGAACACTCCTATGCCCGCAACAGAACAGACCTGGTGGAACCTCAGACTCCTGCACGTGGCGTTCGCGGCGACCGCCGTGGCGCTCCTGGTGGCGACCGTGTTTGTGTTGACGGGCGATCACAACCGTCCGTGGAAGCAGTACGCCCGCGAGTTTCGCGAACTCGAGACCTGGAACGCGCAGGCGCGGATCGACGAGCAGGATTCCAAGTCCTACGAGGCCCGGCGAGACGAACTCGAGGCGGCCCTCGGCGACGCGCGGCGGGCCGATCTCGACGGCACTGTCGCCCAGGCGTTCATCGCCGAGGTGAGAACTGTGTCGGAGGACGCCCAGGCAGCCGATCGGGCGGAACTCGACATCGACCAACTGAAATCCCAGCAGGACCCGGAGCAGCGGCTGGTGGTTCGCGGCGACCTCCTGGCCCGGCTTCGCGACATCGTCAAGCGAACGAAGTTTCGCGAAGACAACCTGGCCGGCGCGCTGAAACTGCGGCGGGCCGAGCTCGACAAGAACCGCGCCGACTACGAGCTCGCCGTGGCCGAAGAAGCCCCAGCCGACCGCCAGGCCTCGCTGCTCGTGCTCGCCGACTCCAAGCGCCAGGAGGTGGCTGCCGCGAGCCTGGCGTTTCAGGATGCCAACACCCACCGCAAAAAACTCGACGCTCTGCTGGGGCAGATGACCAAGGGCGAGGATGATGCGGCCAAGGCCTTGGCCGACCATCGCGCTAAGCTTGTGCAACTCCAGAAGACGCTCGCCACACGGGAGTCGAATGCGGGAAAGAGTCTACTCGAACTCCCGGTGCTCGAAGCCTTCAACAGCCCGATCAGGGTCGATCAAATCTGGCTGCCGCAGCTCACCCTCAACAACAACTTCCGAGACGTCGCCCGCTTCGACCGTTGCACGACCTGCCACCGCGGGATGGACAAGTCGATGGCTGGAGCGCCGACCGAGCCCGGGTATCCCGAGGCGTCGACCATGACGGTGGCGCTCGCGACGCCCGCCGCGAAGCCGGCGGCGTTGGCCGGCGACGGGAACGACGGGCTCGAAGCCTCCTACGGTCTGCGGCTCGCGGCCCACGGGCTATTTGCTTCCGATGATCCGACCGTCAGCGTGGTGGTGCCCGAGTCGCCGGCGGCGGTCGCGGGCCTCCAGCCCGGCGACGTGATCGAGGCGGTGAACGGCGGCAAGACGCTGGCTCGCAAGATGGCCGTCACATCGCTTCTCGACACGCCCGCCTGGGGCAAGCCCCTCTCGCTCACGGTGCGCCGCGGCGTGCCGCAGCCTTACTCGAGCCACCCGCGGCTCGACCTCTTTGTGGGCGATTCGAGCCCGCATCCGATGAAGAACTTCGGCTGCACGATCTGCCACCAGGGGCAGGGGAGCGCCACGAGCTTCAAGTGGTCTTCGCACACGCCCAACACACCCAAGCAGGCCCACGAGTGGCACGATGAGCATGGCTGGTTCAACAACCACCACTGGATCCAGCCGATGCTTCCGGCGCGGTTCGAGGAGTCGAGCTGCCTGAAGTGCCATCACCAGGTGGTCGATCTCGAGCCGAGCGAGAAGTTCCCCGAGCCACCAGCGCCAAAGCTCGTCGAGGGCTACCACCTGATCAGGCAGTACGGCTGCTACGGATGCCACGAGATCAACGGCTGGGCCGGACCCGAGAAGCGAATCGGCCCCGACATGCGGCTCGAGTCGAACTACCACGAGGTGGCCGAGGCCCTCGCCGCCGATCCCGGCCTCAAGGACATGGGGGAGACCGTCGCCCGCTGGGTGACCGACGTCCGCTCGGGACCCGACAGCCATGAATCACGGGTGCGGCTCCGCGAGGCGCTCGATCGCGACGCGGCCGCTGGTGCCGATGCCAAACTCTCCGGTCGCTCGCACCAACTCGCCGCGATCCTCAAGGATCCCGAGACACCCGGCACGCTGCCGAAAGTCGGCCCGAGCCTGCGGCACGTCGCCAGCAAGGTTGGCTTCGACTGGCTCTACTCGTGGCTGAGAAATCCGCAGGAGTTCCGGCCGTCCACGAAGATGCCGCGGTTCTTCGGCCTCTGGAGCCACCTCGAGGGCAAGCAGCTCGAGGAGTCGAAGCGGTACGAGCCGCTCGAGATCCGCTCCATGGTGCACTACCTCACCGCGTCGAGTGCCCCGTTCGACTACGTGAAGCCGTTCGACGGCATCACTGCGCAAGCCGACGCCGCCCGAGGGCGGAAGGTCGTCCAACTCCGGGGCTGCCTCGCCTGCCACCAGCACGACGACTTCCCCGAGGCCACGAGCATGCACGGCCCCAACCTGTCGCGGATCGGCGGCAAGGCGGCCTCGCTGCCGCAGGGCAAGCAGTGGCTCTACAGCTGGCTCCGCGAGCCGTCTCGGTATCACCCGAAGACGATCATGCCGAACGTCTTGCTCGAGCCCGTGACGCTCGCCGACGGCACGGTGAGCGATCCTGCCGCCGATGCGACCGAATACCTGATGGGATCGGGTCGTGACTGGAAGCCGGCCGCCGACTGGCAGGTGGAGACGCTCGACGGCGAGACGTCCTTCCCGATGGCATCGGCTGGTTCACTGTCGGCCGAGGAGCGGAAGGCACTCGACGAACTCGCGCTGATGTACCTCAAGGAGCGGTTCACGGTGGTTCGCGCCGAGCAGGTGCTCGCCGCGGGTGTCGGCGATGCGGCCGCCATCCAGGGCGACGAGCGGATGCTCGTGGGCCTCGACGGAGCCGAACGCGACCGCCTGCTGCTCACCTACGTTGGCAAGAAGACGATCAACAAGCTGGCCTGCTACTCGTGCCACGACATCCCCGGCTTCGAGGACAGCAAGCCGGCAGGTGCCGCGCTCGCCGACTGGGGCCGCAAGGATCCCTCGCGGATCGCGTTCGAGCAGGTGTCGCACTTGGTCACGCGCCAACTGGCCGGCGGCCACGGGCATCATGCTTCGGGTAGCCATGGGCAGCACGGCGGCGGCGAGCCCGCGGCCGAGGATGGGACGCTCGCGCCCGACCTCGCCTACGAGGCGACTCATACCGAGGCCCACGTCGATCCCGAATCGCTCGATCCTTCGGTCGGCTACTTCCTCGAGAAACTCCTCGGCCACGAGCGGGAGGGTTTCCTCTGGCAGAAGCTTCGGGCGCCGCGGAGCTACGACTACAAGAAGGCCGAGAACAAGACCTACAACGAGCGGTACCGGATGCCGCAGTTCCCGTTCAATGAGGCCCAGCGGGAGGCGGTGATGACGTTCGTGCTCGGCCTGGTCGCCGAGCCGCCGGCGCCGCAGTACGTGCATCAGCCCGCCCCGCGGGAGCAGGCCCGCCTCGACGGCCTGGTGGTGGCGGAGCAGTACAACTGCGGTGGCTGCCACCAGCTCCGTATGGATCGCTGGGACATCCGCTACAAGCCCGAGTCACTCGGTGAGCCTTCGGCCTTCGCCGACTATCCGTTCCTGTCTCCCCACTTCACCCCCGATCAGGTCGCCGCCTCGCTGGCGACCGACCGGCAGGGCCGTCGAAAGGCGATGCTGATCGGGATGCCGACGCTCGATCCAGAGACGGGCAAGCCGCAGCTCGTTGACGAAGACGGTGTGCCGATCGAGGAGGGTGACGCCGAGTCGGTGGTGCATCGTCCGTTCGCGCTCTGGCAGGACGCCCTCGTAGACGGTGCGCCGCGGACCGTGGGCAGTCAAAATCTGATCGTTCCGCAGGACGCGATCGCCGCCGGTCACCACTACCCCGGCTGGGGCGGCGACCTGGCCAAGTTGCTCTTCCCCGTGGTGATCGCCGACGAGAAGCAGGTGAACCCGAACGTGAAGCCCGACGACGCCTGGGGCTGGCTCCCGCCGCCGCTGGTGGGCGAGGGCAAGAAGGTGCAGTCGGCGTGGCTGCACAAGTTTCTGCTCAATCCCCATCCGATCCGCCCGCCGGCCGTGCTGCGGATGCCGAAGTTCAACTTCGATTCCGCCAAGGCCGCGGCGCTCGTCAACTACTTCGCTTCGGTAGACGGTGCCGAATACCCGTACGTCTACGACCCGCGGCTCGACGAGTCATCGGTCGCCGCGGCGGAGCAGGCACACCCAGGCCACCTGGACGGGGCCTTGAAGATCGTGAGCAACAACAACTACTGCGTGAAGTGCCACCTCGTGGGCGACTACACGCCGGCGGGCAGCGTGAAGGCGCTGGCGCCACAGTTGCAGCGGGTGCACGAGCGGCTGCGGCCCGACTACGTCCACGGCTGGATCGCCAATCCGAAGCGGTTCCTGCCGTACACGGGCATGCCGGTGAACATCCCCTACAACCAGCCCGTGAGTCAGGACCTCTACCAGGGCACGAGTGAGCAGCAGGTGGATGCCCTCACCGACCTGCTCATGCACTTCGATGCGTTTGCCAAGCGAAACATGTCGCTCGAAGCCTTCCTGCGGCAGCAGCCCCCGACGGCACCAGCCGGCCAGTCGGCTCAGCCGTCAGCGGAGCAGCCCGCCGCCGGCCAACCGCGGGCGGCGTCGGGTTCAGTTTCGGCGGCTGAATCGGCACCACTTTCATCCACCGGCTCGCCGTCCGCCTCCGCCTCACTAAACTGACTCTAGAGTTTCCTCTCGTCGGATCCCACCGCCAGCACCTCGTCCTACCTTCCTGGAGCACTTCGATGACACGCCTTCACTCGCTTTCGTTTGCCGCGATCATCCTCGCGGCCCTGTCGCTCGGCGACATCGTGGCCGCCGACGAGTGGGGGACGATCAAGGGCAAGTTCGTGTTTGGTGGTGCTCCGCCTTCGGCGGGTGAATTGAAGGCGGACAAGGATCCAGAGGTCTGCGGAAAGCACAAACTGCTCGCCGAGGAGCTCGTCGTCGGTGCCGACAAGGGGATTGCCAACGTCGTGGTGTTCGTTCGCGACAAGGACGTGAAGATCAACCCCGAAGCCGCTAAGGCGGCCGCCTCAAAGGTGACGCTCGACAACAAGGACTGCCGGTTCGAGCCGCACGTCGCGTTCGTGCAGGTCGGCCAGGACCTCGTGGTGAAGAACTCCGACACCGTCGGGCACAACAGCAACATCGCCACCGTGAAGAACCCGCCGTCCAACAACCTGATCCCAGCGGGAGGCGAGACGGCGATCAAGTTCACCAGTGACGAGGCCGTTCCTGCCCAGGTGACCTGCAACATCCACCCTTGGATGAAGGGTTGGCTCGTCGTCCGGCCGAATCCGTATGGCGCCGTCTCGAAGGCCGATGGCACGTTCGAGATCAAGGATGTGCCAGTCGGCGAAGTCGAACTGCAGTTCTGGCATGAGAAGGCCGGCTACCTCGGCGAGATGACCATCGGCGGAAAGGCGGAGAAGGCGTCGAAGGGCCGCAAGAAGGTGGCGGTGGCCGCGGGCGGCACCGACCTCGGTGAGATCGTGCTCGCCCCCGCCGTTTTCCAGAAGTGATCCTCACAACACGAGTTTCAGTGTCCATGATGTTGCCCAGTCGCCCATTCGCCCTGTGTGTCTGCATGGTCGCCGCGACCGTGGTCGGCTGCGGACCGCGGCGGGTGTCGAGCCCCGTTGCCGATGCGGCGGCCGCGGTGACGATCCGCGAGGGGCTGGCGTCGACGACGGCAGCTGCCGTGGGTGGGGGCGAGGCGGCCGCCACAGGCACTGGCTGGGCCGGGCTCAAGGGGCGTTTCGTCTTCACCGGTGACCCCGGCCAGCCGAAGGCACTGGCCGTCGACAAGGACATCGAAGTCTGCGGCAAGTCTTCGAAACTCTTCGACCGGTCGTTGCGGGTGGACGCCTCCGGCAAGGGCCTTGCCGACGTGGTGGTGTTCGTGCGGAAGTCGAGCCGCGTGAAGAATCCCGTTCCCGATGCACCGCAGGTGTTTGACCAGAAGAACTGCGAGTTTCTCACGCCGGTGTTCGCCGCCCGCGTCGGCCAGGCGATCGACGTGCGAAACAGCGATCCGGTCGGGCACAACACCAACATCGACGGCACGAGTTTCAATCAGCTGATTCCCGCCGGCCAGGGCACCACCTACAAGCCCGACACGGAGATGGGCGCTCCGAAGACTGCCACCTGCAACATCCATCCGTGGATGAAGTCCTACGTGATCTTCCGCAAGGACGGTTACGTTGCCGTCTCCGCCACCGACGGCTCGTTTGCGATCCCCGACCTGCCCGCGGGCGAGCCGCTTGAGTTTCAGGTCTGGCACTCCCGGTCCACCGGTTCTGGTGGCGGCGTCGTGCTCGAGCGACCCGATCTCAAGTGGAATCCCAAGGGCCGTTTCGTGATCACGCTGCAGGCCGACGAGGTCAAGGACCTCGGCACGCTTGAAGTACCCGCAGGCTCGATCGGCACGTGATCAGCAATCATCCGTCCACCTCACGCAACGCCATTTTCATGAACACGTCGTCCAAAGCAATTCGATCCCCGGTGCGATCCACCCTGCGATCCACCGTGCTTATGGCCCTCGTCGCCGCCGCCGTCGGGTGTGGCAAAACGCCCCCCGCGTCGTTCCGGCTCAATATGGTGCAGGCCACCAAAACCGCGGCCCCCGAGTCGGGGATGGAGAAGCCCTGGTCGTCGTGGGCCAACGACCGGCAGGCGCAGGTGGCCACGATTCTCGAGGCGATGTATGGCACGCCCGACGAGCCTGTGGCCCTCGCTGAAACAGGCCTCGATGTGGCGAAACTGCAACTCGCCGCCGGCCCGGTCCGCAGCGACATCGTGGGCCGCAAGAACGGCCTCTACCGCGAGCACTGTGCCCACTGCCACGGGATCAGCGGCGACGGCATGGGGCCGACCGCGGCGTTTCTCAATCCGTATCCCCGCGACTACCGTCCCGGGAAGTACAAGTTCAAGAGCACCTGGCGGGATGCCCGGCCTGCTCGCGACGACCTCACTCGCGTGCTGCACGACGGCGTGCCCGGCTCGTCGATGCCATCGTTCGCGCTTCTGCCCCCCGCGAAGGTCGATGCGCTGGTGGAATACGTCCGCTACCTGTCGATGCGGGGCGAGACGGAACTGGCACTCTACACCTACGCCGAGCAGGAACTTGGCGTCGACGACACGATGCCGACGACGAAAGAGTTTCTCGTTGACGAGATCCTCGCGCCGATCGTCGAGAAGTGGCAGGGGGCCGAGGAGGCGAGGATTCCAATCGCCGCGGTGCCCACGAACTTGGACTTCACGAAGCCCGGCGACGACCTGGCCAACCAGGAGTCCGTCGCCCGCGGCCGGGCGCTCTTCCACGGTGATGGCGGCTGCGTGAAGTGTCACGGCGTGACAGCGCTCGGCGACGGTCAGGCCAATGATTACGACGACTGGAACAAGGTGATCGTCGAATGGGGCAAGGAGGTCGCCGGCGGCCTTGGTGCGTCACAGGACGATGCCGGTCGCGTGGCGTGGCTCCATGCAGCGGCTGACGTGATCGAGGGCGACGCCCTCCGGCCGCGGCCCATCCCGCCACGAAATCTGAGGCTTGGCCTGTACCGCGGCGGTCGCCGTCCGATCGATCTCTACCGCCGGCTCTACACGGGTATCAACGGCGCGCCGATGCCTGGCGTCGGCCCCTCGGGCCCCGGTGGCAAGGGGAGCGTCGCCGACGCGGAAATCTGGCACATCGTCAACTACATCCGGTCGCTTCCCTACGAGTTCGATGGCGAACTTGGGGCTGATCGCCCGATGGTGGCGAAGGATCGGTTCTAGAGCGGCACGAACGGTCAATCGACGAGGGAGTTCATCGACGTGGGCAAGCGACTCGCCGGAATCTTCTGGTCCCTGCTTTTTCTCGCCGTCCCGGTGCTGGGCGTGGCGACGTTCGCCATCGCTCCCGCCTACGACCACTGGCTGCCGAAAGACGTGTCGGAGCATGGGGCGAGCATCGACTCGCTCTTCTATTTCATTCTCGCACTGACGGGCGTCGTGTTCGTGGTCACGGAAGTGCTGCTGTTCTGGTTCATGTGGAAGTACGACGCGTCCAAGCAGAAGGGCGAAGCGACCTACATCCAGGGCAGCCACACGCTCGAGGTGGTCTGGACGATCATTCCCGCCGCCACGCTCCTGTTTCTCGCCATCTACCAGATGAATGCCTGGGCCGACGTGAAGATGCGGCGGCCCGCGATGTCTCCTACGGTGGAGGTTGTGGGACGACAGTTCGAGTGGCGGCTTCGGTATCCGGGCCGCGACGGCACGCTGGGCACAGCCGACGACCTGTTTCTTGTCAACGACCTGCACCTTCCCATCGACGAGGACGTGCTGGTTCAACTCAAGAGCATGGACGTGCTTCACTCGTTCTTCCTCCCCAATGTCCGCATCAAGCAGGACGCCGTGCCGGGCATGAAGATCCCCGTCTGGTTCAAGGCTCGCGAGGCCGGCGAGTTCGACATCGTCTGCGCCGAACTCTGCGGCTGGGGCCACTATAAGATGAAGGGCCGCGTCACGTTTGAGCCGCGAGCCGACTTCGAAGCGTGGCTCGAGCGGAAGTATGCCGAGCAGGGGGCCACGCAGCCCCCGCCGGAGGCTGCCGACGTGGCCGCCGCCGAATGACCGAACGCCGAGTGGAATCCCTTTTGTTTCCGGAGGAATCCTGATGACCCCGCCCCCCGTCACCGCAACGCCCGCCGTCGAGCACGGCACCGTCGTTGGACACGCCCACGGCGATGCGCCGAAGGCGGGGTTGTCGCACTTCCTCTCGACCTACGTGTTCTCGAAGGATCACAAGGTCATCGGCCTGCAGTTCCTGTTTTCAACGCTGCTCTGGTTTCTGATCGGCGGCCTGCTCGCCCTCGCCGTCCGTTGGCAGGTGGCGTGGCCGTGGTCCGACGTGCCGGTGATCGGCAAACTCTTCGCGCAGGAGGGCGGCCAGATGTCGCCCGAGTTCTACACCATGCTCTTCACCATGCATGCCTCGGTGATGATCTTCCTCGTGATCATTCCGATCCTGGCGGGCGCGTTCGGCAACTTCCTCATCCCGCTGATGATCGGCGCCGATGACATGGCGTTCCCGACGCTCAACATGCTGTCGTACTGGTTCATGTGGCCCGCCTTTTTCTTCTTCGGCGCAAGCTTCTTCGTCGAAGGAGGCGCGGCTTCGGGCGGCTGGACGAGTTACCCCACGCTCTCGACGAACCCTGCCTCTTCGCCGGCGAGCGGCATGGGGCAGACGATGTGGCTGCTCGGCCTCACGATGGTCGGTGTCTCCAGCATGCTCGGGAGCGTCAACTATATGACGACCATCATCCTCATGCGGGCCCCCGGCATGACGATGTTCCGCCTCCCAATGACGATTTGGGCAATGTTCATCACGGCCATTCTCCAGGCGTTTGCCCTGCCGGTGCTCACGGCCGCCGGGTTCATGCAACTCTCCGACCGGATGCTCGGCACGGGCTTCTTCTCGCCGGAAGGCAACGTCGTCAACAACGCGATCGCGGGCGCCGGCGGCGGCCAGCCGCTCCTCTGGCAGCATCTCTTCTGGTTCTACAGCCATCCGGCCGTCTACATCATGATTCTCCCGGCGATGGGCATGGTGAGTGACATCCTCACCGTCTTCGCCCGCAAGCCGCTGTTCGGCTACCGGCCGATGGTCTATTCGATCGCCGGCATCGCGGGCCTCGGCTTCATCGTCTGGGGCCACCACATGTTCATGTCGGGCATGAACCCGGCGCTCGGCATCACCTTCATGGTGTCGACGATGATGATCGCCCTGCCCAGCGCCGTGAAGACGTTCAACTGGCTCGGCACGCTCTGGGGCGGCAAGATCCAGTTCACCACCTCGATGCTCTTTGCCCTCTCGTTCGTGTCGATGTTCATCATCGGCGGCCTCTCAGGCATCTTCATGGCCGCCACGCCGGTCGACATCTTCATCCACGACACCTACTTCATCGTGGCCCACTTCCACTACGTTCTCTTCGCCGGCACGGCGATGGGCGTCTGGGCCGCGATCTACTTCTGGTTCCCGAAGATGTTCGGCCGCACCATGAACGAGTTCTGGGGGAAGGTGCACTTCTTCCTCACGTTCATCTTCTTGAACGGCACGTTCTTCACGATGCACATCCTCGGGGCGGTCGGCTTCCCGCGGCGACTCGCTGACGCCTACCACTACGAGACGTTCCATCATCTCCAACCGTTGAACGCCTTCATGACCTACTGCGCCATCGGCATGGTGGCCACGCAGGTGATCTTCGCGGCCAACTTCATCTACAGCATGTTCTGGGGTCCGCTCGCCGGCCGGAACCCGTGGAATGCCAACACGCTGGAGTGGACCGCACCGAGCCCCCCGGGCCACGGCAACTTCGACTACCAGCCGATCGTGCACCGCGGTCCCTATGAGTACTCGGTGCCGGGCGTCGAGAAGGATCACCTCATGCAGACCGATCCGCCAAATGCTGCTGCTGCCGCGGCGGCTGCGGCGGCACACTGAGAGGAGCCCGCAACGGCCAGTGAGCCAAAGACGGCTTCGGGATGGCGGAATTCGCTCGCGTTGCGAGTCCTTCGGGATTCTCGCGGAGATATTTCGCACCACCCGGATCGAAGGGGCAAAGCTGCGGCGAGCGAAATCTCCAACGCTCGTCGAACTTCCGCCAGTCCCTTCGCCTGCCTCAGTTTGGGTCCGTGTCGGTCGCAATCATGAGAATTTCCGCCTTGAACTGGACGCATCTGGTCGCCTGCCTGCTGGTGGGTGTCACGGCCGTCTTGTTGTCGTTCGGGGCGCTCGTGACCACGTACGAAGCGGCGATGGCGGTGCCTGACTGGCCGGCGACCTACGGCCACAACATGTTTCTGTTTCCATTGGGCGAGTGGCTTCATGGCCCGTGGGATCTCTTTCTCGAGCACGGGCACCGGTTGCTCGGCGCGGCGACGGGCATGGTGACGCTCTGCCTCGCCGCCGTGGCGTGGCGGTCGAGCGTTCGGCCGGCCGTGCGGTGGCTCGCAGTTGCCGCGGTTGCGCTCGTCGTGATCCAAGGGGTGCTCGGCGGGGCGCGGGTGCTGCTCGACGACAAGACCGTCGCCAAGGTCCATGCCTGCACCGGCCCGCTGTTCTTTGCCGTCGCTGTCGCCATCGCCACGCTCTCGAGGCGGTCGGCCGGCGTCGTCGCCGGAGGTGCCAGCCGACTGCCCGTCGCGCTGCTCGTCGCGGCCTACCTTCAACTCGTCGCTGGCGCCCAACTGCGGCACCTCGACGCCACGGTCGATCCGGCGACGTTCCGTGGGCTCGTCGGTCTGCACATCCTCGGCGCCGTCGTCGTCACGGTGCTGTCGGTCGTCAGTGCGGTCGTTCTCGGCGAGAACGGCTCGACCGCCGCGCGGCGGTGGTCGAAGGGAATCGTCGCGTTTGTGATCGTGCAGTTTCTGCTCGGCTGCGGCGCCTGGGTCGCCAACTGGGGCGTGCCTTCGGGCATCCTGCCGGAGGCGTGGCAGTTGGCCGAACCGCTGCGGGCCCGGAGCGTGGGCAACGCGGTGGTCGTCACCGGGCACGTGGTCCTCGGCATGCTGATCCTCGGCGCGTCGGTGGTGCTGGCGATCGAGGCCGGGGCCGTGGACGGCGCTTCAGCCGGCCGCAGAGCCCGCGAGGGAATCGCCTCGAAAAGGGCCTTCGCATGACGCCGCCGACGTTCACTCAAGCTGTCGCCGTGTCGCCGCCGTTCGCTGCCGGCGGCACCGACGCGGCGCCGCCGGTGACGCACGCGGCCTCATGGGCCACAGAACTGTCGCGGCTCACCCGGCCACGGATCGCCGTGATGGTGCTCGCGACGGTCGTCACCGCACTCTGGCTGACCGGAGGCCGACCTGAGAATCCCGCCGCCGTGGCCTTCCTGCTTCTGGGCACGGCGCTCGTGGCGGCGAGTTCCAGCATCGCCAACCAGATTCTCGAGCGCGAGACCGACCGCCTGATGGATCGCACCGCCAACAGACCGCTCGCGGCGGGTCGGCTCGGGGTTCGCGATGCCTGGTGGCTCACCGCGGCAACGCTCATGGTGGGTGTGGCGTTCGTGTGGGTGTCGAGTGGCTGGCAGCCGACCGCCGCCGCCGTCGCGACCTGGCTGCTCTACGTGTTGCTCTACACGCCGCTCAAGCAGACGACGCCGCTGAACACCGCCGTTGGCGCCGTGGCCGGGGCCCTTCCCGTGGCGATCGGTTGGCTTGCCGCTGGGGGGCCCGAGCGACTCGCCGCCGGCGACACCCGGGGTGGGCTGGCCGCGGCGGCCCTGGCGACGGTCCTCTACCTCTGGCAGTTTCCGCACTTCATGGCGATTGCCTGGCTCTATCGCCGCCAGTACGACGCGGCTGGGCTGAAGATGCTCACGGTCGTTGATCCCTCCGGCCTTCGCGCGGCCGGCCAGTCGCTCGCCGCGGCGCTCGCCATGGTGCCCGCCAGCCTCGTGCTCGCGGTGCCGTCCGGCAGCATCCGCCTGTTTCTCGCGGCAGCCGTCGCCTCGATCGTCTACGTTGTGGCGTCGATCCGGTTCGCGGTTCGCCGCGACGACGCCTCCGCCCGCGTTCTCCTGTTCACGTCCCTCGGCTCCCTGCTCGGCCTGCTCACTGCGGCGGTCGCGTTTGGCAGGCCGGTCTGATCCACTCGAATCCCAAGCACCGACATGCACGCTCACGCCGCCTCGATCTCTTCCGGTCACGATCATGGTCATGGTGGTCATGGTCATGGTGGGGATGATGGCCATCACGGCCACGTTACGCTCCAGTATCAGCCCGGCCTGCCGCTCTCCCGCGGCAAGCTGATCATGTGGCTCTTCCTGTCGACGGAGATCATGTTCTTCGCGGCGCTGCTCGGCAGTTACGTGGTGCTTCGCTTTGGGGCCCCGATCTGGCCGAAGCCGCACCACGTGCACCTCTCCGAGCCGATCGGCGCGTTCAACACGTTTGTGCTGATCTGCTCCAGCGTCACCGTGGTGCTGGCGCTCGAGGCCGCCCGTGCCAACAAGGCGAGCCTGGCGAAGATCTGGATGCTGCTCACCCTCCTGCTCGGGACGCTCTTCCTCGGCGTGAAGGGCTACGAGTACTCCGCGAAGTTCTCCCACGGCATCTACCCCGCGATGCCGCACAGCCGGATCTACGAGCGGCCCGACCTCTACTACGGCTCGGCTGTCCGAGCCCGCCTCGATGAACTGCGAAAGACGCCCGTGGGGCAGGTGCCGAGCGCCCTCCGTGATCCGGCCGACGCCGAGGCCAAGTCGGGCGACACGGTCGATCTCTTACAGCGGCTCGACGCGGCGCCCGCCGACCGCCTCTCCGCCGACCAGGAGACGGCCCGCACTCGACTGCAGCAGATTCAGAAGATGGTGATGAGCCCCGACCAGCAGGCGTTCGACATGGCAGTCGTCGCGGATCAGGTGATGCCTCTGCCGGCGGAGGGGGCCAGCCATGGCGGCGGCCATGGTGCCCATGGGCTCAACGATGCCTTCCCCTGGCTCCGGCTCCCCACGGTCATTCCCGGCGGCAACATGTGGGCCAGCACCTACTTCCTGCTCACCGGCTTCCACGCGATCCACGTGGCCGTCGGCCTGCTCGTGTTCGGGATCATGTGCACCTGGACGCTCAACGCGAAGCGGGTCGGGGCCATCGAAAACATCGGCCTCTACTGGCACTTCGTCGATCTCGTGTGGATCTTCCTGTTCCCGCTCATGTACCTGTTTTAAGGCCCAACCATGTCCGACCACGGCACCCACTCCCACGGCCCCGTCACCCGCTCCGGCGAATCGGCCGACGAGACGCTGCAGCACTCGATCGAGTCTGAGCACGGCGACCACCATGCGCACGGCGGCCTCGGCAAATACCTGCTCGTGTTTCTGGCCCTCTGCGGCCTGACGACGATGTCGTTTTTCACCTACTC
Organism: Planctomycetota bacterium; assembly: GCA_037133115.1. GTDB lineage: Bacteria > Planctomycetota > Planctomycetia > Pirellulales > UBA1268 > QWPN01. The sequence goes on along the minus strand of JBAXOU010000007.1, from coordinate 5,386 downwards.
GCCCGCCTGGCCGTGGCGCGATCAGCCGCAGGTCGGCTGGACGTTCATGATGGCCGTCTCATGCACGAAGGCGATGCTCGTGATCCTGTTCTTCATGCACGTCTGGTGGGAAGCGAACTGGAAGTACGTGCTTACCATCCCTGCCGCGATGATGGCGCTGTTTCTCGCGATCATGCTGATCCCCGACGTGGGCATGCGGAACCGCATGGTGTCGCAGGAGCGGGCCCTCCACATGGCCCGTGGCGCTGATCTGAAGGTGCTCGAGAAGGCGTCGACCGAGGGCCCGTTCGCGGTCCAGGCGCATTGATCAACGGCGGGCGGTTCCATGCCGCCCGGGAGCGACGAATGTCTCCTCGCGGGAATATTTCGCGCCAGTTCACCATGGATCACATGCACCACCACTGCACGGATCAAGCCCAACGCCTTGAGGCGTGGGGCGGGGCCCGCGCCGATGCCGCGTCGTGCACGATGCGCCCGACGGCTTACGCCGTTCGGCTTGGACGGGGCGTCGCCACGATTCAGAGCTTCGCCCGCGACGTGTCGTTCGGCGGCGGGCTCGTGCTGATTTCGCTGCTCGTCGGATGCACGCGGCCATCGCCGCCGGTCGTGACTGAGTCGTCCCGTCCCGCCCCGGTGGCCGGCACCGTGGACGAGACAGCCGTCGACGCGCCGAACCTCGCCGACGTGCCCTTCACGCTTCGCGACCAGACCGGAGCCGAGTTTTCGTCGGAGTCGCTGAAGGGCCGCGTCTGGATGGGGGCGATCTTCTTCGCCAACTGCCCCGGCCCGTGCTTCCGGGAGAACCAGGCGATCGCCGAAATCCTTCGTGAGATCGACGACCCAGACTTCCTGGTGGTGAGCCTGACCTGCGACCCCGCCAACGACACGCCCGAGGCGTTGGCGACCTATGCGGCGCGGTTCGATGCCAATCCGAAGCGGTGGAAGTTCCTCACCGGTGACCTGAAGCTCATCGAGCAGGTGGGCCAGAAGGTGTTTCGGCTGCCGGTGGAGCTTGGCGTGCATTCGGAGCGTGGCGTTGTCTTCGACCGGCAGGGGCGGATGCGGGGCGGCTATCACCTGCTCCAGCAGGATCGCGTCGACATGCTCAAGAAGTTGATTCGCGAGGTCCTGGCCGAGAAGACCTCCGCGGCGGACGCGGGAATCGTTCCATGATCACCCTCATCGCCGACGCCACCGCCGTCGCAGGTGTGCATCCGCTTGCCACCATCAACGCCCTGCTCAACACGCTGGCCACGGTGCTGCTCGTGGTCGGCTGGAGATACATCAAACGGGGCAACGTCCGGGGCCACCGGGCCGCGATGGCCGCGGCCTTCGTCACCTCGGCCGTGTTTCTGGCCTGCTACCTGACGTACCACTACCTGGTCGGGCATGTGCCATTTCGCGGTGAGGGGGCGGTCCGCCCGGTCTACTTTGCGATCCTGATTTCGCACATTCTCCTCGCCGTGGCGGTGCCGGTGCTGGCCCTGCGGATGTTCTTCCTCGCCTGGAAGGGGCGGTGGGAGGCGCACCGCCGCCTGGGCCGGATCACGCTGCCGATCTGGCTCTACGTGTCGGTGACCGGCGTGGTGATCTACCTCATGCTCTACCACTGGTTTCCCGGCCCCTGACGGCCTGCCTACAATGGTGGCGAGGTACGAATCATGCGATCTCTGAACGCCGCCCTTCGCCAACTCGTTCCGGTGCTGCTGATCGTGGCGGTGGTCGCCGGCGCCGAGGCGCTCGGCTGCCCCAACTGTAAGGACGCGGTCAACACGTCCGATCCCGACGGGCTCAACGTCGCGCGGGGCTACTTCTACAGCATCCTCATCATGCTCGCGATGCCCTTCACGCTCGTGGGCTCCTTCGGTGCCTACGTCTGGCGGGAGATGCGCCGACAGAAGGCGGCCGCTGCTGCCGGCGAGACGCAGGAGCACTCCGCGCCGTGAACGCCTCGGGCGGACGCCGCGACGACAGTGCCGCGAGGCTGGGCCGGGGGTCGGGAGCCGAAGATGCCGGCCCGCGCAACTTCCTCGCCCCGGGTGAGCGGCGGCGGCTGTTCTGGATCGTGATGCCGGCAGGCGTGCTCCTGCTCGCGCTGCTCGGCTGGGTGGAGCGGACCTGGTTCCCCCGGCGCGGCCCTGCCGCGCCGCCGCAGGTCGATACGCGGCTCGAGGCGGTGGTTGGCCCGGCGCCCCGCGGCGACGAGGTGCTGATCGAACGGGAACCAGAGCCTCTCGATGCAGCACCGGCCGCCGATCTCGCCGCCTCGCTGACATCGCTTGCTCGAGTCCGCGACGCGACGACGTTTCGCGACGCCGACAACGACGCCTGGTTCGAGGTGTGGACGACGCTCCGTGAAGGAGGCCGAGGCGGGCTCGCGCGGGCCCGCCCGCGCGACGTGACCTTTCGCGAACTCTTCGGGCAGCCGCGATCCTTCCGAGGCCGCCTCGTGCGGATGAAGGGCACGCTCCATCGGGCCGAGCGGCTCGCGGCGCCGCGAAACGACTACGGCGTCGGCCGGTACTGGCAGTGCTGGATGGAGCCCGCCGGCGGTCCGCCGTCGCCCGTCGTGATCCAGTGCCTGTCGCTGCCGGAGGGGATGCCGACGGGGATGGAGATCGACGAGCCGATCGAGGTGACCGGCTACTTCTTCAAGAACTTTGCTTACAACGCCGCCGACGCCATCCGGGTGGCACCCGTGATCATGACCGTGGAGCCTTCGTGGAAGCCCGCCAGCGCCCCGCCGCGCGGCGGGCTGACGGGGCCTGGTGGCGTGACGCTCGTCGTGGCCGCCACCGTGGCGGCGGTCGTCGGGGCGACGCTGCTTGGGGTCATCGCGGGCCGCCGCCCTCTCGTTTCGCTGGTGTGGTGTCTGGCTGTCGCCGGTGCCGTGGCCGCCGCCGCGGACGACGTTCGGGCCCCCGAAAGCCTCGAGGCCTTCCTGACGATGAAGGAGATCGCTGCGGGCGATCGTGAGTCGCTGGCGGCTGTGGGCCCGTGGACGGACGACAAAGAGCGACTGCTCGTCCGCGTGCTGGCGCGGCTACCGGCACCCGAGCCGCTGGCCGCGCGGTGGCGGGCTGCCGCCGAGCCGGTCGCGTCGCGGGGAGAAGCCAATGCCATCACCGATCGCCTCGTCCTGATCCGCGGCCGCGCCACGTTCGTGGCCTCTCGCGACCTTCCGGCTGAGACCGCCCAGCTCGCCGGCTGGCCCAGCTACGACGTCGTGCGACTGGCGGACGAACGGGGCGGCGTGGTCGACGTCGTCGTGCGGCGCGCCCCTGCGGCCTGGCCACGGTGGCAGGCGATCGATGAGCCCGCCGAGGTGGTCGGCCTCCCCCTGTCGACCGCGGCGGGGCCCGAACCCGTGCCCTTCGGCGGCGAGACGGCCTGGCCTGCGGCCCCGCACGATCTCGTCGTCGCGAGCACCGCCGTGGCCTGGCGTCCTGCCACGATGCTCGGACGGCTGGGCGTGGACTACGGCCTCTTCGACACCCTCGTCGACGACCGCAGGCTCGAGCCGGGTGACACCGCCGCCTTTTGGGCCGTGATGGCGGCAGCCACGCGATCGTCGCCGGCGGAGATCGCTCGCGCGGTCGGTGGGAAGACCGACGTGCTCACCCTCATCGACCCCGCGCGGAAGTGGTTCGCGACGCACCGGGGTGAGCCCGTCGTGATCGACGGTGTGGCGCGGCGGGCCACGCGGATCGCGATCGATGACCCCGGGCACCGGGCAGCCGTGGGGGGCGACCACTACTGGGAGCTCGAGGTCTTCACCGACACGCCGACGATCAAGGTGAACGACCGCATTCAGGACCGCTACCCGATCGTCTGCTGCGTGGGGAAACTCCCGGCCGGCATGCCCACGGGCGAATCGATCGGCGAGCGGGTCCGCGTGCCGGGCTTCGGCTTCAAGCGATACAGCTACCCGCTCAAGGACGTGCTTCTGTCGTCATCGCAGGGTGATCGCGAGATCAAGGGCGAGCGGATCTCGACCGCGCTTTTGATCGCGCCCTCCGTCGAGTGGCGACGTGCTCCGTCGCCCGCCGGGGTGTCGGACATCCTGTTCGCCGTGCTCGCGGGACTCCTCGGCCTGCTCGCGGTGGCGTTTGTGGTGGGCGGCTGGGCCCGGCGCCGAGATTCCCGGCTGGCCGAACGCCGCCGCCGGGAGTCGCTGCCCGACCGCATCGAACTCCCGGGCGAGTGATCGCGGCCCCCCCTTTGCGCCGCCGCCCGTCTGGCGTCAGATAGCGGCCCTGCGGCAGCACCGCCGCCTCCCGTCTCACACCCTCCTTCGCCCCTTCGGAACCCCCACCATGCGACGAGCCAAGATTTCGATCATCGGTGCCGGCAATGTCGGCGCCACCACCGCTCACTGGTGTGCCGCCGCCGAGCTCGGCGACATCGTCCTGCTCGACATCCCCGCCACGGAGGGCATGCCTGCCGGCAAGGCTCTCGACCTCTTCGAGGCCTCGCCGATCGTGGGCTTCGACGCCACGCTGACGGGAACCACCGACTGGGCCGACACCGCCGGTAGCGACGTGGTCGTGGTGACGGCGGGCATCGCCCGCAAGCCGGGCATGAGCCGCGATGACCTGCTCTCGACGAATGCCAAGATCGTGGGCGACGTGGCGGCAAAGATTCGCGAGACGAGCCCGCAGGCCGTCGTGATCGTGGTCTCCAATCCGCTCGATGCGATGGTCCAGCGAACCTTCCAGGTCACTGGGTTTCCGGCGAATCGCGTGATCGGCCAGGCCGGCATCCTCGACACGGCCCGCTACCGCGCCTTCCTGGCGCTGGAGCTTGGAGTGAGCGTGGAGGACATCTCGGCGATGCTGCTCGGCGGCCACGGCGACACGATGGTGCCGATCCCGAGTTGCACGAGCGTCGGCGGCATCCCGGTCACGCAGCTCATGCCGGCCGACCGCCTGGCGAAGATCGTCGATCGCGCTCGCAATGGCGGTGCCGAGATCGTGGCGCTCCTCAAGACCGGCAGCGCTTACTACGCCCCGGCCGCGGCGACGACCCAGATGGTCGAGGCTGTGGTCAAGGACAAGAAGCGGCTGGTGCCTTGTGCCGCCTACTGCGACAAAGAGTACGGCGTCGGTGGCTACTTCGTCGGCGTGCCGGTCGTGCTGGGCACGGGCGGCGTCGAGCGGATCGTCGAGCTGAGCCTGCTTCCCGATGAGCGGGCCGCGCTCGACAAGAGCATCGCGGCCGTCAAGGAACTCGTGGCGGCCATGAACCGCCTGACGGGCACCGCCTGAGCGGCCCACACGTGAACCTCGCGAGGTGAGTAGCACAGGTTTCCAACCTATGCCGGATGTGCCGCAGGTTGAAAACCTGCGCTACGCAAAGCAAGCCGACCGGCCGTGAGGCCGCGGGC